>NZ_UQBH01000001.1 GCF_900539295.1 uncultured Megasphaera sp.
GGGCCGTGTCTCAGTCCCAATGTGGCCGTTCATCCTCTCAGACCGGCTACTGATCGTCGCCTTGGTGGGCCGTTACCCCTCCAACTAGCTAATCAGACGCAAGCCCCTCCTCCAGCGAAAGCCCGAAGGCCTCCCTTTCTTCATTCCGTCATGCGGCGGAAAGAACGTATTCGGTATTAGCAGCCGTTTCCAGCTGTTGTCCCCATCTGAAGGGCAGGTTGCTTACGCGTTACTCACCCGTTTGCCACTAGAATTAATAAGAAGCAAGCTTCTCATCTCTTCTCGTTCGACTTGCATGTGTTAAGCACGCCGCCAGCGTTCGTCCTGAGCCAGGATCAAACTCTCCATGATAGTATGGAAGAGCTTACTAGCTCAACTTATTGTTTTTGGTGTCCGGCTTACACCGGACGTTTGAATTGATTCGGTTATTTTCTTACGAAAATGACCTGCACTCCCGAGTAAAACTCGGTATAAACAAATCTAAAGATTCATTTACTGGCGTTCATTCAGTTCATTGTTCAGTTTTCAAAGGTCATCTGCCGTCGTAGTGACGACTTGTTTATCTTACCAAACTCCGAGGAGCTTGTCAAGCACGTTTTTGAAAGAACTTTCAAAAAACTTCGCTTGCGGCTGTTGTCTCAGCCGGGCCGTTCGGGGCTTCCCCCTGACAGCTTGTTTAGTATACTACTCAAAGGATACCTTGTCAAGCAAAAAATCAGGGGTCTCGTAAAGTTTTCCTTCAAAGGCGTGGCCTTTTATAGTATAATTATGTGGAGTTATATTTTATATTTCCGCTTATATAAAGGAACAGGAGTTGTTACGTATGAACAAAAAGTATTTAGTTATGGCGGTAGCTACGGCTGCAGCTGCCACCTTACTCGCCGGATGTGGTTCTTCAACAGACAATCAGAGTGGTGCTGCCGATGAGCAGAAAACCCTCGTCGTCGGAATGGAACCGACTTTCCCGCCTTTTGAATTCACGGACAACGGCAAGTATGTCGGCTTCGATATCGATTTAGCCAACGCCATCGGTGAAAAGACGGGCATGCAGGTTGAAGTCAAGAGCCTCGGCTTCGACGCCCTTATCCCGGCCCTTCGCAGTGGCCAGATCGATATGATTGCTTCCGGCATGGATGCTACGCCGGAACGGCAGAAACAAGTTTCCTTTACAGAACCGTACTTCCAGGACGGCTATTCTGTCGTCGTCCGCAAGGATAACGACACCATTCACGGTTTTGATGACCTCAAAGGCCGTACCGTCGGCACTCAGGTCGGCACCAAGGGCGTAGACCTCGGAACCGAAGCCGGCGCAACGGTCAAGCAGTACGATGCCAACAGCCAGGGCTGGATGGAACTGCAGAGCAACACTTGTGACGCCGTCATCATCAACACGTCGGTCGCTCTCTACTACTTGAAAGAAGGCGGCGACAAAGATCTTAAGATCGTCGGCGACTCCAAGAAAACCGATGCCGGTATTGCCATGGCTGTCGGTAAGGATAAAACGGCCCTCCTCGAAAAGGTCAACAAGGCGTTGGCTGACCTTAAAGCCGACGGAACCTATGCCAACCTCTACAAAAAATGGTTCGGCGTCGACCCTCAGATGTAATCCATGTATAAGACATATATCTTCGACTTCGATTATACTTTGGCCAACTCGGAAAAGGGCATCGTCATGTGCTTCCAGCTCCTCTTTGACGCGGAAGGCTATCGAGGCATTCCCGAAGATGCCATTCGCCGCACGATCGGCATGACGATGTATGATGCCATGGCAAGTCTTACCGGCGAAACGGATTCAGACCGCATCTATGACCTGATCAAAGAATATAAGGTCCGCTTCTCCGACAAGTATATGACGGCCAATACCCATCTCTATCCGGAAACGCTTCCGACGCTGAAAGCCCTTAAGGAAAGAGGTAGCCGCTGCTGCATCGTATCGACCAAGACCCGTTCGCGGATCAATGAAACGCTCACAAAATACGCCATGGAATCACTCATCGACCTCGTCGTCGGCATGGAAGACGTCGACAATGCCAAGCCCGCCCCTGACGGCATCAACCGAGTCTGCGACCATTTCGGCCTGGATAAAAAAGACGTCCTCTATATTGGCGACAATACCATCGATGCCAAGGCAGCTCAAAATGCCGGCGTCGCCTTTGCCGCCGTAACGACAGGGACGACGACGGAAAGTGAATTCGTCTCCCTTCCCCACGAAGCGATCATGAAAGACCTTAGTGACATCCTTTCTATTCCCTAATTGGAGGAACTTACTATGATGAAGAAAAAAGTTATGACCTTGGCAGCGGCCTCGATAGCCGCCCTGACCTTACTCTCCGGCTGCGGTTCCAATGGCAGTACGGATCAAGCCGCCGGCGGCTCCAAGGGCGACAAAACCCTCATCGTCGGGACCGAGCCGACCTTCCCGCCTTTTGAATTTACGGAAAATGACAAGGACGTCGGCTTCGACATCGATTTAGCTCAGGCCATCTGCGACAAATTGGGCTACAAGATGGAAGTCAAGAACCTCGGCTTCGATGCCCTTATCCCGGCCTTGAAGAGCGGCCAGATCGACATCATCGCCGCCGGCATGGATGCGACGGAAGAACGGAAGAAACAGATTAACTTCACCGACGTCTACTATCAGGGCGGCTACACCATCGTCGTCCCCGTAGGCAATACGGACATTACGGGATATGATTCCATCGCCGGCAAGACCGTCGGCGCCCAGGTCGGATCCAAAGCTGCCGACTACGCCCGTGAACACGGTGCCAACGTCAAGGAGTTCGACACCAATACTCAGGGTTGGATGGAACTTGAAGCCGGCACCTGCGATGCCGTCTCCATCGACCAGGCCGTCGCCCAATACTATCTCCAGCAGGGCGGAAAGGACAAGCTCAAACTCGTCGGCGCTCCGATCACCTCTCGCGGCGTAGCCATGGGGATCAGCAAAGACAAACAGGAACTGACCGATCAAGTCAACCAGGCCTTGAAAGAACTCAAAGCCGACGGCACGTACGACAAGATCTATCAGAAATGGTTTGGCACAGCACCGAATAAATAAAGCTTAAAGGCTTTTTGCATTCGAACGGTGTCGACCGTCAACAACATAAGAAAACAGCCATCCATCTGGATGGCTGTTTTCTTATGCTTACTTTTTCTTTTGCTCCTGTAGTTTTGCCATGCGGTCCTTCAGAGACGTAAATGGCGTCTGATTGTCAGACTGGAGTTCTTCAGGCTGGATGGTCGTATCGCGACGAGCCGCTTTCCGTCTGGCTTTGGCTTCGGCAGCCCGCCGTTCTTCCGCTTCACGCGAGCTCTGTACGGCTTCGCGAAGAGGCTGCAGCTTACTGTCGGGCACGACTAAGAATCGAACCGGCAAGTTGGCTGCACCGGGCGGCATGATATGGATGGTCATATCCGTCCCGGCCGGAAAGGTGTCGACATATTCCATAGCATAAGGGTCGTTAAGCCCCATGGAATGGCGATTGCGCGGCAATTCAACGATCTTTTTATCTTCCCCCACCTTGGGGTCGCTGTAAATCAGTTCGGCTACACCGGCATATTCACCGCCTTGGGGATTAAAATAGAGATGTACGTCTCCCGTCCCCTGGGTCCGCAGATGGATGGTGTAGTCAAGGCCATAGTTTCCCGTATCTTCCGACGACCGATTATCCATGACGTCCTTTCCTTGAAGGAAGCGGTCCATGACGCCGTCGGCTAAGAGGATGTACCCGATGCCGCTGTCCGTAGAGTAAGGCGTAAGGGTACTCATAAAGCGGTCCTTGCCGTGGAAGGTTCCCCGCAGTTTGACGGAATCACTGGGCAGATATCGGAGCTGGCGAACAAAGGCCATCGGATCTGCTTTCGTCGGTAAAATCATGGACGATAAAATCATCGGTTCCGGAAGGCTGACATTGATAATGCCCGAAAAAAGCTGATCCGGCCGAACGACGACTTCATTGAGCCGTTCCCCGACCAAGGCGTAGTCGTGAGGCTTTACCGTCACCTTGTTGACGGTCATATTGCCTTCATAATACAGGGTCGACAGCTCTTTGCCGACCTGATAATAGTCGGTACTGGGACGCGTGTACTGATAGCCTTGAAGAATGGCATCGATCGGATAGTCATGGGGGTTATAGAGCATGGCTACGATTTTTCGATCTGTCGACTGCTGATTGACGTGATAAAAGTAAAGACGCACGTCGCCACTGACCATATCCCCATAGAGGATACCGTCACTTTCGGCGTATTCCGGACTGTCGGAAAGGAGGAGCGTCCCCGTATCGATGGGCGGCGTCATGGAAATAGACTTCATAGGCTGGACGACGACACGGCTCATAACATCGGGATCGTCAACTCCCGGCAGTCCTGCCGCCAAGGAGGTTCCAAGGGGTATAAAGGCCGTCAAAAGACCGGCAATATAGGTACATAGTTTCTTAATGTTCATCATGTTGTTGACCTTCTATCTGTTTTGCTATATCGGCAATTTTTTTGAAACGGTGCGTTAAGCCGGATTTTGTCAGTCCCGACTGGGCCGCCAATTCACTCATCGAAGCCTCGGGGTTGGCCATGCGCAGTTCCGCGGCCTCGCGGAGCTTAGCCGACATGCGCTGATAGAGGCCCGACTCCTGAATCCGGGTAATGGCCCTGCGCTGGCGAAAAGCGGCATCGACAGTTTTCTGAAGGTTGGCCGTTTCACAGTTGACGACGCGATTGACGTTGTTGCGCATTTCCTTTACGACGCGAACCTCTTCAAAGGTTAAATACGCTTGAGAGGCCCCGATATACTGCAGAAAGTGGGACACGCCGTTGCCTTCCTTTATATAGACCAAATAATCGCCCTTGCGGTCGGTAATCTTGGCAGGCAGGCGGAAGCGGCGCATGATTTTAAGCAGTTTTTCCGCAAAGGCTGCATTGCCTGTCACTAATTCCAAATGGTAGTCCCTTTTAGGCTGATTAACGGAACCTCCACCCATAAAGGCCCCCCGCAAAAAAGCCCGCTGACACTCCGTCTTGCGCAAGTCGATGGCAGAAAACTCCGCATCCGTCGGGAAGAGGGACAGGTCGCGCAAAATCGCCGTACTTTCCGGTGACGGCGACACGCGCAGGATATAATAATTTTTCTTTCGCAAGCGCAGTCCCTGACGGACCCGCACTTCAGGACGGACGGTAAAGGCCTCCATCCACATCTTGAGCACCTTTCGGGCGACGGCATTGTTCGACGTACTGAATTCGATGCCAATCATCCCGTGAGAGCCGAGAATAAGTGAGCCGCCCATACAAAGGAGGGCTGCCAGCTCAGCAAAGCGGCAGGCAGGGTTCTCCGGTTTGTAATGGGCAATCTCATTTTTCACTTCTTCCGCAAAAGACAATGGCTGCCGCCTCCTAACGGTGGGTAAGGGTATAACGCTTAAGATAATAGTGAAGCAATTCCGGTGACAAATCAGTCCGCAAGGCATTGATCAGGTCAAAGAGGACATTGGCCAGTTTCTTCGTATCGTGAGTGGCACTGTTTTCCTTATTGATAAGGTCTGACAGGATCAAGGTAGCACCGGTTTCGCCGATTTCTTTTTTATCGATCATGACCGGATGGGAGCCGTGAGCCACGTAGCGCTGCAGCACAGCCGGTTCGACGTCGCCGTTATTAGCGATGACGAAGTCGATAATCTTGTCGCCGGCCTGTTTATTGATGGCTTTGACATGGTCGGAGACGGTATAGTCATCCGTTTCCCCCTTCTGGGTCATGACGTTGCAAATATAAATTTTAGGGGCCTTGCTGTCCCGAATAGCCCCAATGATGTCAGGAACGCACAAATTCGGCATGATGCTCGTATAGAGGCTCCCCGGCCCGAGGACGATGGCATCGGCGCCTTTGATGGCGTCGACGGCCGACTTGATGGCCTTCGGGTGTTCCGGCGTCGTAAAGACACTTTTGATACGGCCGTGAGCATGGGGAATCTGCGACTCGCCTTCGACGATACGGCCGTCGGTCATCTTGGCATTGAGGCGGATTTTTTCGGCTGACGAAGGGATGACCTTGCCGCGGACGCGCAGGATCTTGCTCGTCGCATCCATGGCCTCTTCGACATCGCCGAGGACTTCGATAAGCGCTGCAATGAACAGGTTGCCGAAACTATGTCCCGTCAGGTCCCCGGAACCGCCGAAGCGATGGGCAAAGAGCTGTTCCATGAGCCCTTCTTTATCAGCCATGGCAACCAGGCAGTTGCGCAGATCACCGGGAGCAATGATATCCAAATCTTCGCGGATTCGTCCGGTCGAACCGCCGTCATCGGCAACGGTGACGACAGCCGTCAGATTATAAGTCTTCGACTTGAGGCCGCGCAGCATGACCGACAAACCGGTGCCGCCGCCGATGACGACGACTTTCGGCCCTTTTGAAAGCTGGAACTTGGAAAAAATCAAATCGCTGAAATTCCCCGATTCACCGGGCATGACGACACCGATCATGGTCCGTATCAGCCGCCGCGTCGCCCAGCCCATGATGGCCATGCCGACGATGATGACCAAGATACCCAAACTGGCCAGAATCGTGTAATTATAATGTCCCGTCATTTCATAGAGCAGCCGGAAGGCCCACTCTTCTACTTCACCTAACCACTGATAGTTAAAAGTCAGGATGATGCCGAAGCTGGAGAACATCATGCCCAGCCCGAAAAGAAAGAGCCAGCGCTTGATATGCAGTCCCGGATGGAGCCATTTCATAAAACGCATGACAGTACCTCCTACGCTTCGCCTTCGTACCCCGGCGCATCTTCTTCAACGTCGTTTTTCTGAATATCGCGGTGTTCGATGGATACATCGACGCCGTTGTCCCGCAAGTGCTTGTACATGGCTTCGGCCATGCAGACGCTGCGGTGCATACCGCCGGTGCAGCCGACGGCAATGACCAGCTGACTCTTGCCTTCCCGTTCATAATTCGGAAGGAGGAAGTCGATCATATCAAACCATTTTTCTTTATACACCTGGGTAATGGGAAAACTTTCGACGTAGTCCCGCACGCAGGGCACACGGCCCGACTTATGGCGAAAATCATCGATATAATAAGGATTCGGCAGGAAGCGGACGTCTTCGACGATATCGGCATCGATGGGCATGCCGTGCTTGAATCCGAAGGATACGACGGTAACGGTCATGCTCTTTTTGCTGTCTGTAATGGCATAGCGCTTGACCAGAATTTCCTTCAGCTGTTTAGGCTGCAGGTTCGACGTATCGATGATAAAGTCGGCTTTCCTCCGCAAAGATGCCAAGCGATTCCGTTCTTCGGCAATGCCCTGGCTGATGCGTCCGTGAGGCGCTAAGGGATGGACCCGGCGCGTTTCCTTATAGCGGCGGACCAAGGCCTGGTCAGACGCCTCGATAAAGACGATTTCATAAGAAATACCTTCTTCTTTCAAATCTTTCAGGTCTTTCAGGCACTGACTCATGGCATCAAAAAATTCACCGCCGCGAATATCGGCAATGAGGGCGACGTGACGAACTCGTTCGCCGCCTTTAATGCATAATTCCGCAAACTTAGGGATTAATACCGGCGGGATGTTGTCGATACAAAAATAACCGATATCCTCTAAGACTTGAACGGCATGGGTCTTGCCGGCACCGGACATGCCGGTGACGATAATCAAATGAAAATGGTCCATAAGAACCTCCTGTTTACAATACAAATTTCTCGACAGCGGCAGCGACACCGTCTTCATCATGAGACAAGGTGACGTAGTCGGCGGCATCCTTGACTTCCTGTGCCGCATTGGCCATAGCGACAGAAAAACCGGCCGCTCTCAGCATGTCCAAATCGTTTTGGGAATCGCCGATAGCCATGATATTTTTGATATCAATGCCATAATATTCTCCCAGGCGTCGGATGCCATTTCCCTTATCGACGCCAAGGGGCATGATTTCTAAAAAGGTCAAATCTGAAAAAAGGACATTGAACCGGCCCGGGAAGGTCTTTTCAATGAGGGCCTTACGGCCTAGGAGATCTTCATGTTCGCCTCGGCTGAGCAGCTTGTTGCAGTCTCCCTGTACCCGATAAAAGTCATCACCGCAGATGACAGCCTTGGCCTTGGTGATTCGTTCATAGTCACGAATCCACGGTTCATCGAGTTCAACCCGCAGCACGTCGTCAATATAGGTCTGCATCTGCCAGCACTGTTCTCGTGCCAAATAGACCAATTCTTGAGCATCCTGCCGAGAAATCGTCTGCTGAAAGAGAATCTTCTTCGATTCCAGCGTTTCAACCAGACCGCCGGCAAAGAGCAGCATCGGGCTGTCACCCAAAGCCAGCCGTTCGCCATAAGCCTTGGCCGTCTGATACATGCGGCCCGTTGCAATAGCGACGATGACGCCTTTCTGACGTGCTTTTTGGAGCGTCTCAACAGTGTGGTCCGAAACGGTTCCGTCACTTCGCAGCAACGTTCCGTCGAGGTCAATCGTAATCATCTTGATGGTTTCCATTATTGATTCGCTCCCTTCCAATCAAACGCCACGCCTTTTGGCATTTCATCGGCTTTTTGGGGCGTATCCGTAAGATACTGCAGGTCATCGGCATAGCTTTTAGCCAGTCTGTCAATGGACTGCTGCTGCTGTTCCGTAGCCTTACTGCGGTTCTTCATGGCAACGGCAATCATAGCCGTCACTTCATAGCGCGTCAAGTTATAAGAACGGTCAAACCGTTCCATGGGAGCCCCGGTCAGTCCGGCTTCAGACAAGGCGTAGACAGCCTTGTATTCCCAAGAACTCCTGTCAACACTGTCAAATTGGTTGGGCGCATACGGATTATATGCACCGGCCGGGCTCACAACCCCCAGAAAGAGGCAGGCTGCCAGCAAAAGGAAAATTTTCTTCATCGTCGTTCCTCCCATAAATAAATATACTCCCCGCCGGGTCTAACATATGTCATACCTGAAAGAGAGCATATTCACGAATACGTATTATTTGGCTTTGTCGGCATCTTTACTGCCCTGTTTCCGCCCCTGATCGGGACGTGCCTGCTGAGCCGACTTTTCGTTGACCGAAACAGCCGGAGCCGCATCAACCTGGCTTAAGACGTCGGCCGTCTTTTCTTCTCCATCGGCGGCCATGTCATCGAGCAGCCGCAGCTGACTGGTCAGTATAGCCCGGCATTTTGCGCGATAGGCTCCCGTTTGAGCTTTGAGCTTTTCCCATTCCTGCTGTGAATTTTGCAGGCTCATCATCGTTTCGTCAAGCATCTTCTGCTTTTTGCTTTCTGCTTCCTGCAAAATCAGTTCTGCTTCCTTACGGGCCGAAACCTTGACATTTTCAGCAGTCTGTTGAGCCAGCATGAGTGTGCTGTTCATGGTAGCTTCCATTTTTTCGTACTGCGTCAGCTTGTCCTGAAGGCTGTCACAGCGTTCTTTCAGTTCGCAGTATTCCCGGTATACTTTTTCGTAGTCACCGGCAATATTGTTCATGAAAGCATCGACATCTTCCTCGCTGTAGCCGCGAAAACCGCGTTTAAATTCCTTATTATGAATATCCATTGGTGTAAGCATGGTATCTCCTCCGTACAAAGGGAATTACATATAGCGCTTCAACAGAACGCCGGTTCTGCCTTTTCGTGACGTTCCGGTAATTTCGGCCAGCTCCATCCGCCCTTTGCCGCGGAGAGAAATGACATCACCTTGACGAACTTCCTGGCTGGGGCCCTTGGCAGGCTGCCAATTGACCTGTACCCGTTCACCTTTAATGGCATCGGCCGCTTTGGTGCGGGAAATACCGAATCCCGATGAAACGATGGCATCCAGGCGAAGCGAGGCCACAGTCGTCTTGATTTCTTTCACTTTTTCCTGACGCGGCGTAATGTCGCTCAGGGGTATTTCTTCAATCGCCACGTTTACCATCGCGATTTTCGTAAAGTTCTGCTGTAAATACGGGACGAGCTGCGTTTCCGCCAACAAGACGGCGCCGGCATCCTGCATGATGATATCGCCAAAGCGTCCCCGGTCGATGCCGAGGCCCATGAGCGAACCCAGGACGTCGCGGTGGCCTAAGAGGCGGTAGCGGTCATCCCAGCTCAGTTTACAAGCCGTAATGCCAAAATCGACAGGACCGTCATAGTCAACGCCGACAAAGGCCAATTTAACCCGTTCAGCCCCTTCGTAGCCGCCGGAAGTACGCAGTACCAAAGACGGCACATGGGCCTGAATGGTCTCGCCGATCTGGACGGCGCCGGGCGATACGAATTCACTGACGGCATACGGACGTCCCTTAGCCGCACTGTCTGCCAAATCGATAAGACGGGCAGCTAACTCCCCATTATCAGTTCCCTGATAATAGCGGATAATTCTATCTCTATTCTTCAAAACAATCCCTCAATCATTAACGAAGCGGTGTATTGCCGCCGTTGTTGTCATTATTTGTACCGCCGACATTCCACGTGAGAGGCGGTGCATTAAAATCGCTGTAGTCATCGCGCTTGCCATGGTCTACGGTAACATTGCTGGGCACACAGAGGAAGATTTCCTTGCCTACCTTCTGAATATTGCCGTCGATGGCATAGGTAGCCCCGCTGACGAAGTCAACGACGCGTTTAGCAACGTCTTCCGGCGTCGCTTCAAAATTGATGACAACGGGCTTGCGGTCGCGGATATAATCGGCAATGCTCTGCGAGTCATCAAAGGTTTCCGGTTCAACGATGACCATGCGCAGCGGTTTTGCCGGAGTCGGCGTATAGTTGACACTGGTACGGCTCGGTGCTACGGCAGGAGTGCGGCGCGGTACGCGTTCTTCTTCATATTCCAATTCATCTTCATATTCATCCGTTTCAAATTCGTCGTCTTCGTTGACATTGCCTACGCCGCTTACGACATTTACTAATCTATCCCACATGTTCTTTTTCTTCATAGTAAATACTCCTCCTTAGTAATTACGTGCCCCAAAGATTGCCGTACCGACGCGGACGACATTGGCGCCTTCTTCAATCGCTATTTCAAAATCATGGGTCATCCCCATGGACAGATACCGGATCTGGCCTTCTGGGAACTTCGGCTTCATATCTTCATATAAAGCGCGGGCAATGCGGAACACGGGCCGCACGTCTTCGACGTTTTCGTAGTTCGGGGCCATGCACATCAGCCCCCGGACACAGACGTGATCCAATCCCTTTGCCAATTCACAAATCGCAGGAAAATCTTCAACTTCCATACCAAATTTACTTTCTTCGCGGGCTACATTGACCTGCAAGAGGATGTCCTGCACCTTTTCAATTTTACCGGCTTCCTTATTCACAGCTTTCAGCAAGTGCTCCGAATCGATGGAGTGGATAAGATGGAAGTGTTCTACGGCATGTTTCGCCTTATTGGTCTGTAAATGTCCGATTAAATGCCAGGTCAATCCGTTGTCCGGAAATGCTTCCAGTTTTTGAATCGCTTCCTGGACTCGATTTTCACCGACATCAGTAACACCGCACCGGGCGGCCTCTTCCATCATCTCTACCGGATGATTTTTCGTCACTGCAACCAGCGTAATTT
This sequence comes from uncultured Megasphaera sp., assembly GCF_900539295.1. Classification (GTDB taxonomy): domain Bacteria; phylum Bacillota; class Negativicutes; order Veillonellales; family Megasphaeraceae; genus Megasphaera. Next base: position 11,505 of record NZ_UQBH01000001.1, read on the forward strand.
TGTCAGTTCTGCCGACACGGGCAGCTGCATCAGCAATTTTCTTGTGTACTGCCTCAAGATTTTCCTTAATCAAGCCTATCCCTCCGTCGTGCATGCAATTATATGTATTTATAAAACATTACACTTCTTTTATTATATATAGTTAGCCCTATAAAAGCTAGTCATATTTAAAAATTTATTCATCTGCTTTTACAAAATAACAAAGGCCCCCATGCGTCCCGTATGGCCGCCGTCACGGCGATAGGAGAAGAATTTCTCCTCTTCCCTGAAGACACAGCTGGTCGTCGTCTCGATATGTTCCGGAATCAGGCCGGCATCGGTCAGGAGAAGGTGATTGGCCTGCCACAAATCGACAACCCAGGCCCCGTTCTGTTTACCGGTGCACTCGCCGTAAGCCGGCCCTAACTGCTGAAAGGTCATAGCCGTATCCTCACTGACTTCAAAATGGGCCTTCGATATAGACGGGCCGATATAAGCCAGCAGATCTTTTGGCTTCGAACCATAGGCCAGCTCCATCGCTAATACGGTCTTAGACGCCAGCCTTTTTGCCGTTCCCCGCCAACCGTCATGGATGACGGCACAGGCCCTTTTTACCGGATCAAACACGATGACCGGCACACAGTCGGCAATGCACATCATGAGGGGTACGCCGGGAATATTGGTCATCAGGGCGTCCGTGTGAGGAAAGGCATCGGCATAGCTTCCGGCGCCGCGGCCAATTTCACTCGGGCCGACAGCGACGATATGGTCCTCATGAGTCTGCTTAGCCGTCGTAAGGCGCTGCAGATCACAGCCCAAAAGCGTACAGAGACGTCGCCGGTTCTCAAGGACGTTCTGGGCACGGTCATCGACGTGAAGGCCCAGGTTCAGTGACCGAAAGGGATCTTCACTGACGCCGCCGCTGCGTCCGGTCACGCCATGACAGACGCCGACATCTTTTAACAACGTGCTTTCTTCCCAACAAATCCCGTTTTCATGTTCTACCCACTTGGTCATTTCAGCCTCCACAAATATGGCAGCGGCGGCAGCCCTCAAAGCAAGGCAGGGTGTAATCACCGGCTTCGGCCTTCTTTAACTCGTCGGTCAGATAGGTCGGCACCAAACCGGGATCCAAGGTATCCCAAGGTAAGACCGCATCGAGGGGCCGCTGGTCATATAAAAATCCGTCGATATCAAAATGAAGCTCTTTAGCTGCCCGCTTCCAGCCTTTGACGCCGCCGTATTCACAGGCTTTGGCCAAAAGGTCCCCGACACGGCGGTCTCCCCGGGACAGGACGCCCTGGATGTAAGCCGACCGCAAGGGCTCGATGAGCAGCTCGATCTGTTTATCTTTTAAGGCCTTCTTTAAAAAGGCCAGCCGTTTCTCAACGACCTTCTTATCGGTCATGGCCATCCACTGAAACGGCGTGAGCGGCTTAGGAATAAAGGGATTGATACTGAGAGTAATGCGGCTCGTATTGCCGATGGCCTTCATATGCTCTTGAACGCGGCGGGTCATGGCAGCGATGCCTTCAATATCGGCATCTTCTTCCATGGGCAGGCCGACCATGATATACATGCGCACATGACGAATTCCCGCTTCCGTCGCAAGGTCGATGGATTGCAGCAGATGTTCTTCCGTAATCCCCTTATTGATGATATCCCGCATCCGTTTACTGCCCGCTTCCGGTGCCAGGGTAATCGTCTTTTGCCCGCTCTCAGCCAACCCCTTTACGATGGCCGGCGTAATCGAATCAGCCCTGAGGGAGGCACAGGAAAAGCCGAGGCCCTGTTCACGAATAAAGGTGACTAATTCATCGATATAAGGATAATCTGAAATAGCTGCCCCCATGAGGCCGATTTTCTTCCCCAATTTCTTACCGCGCAGGACCGCCGATTTGACGTATTCCAAGGGTCGGACGCGAGGCCGCCGGTAACAGTAGCCGGCCATGCAAAAACGACAGTGACGACCGCAGCCCCGGGCGATTTCAATGAGATACATAGCACCGAATTCCGTATTCGGCGTGGCAATGACCGTTTCTCCCGGCTGAGTCAGTTCGCGCCACTGCCGTTCTACCTTCGCCGGAATCCCTTCTTCCGGGACGATTCGCAGAAGATGGCCGTCATCATCGTACTCATGTCGGTAGAGAGACGGCACATAGATACCCGGCACGTGCTGCGCCAAATAGCGCAGGAGATCGTGCCGCCCGAGTCCCTGGTCCTTGGCCTCACGGTAGGCATCGAGGAAGGCATGGATAAAGCCTTCACCTTCACCGACCATGACGACGTCGACAAAAGGCGACAGCGGCTCGGGATTAAAGAAGGCAACGGGCCCTCCCATGACGACCAGCGTGTCGTCGTCGCCGCGGTCGGCGGCTAAAACAGGAATCCGCCCCATTTTCAAAATGGCCGGTACGTTGAAATAATCCATCTCGAAACTGACGGACAGGCCGAGGATTTCAAAGTCCGAAAGCGGGCGCCTGTTCTCTAAAGAGACCAGCGGTTCACCGGTCTTCTCAAAGACTTTCATCAATTCTTTATCCGGCAGGAATGCTCGCTCACAGAGCCAGTCCTCACGGCTGTTTACTTCGCGGTAAATAATCTGCATCCCCAGATTGCTCATGGCAACGTCATACGTATTGGGATAACAAATAGCCATAGCCCGCCGCGTCCCAAACGGATAGATAACGGCACCGGTTTCCTGACTCATGAGTTCATCCAGTGCCTTCTCTACTTGCCAGCTCATCGACATTCCCCCTTTATACGGCAAAAGCTCCCCGGCTAAGGGAGCTTTCCGTGCAAATCCTTCAAGATCCACCAAGTCGCCTGAAGAGACGGCTCTCGTCTTAGGTATCCTATATTGTATCACAGATTGCTTCAACGGGCCAGCAGCCCGTAAAAACAGAGCGACGGAAAAGAAAATCCGCTCCCAGTCGGTTGCCCTTGAAGGGACATCATGCTATCTTATAAAAGGCAATACCGTCAATTGAATCCATTTCATTGCATTTATAAAAGGAGTATCTCATGGAAAAAATCATCTTCATCGCCCTCGGCGGTGGCATCGGTTCCGCCCTGCGCTACGGAATCACACAGCTGACAGTTCGCTGCGGAGCCGTCAGCCTTCCTTACGGCACGATTCTGGCTAACACCATCGGGTCTTTTTGCATCGGCCTCCTCTTCGTATTCTTTACTCAAATGTCCACTCTGCCGCCGACAGTCAAACTCTTCTTCGTTACCGGTATCTTAGGCGGCTTTACGACATTTTCCACGTACAACATGGAGCTGCTGACCCTGGTCCGCACAGGCGACATCTTATCAGCAGCCGCCTATTTTTCATTCAACGTCATCGGCGGCTTTCTCTGCTGCTGGCTCGGGTTTGCCGTCGGCAACGCCTTTTGGCAATAAGGTTTTAATGCTGGGCCGGTGCGCTGATTTTCTCAGACAGGCCTTCCGTCGAAATAGACTTTTTGGATGCCAGGCTGATGCCGCAGAAAGTAAGGCTGCAGACGATCCATTCGGCATAGATGACATGGGGCAGAACGCGAACGGCCGGAACGAGCATCCAGGCGGCGAGGACGATAATCGAGACCATGATCGTATAGAAGGCGGCCTGTCGCGAGCAGTAGGCCGGCGCATACATGGTCATGAGTACGATGACCGCAAAGGCCGTCATAAGCGACAAGCCCGCCATGAGCGTTGAAATGATGCCGCTGATCGTGAGGGCAAAGCCCAGCGTCAAAAGGCCTAACAGGAGTACCGAAATGCGGGTGACAGCCATGTATTTCTTATCCGACATCCGGGGATCGATGAACTGCTTATGAATATCGTGAGAATAAAGGGTCGCTGCCGACAAGAGTAAGTTGCAGGCCGTACTGACGTCAGCTGCCCACAAAGAAGCTAAGGTAATCCCGGCAATCCAGGGATTGAGCGACATGATAAGCTGCGGCAAAGCCGTCGTCGGCGAAATAGAGGGATACATTTCCGAGGCAATGACGCCGAGCAGCGCTGCGATGAAGCCGACGGGAAGCATGACCAATCCGCCGATGATGAATCCTCTGCGAGCCGTCTGTACATCTTTGGCGCCAAGAGAAATCTGAATGATAGCCTGGAGGGAAATATTGACCGTAATCAAGACGACGATCCAGGTAACAATCGTCATCGGGCCGACACCGCTGAAGAAATCCATCGTCGTCACCGACGGCGCCTGAATGGCAACGATGTCGATGCCGCCGGCCATGGCTACGATGAGAAAGGCGGCTACGGTAATACCGATGTACTGCAGGGTCACGTTGAGGATATTGGACTGGCTGGCTGACCACATGCCGCCGATCAGGGTAATTCCGATGAAGACGACAGCACTGGTGAACATGCCCGTCACCGGCGTGAAGATATCCGGCATGAGGGCTGCCAGGACGGCCCCTCCGGCAACGTACTGGAGGCTCATGACGACGAGCTGTACCAAGACCTGGCAGGCGATGCCGGCGACCATGCTGCGGCGGTCATAATACCGTTCGAGAAGTTCCGGCACGGTCGTAATATTGAGGCGGCGGTACTTCTTGGCAACGGTCAGTCCCATGACGATGGCGCCGATGCCCCAAGCCGCCGTGTACCAGCCGGCAGACAGGCCGACTTTATAAGCCTGCTCGGCAACGCCGATCGTCGAGGCCCCGCCGACGGCCAAGCCGACGATGGATACCATGATAAGGGGCGTCGTCAATCTGCGGCCAGCCAATACATAAGCTTCGGCCGATGCCGCAGCCTTGCGCTTCACATACCAACTGATGCCGAAGAGTACGCCGATATAGGCTAAAATAATGACAATTTGAATTCCTGTTGTTCCCATAATAAAAACTCCTCTCTTCTTAATTTCCCGAAAAAAAATCGCCCCTAAAAAGGGACGACGAAGTCGCGGTACCACCCAATTTATCGATAGAATAAAAAAAGGGTGGCACCCAGGGACGGAAAATCCGCGGTACCACCCTATTTATCTTGAATCGATCAACTCATGGCCGTATAACGGCAGCCGCCCCGGTACAGCCTACTAATGTTCAGCCGTACAGTTCAGGAATGAACTTCACGCCTCGTCCCCTGTATCCTCACACCACCCGGATACTCTCTGAAAAGTTTAAAGGCCCTACTTTTTTCCGTCACAACTGTTATCAGGAAATTAATTGTTGAACTAGATTATACAGGAAAATAAATGAAAGTCAAGAAAATCTTTCCCTAAAAATCGACTAAATTGGCGTAAAACGTCGTACTAATCAGGCAGTACCTTCGATCGTAAAATCAAAACCAGTTCTGTATTTTTATGCGACTTATAATGATAGCGGAATAATTTCCCGATCAGAGGCAGGTCTGCTAAAAGAGGCACTTTTCGAAAATGTTCAATATCTTCACGGCGAATGAGGCCGCCGATAACCAAGGGCTCCCCTTCCTGCAGCCGTACCGTCGTCCGGGCCTGACGAGTCGCAATCCGGTAAGCCTTCAGCTCGGGCACAAATACCGGCGTACTGACTTCAGCAAAGAGGTCGGCCGTCACCGAGTTATCGGGATGGACCTGCGGCGTATAGGTCAATTTGATTCCCGCCTCTTCATAGGCCGTACTGATGGACCTGTCCTGGCCGGAAAGGTGCTCAGTCTGAACGGGAATCTTATCGCCAATGAGGATGTGCGCTTCTCTGCCGTTGCTGGCGACGATATGGGGCCGGGCTAAAATCTCAGCCTTGCCCCGTTCCTCTAAAGCATGAATCGTCCCGGACAAGGAAAAAATACTGTGGTCGGCACCGCCTTCTACGGTCGACCAGTTGTATTCGATGCCGGTTTGTTTCAGCAGGCTGTCCTCAATAGAGGCAATTTCGACAGACACGTCAACCTGCCGCGGCGGCACATCGAGGCGTTTGACCAGGGCCTGTACCGCCGCCTGTGTCTGCATGGACCCGCCGACAACGACGGTATTTGTATCACCATGACAGCGTACATCGGCTTCGGGAACGGCAGCTTCGACGGCTTTCTTCACCGCTTCCGGATCGGCATACCGGAGCTGCCACGTATGAAAGGTTTTTACATTCTTCCCGGTACGCGGTCCGGTTATCGTTCGTATCGGGCCGGAGGCATCGTAAAAAAGGCCTTTGCTGTCGGAAATCGCCCGCAGCGCATCTTCGATACTGATATCATGCAGGGTCATAGAAAGGGTCCCTTCTACACTGTCATCGACGATAAGATTAATATGGCCGGATCGTGCCAGACCTTCGAGAACCGTCCGAACAGGGACATCCCTCACCTGGATATCGATTGCGGAGGCCTGAAAAGGCAGGAAACAACAGACGGCCGCCGCCCAGGCTTTGGTATAAAAATTCATGACACTTCCTTTCTCCCCATCACAAACGAATTTCCCAAAGTTTTCCGTCCCGTATGAGTCCTACAGCCTGTCGGTTAATATAGGCAACGTACCAGCCCTGCCAGGTTTCTCCGGCAGAGCAGGCAGCCGATTTCCCCTGCCACTGCAAAATGACCAGGCTCTCCTGACCTTGATGAATAAACCCGCCAACGGTGGGCAAGGTCCATTGCGGCTGAAGGACTTTTCTTTCCTTCACGGGCGGTACTGTCGGCGAAACGGATTGTCCCCCTATTTGTTCTGCGGCAGCAGTCTTCTTCGGCAAACTGCCGCCAAATAAGTCGGGCAAGGGCTTATACTGTATCGCAGGCCGCACGTCGTAGACAAGGCGAGCCTCTGACTCCTCTTCCGGCGTATCAAAAACGGGATGCTTCCCAGCTTGCTGCTGAGAGGCATCCCGTTTTATGTTTACTTGTCCCTGGGGCTCTTCCCACAAAAACCAAACAGCGCCAAGGCAGACAAGTATCCCCACATAGGGAAGCCATGTCTTGCGACGTTGAACGATACCGTTCCTTGCTTTTTGCAGGAGCGATAAACCCCTATTTTTTATCGCCATACCCCTGCGGATGATGCTGATGCCAGTTCCAGGCATCAGCAATAATCTGTTCTACCTTACTGTGCGTCGGCTGCCAGCCTGTAAAGCGGCGGATTTTTTCAGATCCTGCAATGAGAACTGCCGGATCTCCGGCACGACGCGGTGCTTCTTCGACCTTAAAATCCCGGCCCGTAACTTTTTTAGCGGCTTCAATCATTTCCCGGACACTGAAGCCGTTCTGAGAACCGAGATTAAAGTACTGCGACTCGCCGCCTTCGGACAGGTAGCGAAGAACCCGCACGTGAGCATCTGCCAGATCGGTGACGTGGATGTAGTCACGGATGCAGGTCCCGTCGGAAGTCGGATAGTCGGTACCAAAAATTTTAATACTGTCACGCTGTCCCAAAGCCGTCTGCAAAATCAAAGGAATGAGGTGCGTTTCGGGCGTATGATCTTCCCCGATAGCTCCGCCTCCATCCGCTCCGGCAGCATTGAAGTAGCGCAGGGCCACATAGTGCAGACCGTAAGCTCGGCTGAACTGAGCCAGCATCATTTCGATCATGAGTTTGGTCTGGCCGTAGACATTGGTCGGCTGGTACGGCATATCTTCCGTAATCGGCGTCTGTTCCGGCTCGCCATAGACGGCGGCCGTCGACGAGAATACGAAGTATTTGACCTTCGCCTGGCGAACGGCTTCAAGCAAACTATAGGACCCGACGACATTATTATCGTAATAAATGGTCGGATTGTCCATCGATTCGCCAACCTGACTGTGAGCCGCAAAATGCATGACAGCATCGATATTCATATCTTCGAGAATCCGGCGAACGGCATCGATATCGTGGATATCGACGACGTAAAAGGGAATCTCTTCCGGAACGGCTGCGCGATGGCCGCGGGACAAGTTGTCAATGACGACGACCTTATGGCCTTCTGCCAGCAGCGCCTTGACCGTGTGGCTGCCGATATATCCCGCACCGCCCGTAACTAATACATTCATAGATTAACCTTCCTGTAATTTTTTCAGGCGGCCGCCGAGGAATTTCTTATAAACTTCGACGCCGGGCTGATTGAAAGCATCGACATTAGCAAATTCGCCTTCATAGGCAATGGACAGGCAGAGCATGAACATCAATTCCCCCAAGTGATACGGTGTCATGGCCGGCATGATATAGTTGGCACTGGGACGGCCGTCACCGGCAAGGGCTTCGGCGTTGGAACTGCGGGCCGCTTCCAAAATCTGGCTGAGGGGCAGACCGCTGAAGGCAGCCAACTTCGGATATTCATCGTAAAGGTGAGGAACCGTAACGTCATCAGGCCAGTTTTCGATGGAGACGAACTGGACGACTTTATCCTTCGGGCCTTCCTGATGTTCCTGGGTCTGGGCGTGCATATCCGTCGTACCGACAGCAACGATCGGCGTACGGCCATAGTTGACGACATTGCCCTGTTTGTCGAGGCGTTTGCCGAGGGATTCCGCCAGGAGCTGAATGTACCATTCCGACAAGGATTTCAAGGTGTCGGCATAGGGCATGAGAACTTCCAGATTGCGGCCGTGATTCTTGCCGGCAAGGAATTTAAGGACACTGTTGAGGAGAGCCGGATTTTTCCAAATATCCGGATCCTGGCAGGCATGATCCATGTCACGAGCGCCGTCGAGGAACTGACGAATGCTGAAGCCCGTTAAAGCGCCGACGATGAGGCCGACTTCGGAAAAGACGCTGAAGCGGCCGCCGATGCCATCGGGAACGTAGAAAATAGGCCAGCCCGATTTTTTAGCCAGGCCGTGGAGCAATGTTTCTTTATCGCCGCCGTCGTGAGGATCGGTAACAGCTACCGTTTCAAGGGAAATACCGGCGTCGCTCATAGCCTGTTTCAGTACCATGTAGTTCGACATCGGTTCGATTGTCGAACCCGATTTAGAAATGACGACGGCCATGACCGTGTAATTCGGCTTCTTCTGGCTGTCATTTTTCAAAAACTGGATGAGGCCGGACATTTTATGAGAGTCGACGTTGTTGCCGGCAAAGAAGGCTTTCGGGTAGCCGTTGCGTTCTTCCGTGCTCTTCATATTCCAAAATTCACCGCACTGGACGTCAAACAGTACCTTGCCGCCCAAGTAGGAACCGCCAATCCCCAGGAATACGACGGCATCGACGCGATTGCGCGTCGTCCGTGCCAATTCTTCAAGGGCAAAAATGCGTTCCGGACTGTTGATATTGCCATCTTCGATGTACGGGAGCTGCGTAAAAAGAACGGCTTCCGGTTCCCCGTCTTTGGAGAGATGGCCCGGCATCGTACCGTTTTTACGCATGTTCATTACAGCTTCATGGGCTTTGGTATAGACCGGTGCAAAGTCTTTGACCTCAGCTTCTGTGACGGCCTGAGGGCCGTAAAGATTGGTTACATCAAAAGTAAATCCTGAACGCAATTTTAATTGTGTCATGTTAGGTCACTACCTTTCGATAGAATAATGTCTTATTCACGTATGAAATCATTATAGCACAGATTGGGTATACTATGCCACCTGCGGGGCACTGAATGCCCCATGTAAAAGAAAAGCCCCGATAGGGGCTTTTTTTGCGGCAGGGCCTGTAAGGCGAGCAGTTCTAAAAATCAGAACCGCAGCATGGACTGGAGGAAGCTTTGCGTCCGTTCGTTCTGCGGATGTTCAAAGACGTCTTCCGGTTTGCCTTGTTCCTGAATAATGCCGTCCGCCATAAAAATGACCCGATCGGCAACTTCTTTCGCAAAGGCCATTTCGTGAGTTACGATGACCATGGTCATGTTTTCGTCAGCCAGCTGCTGTATCGTGCGCAGGACTTCACCGGTCAACTCCGGATCAAGGGCGCTGGTCGGTTCATCAAACAGCATGATGTCCGGATCCATAGCCAGAGACCGGGCAATGGCCACGCGCTGCTGCTGGCCGCCGGAAAGGCGTGACGGATAGGTATCTCTTTTTTCCCACAAGCCTACTTTTTTAAGCAGTTCTTCTGCATGGGGCATGATTTCCTCGGTTTTCATCTTCTTGACGACACGGGGCGCTTCCAAGATGTTGTCCAACACAGTCATATGAGGGAACAGGTTGAAATGCTGGAAACACATGCCCATGCGGCGGCAGATAGCCCGAACATCCGCAGCCGGTGCGTAAACGGCGCGCTGGCTTCCGGCAGGCGTGCTGGCCATGGTCTTGCCGTCGACGACGATAGAACCGCTGTTGATGGTTTCCAATTGGCAAAGACATCGCAAAAAGGTACTCTTACCGCTCCCCGACGGGCCGATGATGGAAACGACTTCCCCCGTTTCGACGTGGAGGGAGACGTCTTTTAATACTTCCAAACTCCCGAAACTCTTTCGGATATGGTCCATTTCAATAAAACTCATAACAAGACGTCCTCCTTATTCATCATAGACGGCGTAGCGTTTTTCCAGGTAACCGAAAATTTTGGTCAGGATAAACGTAAAGAACAGATAGAATACAGCAGCCACCAAGAAGGCTGTCGTATCGAAGTCGCGCTGAACGATAGACCGCGTAATGCGCAGGATGTCGTTCATGGCCAAGATGTAAACGAGAGACGTATCTTTAAGCAGGTTAATCGTTTCATTGGATACCGGCGGCAGAACCCGTTTTACGACCTGAGGCAGGATGATGCGGCGCATGGTCTGAATATAGGTCATCCCCAACACCTTAGCCCCTTCATACTGACCGCGGTCGATGGACTGGATGCCGCCGCGGAAAATTTCGGCAAAGTAGGCCGCATAGTTAAAGACGAAGGCGATGATTGCCGCCGGAAAAGCCGGCAGGGTAAAGCCGTCGATGATAAAGGGCAGGCCGTAGTAGATGAACAAAATCTGCAGCATCAACGGCGTACCGCGCATGACATAGATGTAAGCATACATGAGTTTGCGCAGGACGGCAATTTTAGAAATACGGGCCACGGCCATGACGATGCCCAAGGGCAGACTCAAGACGATGGTAATGATAAAAATTTGTAGTGTAATTTTCAAGCCTGCAGCGACGGCAGGCACAATCTGAATTAAATAATCCATGCTGGCTCCTTTTCAGGCACGGCGATTCACACAGGCAGTGTGCAACACGGAAAAACAACCTCTCCGTCCATGCCGGGGACCTCTCCAAGGCGTGGAGCTGTCGGCGTCATCTGACCGAAAGGTTGTTTTCTCGTACATCTTTCCCGATTACCGTACTTTTATGGTAATATCTTCGTTAAACCACTTCTGGGACAACTTAGTCATTGTACCATCTTCACTCATCTGTTTCAAGACATCATTGAGTTTATCCCGCAGCAGATTATCATCTTTACGCAGGCCGACGCCGAATTGTTCGTCACCCATTTTGTCGTCAATGACTTTGAACTGGCCCGGCTTCTTGGTCATGTAATAGCGGCCTACGACACTGTCGACGAGAACACCGTCGATACGGCCGATTTCAAGGTCCATGAAGGCGTTGACGAAGTCGCCGTATTTATTGACTTTAGATAAGGATTTCTGGAAGTCCATGTTCTTTTCCAAGGCATCGATAGAGCTGCTGCCTTCCTGGGTTCCCAAAACCTTGCCGGCCAGGCCTTCCCGATTGGTAATCGGTGAATCAGCCCGGACTACGAGGAGCTGCTGGTTGTGCATATAGGGCTTGGAAAAAGCGATCTGCTGAGACCGTTCGTCCGTAATGGTCAGGCCGTTCCACAACAGGTCGACTTGCTTGCTCTTAAGAGCCGCTTCTTTGCTGTCCCAATCAATGGGCTTAAATTCGACAGGGACGCCGAGGCGTTTAGAAGCTTCCTGAGCCAGGTCGATATCGAAGCCGACGAGATTTCCGCCTTCATCGCGGAAGCCCATGGGCGGGAAGTTGTCATCGAGGCCGATGACGATTTTATCCGGCAGTTTCTGTTCTGCCTGGCTGCTGGTATCACTGCCGCAGCCGACGAGCAATGCAGCCGCTGCTGCCGTCAAAGCACCGGCAGCCAATATTTTTTTCCAATTCATGTAAATTCCTCCTTACAAGGTAACATAACGGTTAAAGGCTGTCAGAAACTCCCTTCCCGGTCCTCAATCCGAACCCTCAGAGTTTCCCTACTTTCATCAAAGGCGGTCATCATATACAGGAAAAGACCGCATCCTGATGTATAAGACATATTTTACTTTATTTCGTTAAAAAGATAAAGGGTTTTTGCAATGAAAAATCAGCATGTTTCCATGCTGATTGATGCATATCTTGAATAAAGCGCTCCGTTACGCTTCATCACCCTTGTCCTGCCTGTCCTTAATGGTGTCGATAATCTGCTGTTTGCTCCGCTTCGACAGGAATTGGAGCCGGACAGGGAGTACGACGAGCCCACCTTCTTCAGCCTGCCCCAATTGGATTTCCTGCCACGTATCACCGATGACAAAGATATCCTTATAAGGCAAAAATACCAGGCTTCGATCAGAGTGAAACTGGTCGTCATAAAATTCGTGAAGGGAGCGGAACTGGCGGCGGACGATAATTCCCTTTTCCGCCACATAGCACATGGCGTCGTTCTGCCGATGGATGCGCCACAGACAGAATGCCAGGACGGCCCAGTTGTCGAGATGCTCGACGAGGTGGGTTTCACCCATCATGAGCCAGAAAAAGTAAATGGCCACTAGGAGAAACAAGACTTTCATAAATCCGGAAAACCATTTTGAATTTTCATATACAGCCGTAATGGGGCCGCAGTGAAACTGTTTTTCTAAGTCCGTGTGTTCCATGGCCAAGCCTCCTTCAACGACGATCGGCGGCGAAGCTATTTACGCAGTTTTTTACTGGTCTTGGGGGCCGTTTTGATGACCACATTGCGGCCGTCTTTCACGACTTCCAGAGAAATGTCACCGACTCCGTCTTTAAAATAGGCCATCTTGATATCGAGGAGGATGGACCCCACTTTTTCCTGAAGGTCATCGGTAAAGAACTGGCGGCGAAAATCACCGGCCGTCTGTTTTCCTGACGGTTTGCGGACAGATTGACGGCGAGGACTTGCATCATCGTCTTCCCAGCCCGTCGTTTCAAAGGTAGCTTCTTCCTGCACACCTTTAAACATATCTTCAATTGAACGATTCTTAGGAATCTTATGTTTTGCCAAGGCCAATCACCTATTCCTTTTCCATTTTATCGGACTTTTCCGACGCTTCATGCATACTGTTTAAGGTGATGCTGTTGAAGTCTTCCGGAGTCTGATAGGTAGCAATTTTCTTAAAGCCTACGCCCAAGCGGCCGCGATAAGCAGCGATGACTTTATCGCTGCGGTTCATTTCAGCGATATAGATTTCCTGACCGTCAAGGCCGATGAGCCGGAAATCACCGCTCGGCGAAATTTCACGCCAGCTGCTGGTAGCCCCATCGAGCATGTAGACGACACCCGTCTTGAGGTTGTCATAGAAGAAGGTATCCGAGTCATAGAATACGGCGATGCGGCCGATATTTTCAGCCTGGACGTGGATACGCCGCGTATCGTAGTTGGCGTCGGTCCGGTAAATGCGGTAACGGTCTTCGCCGACTTGAAGCTTCATGTAGACGACGTTCGTTGCCGTCGAATAGGCGACGTCGACAATTTTACTGTCTGCCGGTGCATCTTCAATAGGCGTATCTAATTCTCGATCGGGATAAATCGGATTGTACTGGGCGATATAGACACCGTATTCCCCGGTCTCATTGTCGCGGCCATAGGTCGCAAAGATAGCCAGGTTACGGTCCGGGAGCCATTCAAAGAAAGATACATTGCGGCCGTGAAGATTGATGCGCTGGGGATCGTTCTTTTTCCCGGCCTCATAGATGGTGACCTTATCGTCGAGGATGGTCGCCATGAAACGCTTGTCATAGGAATAGAAGCTGCGGCCATTCGTTTCCGTGCCGTCGCCCATAGCTTCCTGTTGAGTCGTACCGCCGATTTGAAAATCCGACGTCGGCGCAAACAAGACTTGATCTAGATAAATATAAATGCCGGCTTGGACGGCAATACCGGCCACAAAGACGGCGATAAACTTTCGTATTCTCATAGCCTGCCCTCCTACTTGACGACGAACGCCGTCGGAATCATGCGTTCACCCAAGAGGTCCGCCGGTTTGTTGATAACTTTGCCATTATAATATAAGGTCGAGCTGGATCCGCCGTCGAGGTTGGCTGCAATGACGGCCCCTTCTTCATACAGGATGTTCTGCAGGTCACGCAGGGTCGCTCCGACAGAATAGCCGGGCTGACGGCCGTCGATGACCAGCAGCAGTACTGTGCCGTCTTTACGCTGGCCGATGGCCGTACGCGGTCCGACGCCCCAGCCGCCGTCGCCGTGGGTAATCATCTTTTCACCATTGACGATGAGGGCCGGTCCGAAGGAAATGCCTTCGACGACGTCCTTTTCTCTCAGTTCAGCCTTAGAATAGTTGCCGACAATGAGGTTGCCGCCGGAGGTAAAGCCGACGAATTCATTCGTTTCATCATCGGAAGAGTTCTGACCGAGAAGGTATTTCCCGTCATGAATGATGAAGCCGTAAGGCTGACGGCCCGTACCGGTCCCGTTGGCATCATAAAAGCCGCCGGCATTAATAGCTGCTACGGCACCGACGCGTTCGGCAATGCCGCTCGTCGTATCGCCCTTTTCATCCATATTGGCTGCCGTTGCGACCTGCAGGCGATGGGGGTCGGGAACTTCCAGCAAGAAGCCCTTAAATCGGCTGGAATCGATATTTTTCAGGGTAAGCGTCGAGTCCGTGCGGGCCTTGAAATTAAACAGCTCCTGCTTCGGCGTCGAACTGATACCGCCTAAGATTTCATCGATTTCTTCCTGCGTAAAAAGCCACGTGATGTACTGCGGATGGCGGCTTTTCAAGATGGCGCCCACAACGGTGCGCTTCAAATTGTCGAAGGGTCCGAAGAGGACGACAAAGGGCGATGTCAGGGAGAAAAAAATGGCGATAAAGATAAAAAACTTACCGATTTCTTTTACGTGTTTCCTCATATGTAACCTCGAAAAAATAAAGTTAACGTTCTTCGTAGTGCGGTGTCGTGACGCGCTGCTTAAAGTTTTCTATATCGACAGCATTGCCGATCCAAATTCGCTTGACGGCGTACAGATTATCCCCGTATTTAGCCCAGCCCGGATCCATGGTCACGGCCAGTTTGATGCCGGCGGCCTTGAGGACGTCACCGGCTTCCCGGGTATATCCGCCATAGGGATAACAGAAGTATTCATTGGTAATGCCGAGCTGCTCTTTCAACTCGGCCTGACTCTTTTTAATTTCGTCCGCAAAGGTACTCCCCGACATCTCCGTCGCCCGCTCATGGCGATAGCTGTGGGAAGCGATGGTAAGGCCGGAAGCCTGCATTTCCTTTACCTGCTGCCAATTGATGCGCGTCCCCTGGTCGGTATCATAGGTCGGTACGAAGACCGTCCCGGCAAAGCCGTATTCTTTTAATATCGGCATGACGATGCGGTACGTATCGGGATAGCCGTCATCAAAGGTGAGGACGACCGGGCGGACCGGTACGGGCTTGCCGTTGGCTACATAGTCGTACAGCTGATCCATGGTCAGGGGATGAAAATCGTTATCTTTCAAGAATTTCATCTGTTCCCGGAAATGAGACTCTAACAGAACGGCGTCATTATCCGGAACGTCGCCTATCATATGGTACATCAGAACAGGAATCCCCTGTTCCGGTACGGCCATGGCAACTTCCCGGGGAGGAACCTGCTCCGCCCCGGGCGTGTCAGCCGTTTTATTTTCCAGCGCGCAGCCTGCCAGTATGAGACAGCTCAACAGAGCCATACAGGCCAATTTCCAGATGCGCAAATCGTACAGCCCCTCTCGAGATTATTCGCCGTCCCGCAGGGTAACTACGGGCAGTTCATCATAGTGACCGGCCATGAAAAGCCGGATATAGCGTTCGGCATCGTCGCGGACATCGCGCACCGCTTCGACGGAATGGAAGCTGACGCTCGGCGTCAATAAAAATTCCGGCCGGGCAATCATTTTCAGCAGCATCGGACTCGGATGTTCTGTCGACAGGGCATCGAGGGCGGCACTGCGGATATGGCCGTCATCGACGGCGTGGTACAGGGCCGCTTCATCAACCAGACCGCCGCGGCAGCAGTTGACGAACATCGCCCCTTCCTTCATTTCTTCGAATTGTTCATCCTGAAAAATATAGCGTGTCGATTCGTTCAGCGGCATGTGCAGTGATACGACGTCGCTAGTCTGAAGAAGTTTATCAAAATCGACGGGACGGACGCTGCTTTCCATCATGAACTTTTCACTGACGAAAGGATCGTAAGCCTGGATTTTGCATCCGAAGGCCTGCAATCTCGAAGCAACGGCACGGCCTACATGGCCGAACCCGACGAGACCGATGAGATTTTTGCTGACCCGGTGAAGCGGCCAGGAGACGGACCCGAATTCCCAACGGTTGTTGGTCCGAATATCGCTTTGATATTCCGGAAGTTGACGAATCAAGGCCAAGATCATCGCGCAGGCATGATCGGCAATGTCGTCGACACAATAGGAAGTATTATTGATGACCATGACGCCCTTTTCATGAGCCGCCTTTATGTCGACGTTATCAGACCGGGTCGATAAGACGACAATGAGTTTCAAGTCATCGAGTTCCTCAAGGAGTGAAGCCGTAATCGGTTCGGCATGGCAGATGATGACATCCGTATCATGCAGCCTGTCGGCTAATTCATCTTCATCTCCCGGAGGACAATATTCAACGCGCGCTACATCGCGCAGTCTCTCTCCAAAATCATCTTCATCCTGACGTCCTGTCAAAACACTTATGTGATACATTATCACAGCCCCTTTTCTATAAACAAAATCATTTAGACATAAAGATACATCTAATTATATACCATGTAATCGTCAATTATCAAGTATCCCTGCCGACCTTGACGGAGTTGTCAAAACTTTGCTATAATATTTTCGTTGTGGAAAGGTGTCCGAGTGGTTTAAGGAGCTAGTCTTGAAAACTAGTGATGCGGCAACGCACCGTGGGTTCGAATCCCACCCTTTCCGCCAATCACAAAAGCAGGTCCCTAAAGGGACCTGCTTTTTTTATATACCTATATACCTTATCCGCATGCCAGGCAGATCTTTTCCAGCCTTACTTGCGGTGGAAAAAGTGCGGCGAATCTCCCCACTGACCGAAACCGATCGTATCGCCGACGGAGGCGACGCGGGCACTGATACAGTTTTTACATTGGTCCGGTACTTCATCGACGCAGGGCTTGTTGTCGTACAAGAGGTACTGCGGCCGGAATTTGGGAACCGTAACGATGGGCATGAGAACGTTTGCCCCGGCCTTTAAGCCCAGTTCACGGCCTAAGGGATGCAGGGCCTGCAGGGCTGTCGTCGCGGCGATATTGACGTCAGGCAAAAAGAGGCGGGTAACGGCAATCATTTTGAGACCCATTTCCAGTCGCTTCTGCTGCTCTTCCTTGCTGTCCATGCCGCTGGCAAGGACGGCTTTTCCAATCGGCGTATTATGGTGAACGACGTAGGGTCCCATACCGATCATGTCGATATCCATGTCGCGGTAGAGGAGGATGTCGTCTGCCAAATCGCCGACGGTCTGACCGGGCAGACCGATCATGTCCCCTGTTCCGACTTGGTAGCCGATGCGGCGCAGGCTTTCAAGGCAAGCCTTGCGGACCTGCCACTTATGGTGGCCGTCATCAGGATGAAGGGTCGCGTAGAGGGCGGGATTGCTGGTCTCGATGCGCAGCAGGTAGCGGTGAGCGCCGGCTTCAAACCAGCGGCGATAGGTCTCTTCCGTCTGCTCGCCGACGCAGAGGGTCAGCCCCAGCTTACCGCTGCTCAAGGCCTTGATATCGTGAATCAAGCCTTCGACGTAATCGATAAAGGCTTCGTCCTGCCGTTCACCGGACTGGATGGTCAAGGAGCCGTATTGATTTTCATAGGCCCAGCGTGCCATATCGAGGATGTCTTCCCGCGGCGTATCGAAGCGTTCCACTTCGTCGTTGCTCTTGCGGATGCCGCAGTATTTACAATCCTTAATGCAGTAATTGGAAAACTCGACGAGTCCCCGATAGTAGACGACGCGGCCGACGTTTTCCGCTTTGACGGCATAGGCCGCATCATACAATTCCTGCAGCTCGTCGGGATCAGTCAGACTCAGCAGGGCGATTAAATCATCGCGGGTTTTCGGTGGTTTAATCTTCATAACAATATCTCCTTCCAGGGCCGCCAAAAGCAGCCCTTACAGACCAATGGGAAGATACTTTTTTTATTCTTCGTTGGCCCAATGGATTTTTTCAAAGAATAGGAAGACGCAGCTCATGATCATGGCGACGACCGTTGCCAGGCCCATACCCTTGAGCTGGACCGGTCCGAGGACAACGGTAGCACCGCTGAGACCGGAAATCATGGTGACTGCCGTTAAAATAAGGTTCTTCGAACGAGTATAATCGACTTTCTTTTCAACCAGCATTCGCAGGCCTGATGCGGCAATGAAGCCGAACAAGAGGATGCAGACGCCGCCCATGACCGGAGTCGGAATGGCATGGATGAGAGCCGCTATCTTGCCGATGAAAGAAAAGAGGATGGCAAAGATGGCAGCGCCGCCGATGACCCAGGTGCTGTATACGCCGGTAATGGCCATGACGCCCATATTTTCACCGTACGTCGTATTCGGCGTCGAACCGACGAGGCCCGAAAGGACGTTGGATACGCCGTCGGCGAAGAGCGAGCGGTGAAGGCCCGGATCAGCAATAAGATCGCGGCCGACGATATCACTGGTAACGAAGAGATGGCCCAAGTGTTCAGCCAGGACGACGAACAAGGCCGGCATAATCATCATGATGGCACTGAAGTTAAATTCCGGCTTGTAGAAGGTCGGCAGGGCAAACCAGGGCATTTCCTGTACGTGGGTCAAGTCGACGACCCCCATGAAGAAGGACAGGATATAACCGGCAATGACACCGATGAGGATAGGAATGATACCGATAAATCCGCGGCCGAGGACAGTCGTCAAAATGGTGACGATAAGGGTAAAGGTCGAGATGATCATGGCCGTTTCATTGGACATGCCCTGGACTTCGCCCATATAGCCTGAC
Organism: uncultured Megasphaera sp.; assembly: GCF_900539295.1. Taxonomy (GTDB): domain Bacteria; phylum Bacillota; class Negativicutes; order Veillonellales; family Megasphaeraceae; genus Megasphaera. The sequence goes on from NZ_UQBH01000001.1 coordinate 30,508, forward strand.
ATGTTCATAGCTAAGGGTGCCAGTTCCAAGCCGATGATGGCGACGATGGAGCCCATGGCAGCCGGAGGGAACAGGACGTCAATCCACTTCGTCCCTACTCGGTCGACAACAGCTGCCAGAACGATAAAGGACAGGCCGAAGACGATGAAGCCCCCTTGGGCATCGCCATAGGTCATGCCCGGTGCAGCCGTAACCGCCAGGACCGGAGAAATAAAAGCAAAGCTGGAGCCGAGATAGGCCGGCAGCCGCCATTTACAAATAGTCAGGTACAACAAGGTGCCGACGCCGTTCATAAAAAGAGCCGTCGCCGGATCGACATGAAGCAGGAACGGTACCAATACCGTCGAACCGAACATGGCAAATAAATGCTGCAGGCTCAAAGGAATGGTCGGCAGTAAGGGAAGCCGTTCTTCTACGTGTATAACCCTATGTTGTTGCATGCAATCTCCTCCCATTAAAGACAGATATTCTTATAAAAACAGGTTTTACTGGGAGCCGCCCGTCAGAACGGCTCCTGTTCGGGCTCATTCTGCCCTGCTTCGGCTTCACAAAAATTATCATAACTGATGCGCAGTAAAAAGGTAGCCGAAATGATATTTAAAATAAGCGAAGAGCCGCCATAACTGATAAAGGGCAGCGGTACGCCGACGACGGGGACAACGCCCGTAACCATAGCCATATTGATAAGGCCCTGTCCGCAGAGAGAAAAGGTAATCCCCAAAGCCAGGAAGGTGCCAAACCGGTCGCGGCAGCGGACAGCCGTCTTTACACCGACGGACAAGAGGCTGCAGAACAAAAACAATACGACAACGCCCCCGATAAGGCCCCATTCCTGAGCGATGACGGCAAAGGCAAAGTCGGTATGGGCTTCCGGAAGGTAATTGAACTTACTGATCCCGGTCCCCATGCCTTGACCAAAGACACCGCCCGAGCCGACGGCAATATAGCTTTGGACCGTCTGGTAGCCGCTGCTCTGACTATAGGGCCAGGGATCCCACCAAGTAACGATTCGCATCATCTGGTAGGAGTGGGCAAAAAGATAGACGAAGAGGGCAATAATGGCGACAAGAGCAAGTCCAAAAGCAATGCGCTGCTTCGTCGAAAATTTAGTGTGAATCACCGTAAGTTCGCAGCAAAAAAACATCATAAGGACGGGAAGAAAGATAACGATAGCCGTCCCGGCATCGGGCTGCAGTAAGACCAAGAAGGCAAAAAAGAGGGTCGGAAAAAAAGCAAACAGGCCGTAGCGATGCAAAAAAAGCCTAAACAGCCGCTTCCCAAAAGGAATTTTTCGTTCCAACTTATCGATGGGAAAGATGTTCCGCAAATGAAGAGACATCAATTCCTTATTGCCATGGCGCTCTAAATAAAAAGCAATGGCTGCGGCCATCGTTACGATAGCTGCCAACTTGGCAAATTCCGACGGCTGAAAAGAGACGGCTCCGAAACCCAGCCAGCGCCGGGCGCCGTTTACGGTAATGCCGACGAATTTAACAGCAATGAGGCAAAGGATATTAAACAGCGCGAACTTACTGCACCAGCGGCGGATAAACTGATATCCCCTGCCCCAAAGGATCCGGGCAGCGACAAGACCGGCGCCTAAAAACATCAGCTGCTTGCCTAAATACCCGGACAGGGATGCCCCTTCGTCGAGGACAAAGGTCGAGCTGAGGATATTTTCCAAGCCGATGACAATCAAGAGGGATATGGAGGCCAGCATCCAAAGGAGATTACTCCTCCGGGCCTTCGTTTCGGCATTCATCTGTTTCGACAACATGAGCTATCACTTCCTGTGGGCGTGTGGCAACACAATGAAAAATAGGCTGTCCTTTGGCACTGAATTTAGCCTCATATTCGGTCATCGCTTCATTCAATACCGAACTGTTATGCAAATCATAGGTCACTTCCGACAAGGGCCATCCGCAGGCTTTAAATTCTTCCAGCGTAAAATCGAAAAGACCGGCATTGTCGGACTTAAAGTAAATCTTGCCGCCTTCCTTTAAGAGGCGGGCATAGCGGTCGAGAAAGCTGCGGTAGGTCAGACGTCGTTTGGCATGGCGTTTTTTAGGCCAGGGGTCGCAGAAATTGATGAAGAAGCGGTCGACTTCTCCGGGCTCAAAAATATCCTCCAAACGAGCGACATCAAAGCGCAGGAGCTGCACATTATTGACTTCGGCATCAGCGCACTTCTTACCGGCATAATAGAGAACGCCGGCCTGGATTTCAATGCCGATGAAGTTGACATCGCGGTGAAGCTGAGCCAATTGGGAAATGAAGTTTCCCTTGCCGGTCCCAAGTTCTACCCACAGCGGCGCTTCCGGGGAGTCAAAGAGCGTATGCCACTTCCCCTTATAGATTTGACAATCGTCGAGGTGGAGAAAATCACTGTACTCCTTGATAGCCTCGTCAATCCACGGTTTTCTTCGTAAACGCATGTATCCTCCTCGATTCATAAATGGATTCATCGTACAAGAACCCTTCAGACCTGCTGCACAAGCCGGAAGGGTTCTTTAACAAACTGTATGATACTTTTTTTATTATAAAAAATGTCAGCCATCGTGTCAACTGAAAAAAGCCGGCCCCTTTCCGTTAAAAAAGGGTCCAGCCTTCAACATTTTCAATTCCAAGGCCCGGCCGTTCCGAGAGGACGAGCCGGTCCCCATCATAGGTAATGCCGCCGTGAATCGGGTCTGCCGCCATGAGGTCGGCTGCATCCAAATCATTTTTCGTAATGACTGCCGTCCCGGCCGACAAGGCCGCTGCCGCCGTGATGCCAATTTTGCATTCCAGCATGCAGCCCATCATGCATTCGACACCGGCAGCGTCCGCCATGGCCGCAATGTTAGCCGCCGGTCCGAGGCCGCCGGCCTTCATGAGCTTTATATTCAGCAAGTCGCAGGCCCGCATGGTCAAGAGGCGAAATACATCGCTCGTACTGAAGGCCGATTCGTCAGCCATGATCAGCGTATCGACATGATCTGTTACCTGCTTCAGGCCTTCAAAATCTGATGCCCGTACCGGTTGTTCGACGAGCTCAATGGCAAGGTTCGCGTCTTCCATTTTCCGGATAAGGCGGATGGCTTCCTTGGGCTTCCAGCCCTGATTGGCATCGAGGCGGATGGCGATATCCGGCCCGACAGCTTGTCGAATGGCGGCGACGCGCTGGAAGTCAACGGCACTGTCGATGCCGACTTTCAGCTTCAAATGATGGTACCCGTCCTGAACGGCTTTTACCGCATCGGCTGCCATGACGTCCGGAGGATTGACGCTGATCGTAAGGTCCGAGGCGATGCGCTGACGGCGGCCGCCAAAAAAGCGATGGAGGGGCAGGCCGTAGTGCTGGCCGAAGAGATCGTGAACGGCGATGTCGAGGGCCGCCTTGGCCGACGTATTGTGAACCATAGCCGTTTGAATCGTCTCTAAAATGATTTCGCGGTCGTCAATGTCCATGCCGATCAGTTTCGGCCCGATGACGTTTTGTACAGCAGCTGCTACCGATTGGTGACTGTCGCCGGTAATGACGACCGTTGCCGGCGCATTGCCGTAGCCGACGTGACCGTCATCGGTGTGAACTTTTACGACTAAGTCTTCAGCCACATCGACGCGGCGCAGGGCCGTAATGAAAGGTGTTTTTAAGGGGATGGCAATTTTCCCGACTTCAATTTCTGTAATCTTCATACATAAGTCCTATACTAAAATATCTAAAATATCCTCAACAGCCGTGACGACATGGGAAACCCGTTCCTGTTCAAACATAGCTCTGGCATCGGCTCCGTCGATACCGGTCAAAGTCCCTATCATGACGGCACCCAAGGCTTTGGCACACCACACATCGGCCAGGGAGTCGCCGACGACATAGTACGTACCTTCTTTAAAGTCTTTCATGCGGCTCACATAGTCGCCGTAGTGAGCCTTATCTTTCCCAAAGGCCCCCAAACAATAAACGAAAGGATTCGGCTTATCGAGGGACAGGTGCAGCATGCCTTCAGCTTCTTCGACGTCACTGTAGGTTGCCACGTAGTGTTCATCAAATTCTGCCAGCCAGCCATACGTACGGAAGGGGATTTCCATTTCTGCCCGCGACCGCCCCGTCGCGATAGCGATGTCGTAGCCCCGGCGTTTGAGCTCGCGAAACATCGAGCGGATGCCGTCGACCGTACCCAAGGGCTCTTCCCGCGTGAGAAAGCCCGTCTTTCCCGGCGCATAAGGCTTTTTCCCATAAGTCTGCTCATAGAGATCATCGCCGAAGTACCAGTCCTGGAAGGCTTCAAAAGCCAACTCCCATAAGGGCGAATGAAGGGGCGTCCACTGCCTCGTCCCCTCGCCCAGCGACGCAGCAACGGCTTCCGTCAGATACGAAAAGACATCGTCCTTACCGGCCTCATCCGGTACGGCTTCAGCCAGACGCTCATAGACGTCATCGGCAGTCGGCAGGTCATACTCCTGTAATAACGCTCCCAGCTGCCGGATCTCGTCATGACTATCTAAGGTGATATCGGCGATACGGCGATCTCCCTTATAAGACTCTAAAAGGATCCACAAGGTGACGACCAAATGGGCGTGAACCATGTCCCAGTTGCTGTTGACGCCGTGTTTCTTGAGCCACAGTAAGATGACATCGTCCTTCCAAAACCGCCGGCGAAGGCTGTCAATGGCGTCATCACTGAGATCGGCCGTAATCGATTCATGGCCTAAATTCATGTACCGATCACTTCCGTACCATTCCCAAAGGACCAGGGCCGATACGTCAAAATATCTTTTTTCACTGAGTAAGACGCCGTCGACGTCAAAAATTACTTTTTTCATAAGACTCCTTTTTCTTAAAACGTCTTATCTAAATGGCCGACGGTCTTCTTATTCCCCTTGACATGAGACCGTTCTTCCAATACTTTCATGACGTCGTTGACCGTAACCCCTGTATCTTCCCACAAGACAGCCAGGTGATACAGTAAGTCAGCCGACTCCTTGCAGACTTCGAGTCGAAGGTCGGCAGCTTTTTCGGAGTCATCATCAGAAACGGGATCGGCGTTCTTGGCCGCAATGATGACTTCGGCCGACTCTTCGCCGATTTTCTTGCAAATTTTATCAATACCCGTCTGCAGCAAGTAGGACGTGTAGGATTTTTCCGTCGGATGAACCCGTTTATCACTGATTTCCTGACTGAGATCGGACAAGATGGACAGGCTTCCGGTATAGCTTTTTTCCCATTCCGTCATAGCGCGGAAGAAACACGATTTATGGCCTGTATGGCAGGCGGCGCCGATTTGATCGACAGTCAATAAAATCGTGTCGGCATCGCAGTCGACGGCAATGGAGCGGACGCGCTGAAAATGGCCCGACGTTTCGCCCTTGTGCCACAGTTCATTTCGGCTGCGGCTGTAATACCAGGCATCACCGATTTCAACGGTGCGCCGCAGGGCTTCTTCATTCATATAAGCTACCATCAGGATTTTCCCGCTGCAGCCTTCCTGGACGACGGCCGGGACCAGTCCCCGACTGTCAAATTTTATATCTTTCATCGATACACTATCCATTTATACTTCTGCCCCTCTCATGGGAATTCCCTGTTCCTGTAAATAGACCTTTAAATCGGGAATGTCGATTTGGCCAAAGTGAAATACCGAAGCTGCCAAGGCGGCATCGACGCCGGTATCGAAGACGTCCTTGAAATCCTGCATCGTACCGGCCCCGCCGGAGGCAATGATCGGCACGGGAAGTTCCGCTGCCAGGCGGCGGTTCAATTCCAAGTCAAAGCCGGCCTTTTCCCCGTCGGCATCCATGGAATTCATGCAGATTTCGCCGGCCCCTAAGGCGACGCCCTGCTTAGCCCAGGCCATGGCGTCGATGCCCGTATTCTTGCGGCCCCCTTCGACGTATACCTGCCAGCTGCCATGACTGTCGCGCTTGGCGTCGATAGATAGGACGACGCACTGGCTGCCGAAGCGCTGGGCGGCTTCACGAATCAACTCCGGACGCAGGACAGCTGCCGAGTTGACTGACACTTTATCGGCCCCGGCCCGCAGTACCTGGTGGAAATCGTCGATACTTCTGATACCGCCGCCGATTGTAAAGGGTATGGTTATCGTTTCGGCCACGGCGCGGACGACGTCGAGAAAAATCTGGCGCTTTTCATGGGTCGCCGTAATATCGTAAAAAACGAGTTCGTCGGCCAGCTGGTCGGAATAGAATTTCCCCAAACTGACCGGATCGTCGACATCCTGCAGGTGTTTAAACTGACGGCCCTTGACGACGCGGCCGTTGCGGACGTCGAGGCAGGGCACAATTCGTTTTGCCAACATCTTACATCCCCCCTAAACTGCGGATTTCAGCCATGGTAATCTTCCCCTCGTACAGCGCTTTTCCGGTAATAGCTCCGTAGATGCCCATGGACTGCAGCTTCTTCAAATCATCGATACTGCTCATGCCGCCGGAAGCGATGAGGCGGATGTAAGGCAGCTGCTGGAGCTGGCCGAGCATGGTAAAATTCGGGCCCGTCAGCATGCCGTCACGGCTGATATCGGTATAAATCAGGGTGTTGATACCGAGGTCCAGCATGGACTGAGCAAAAGGCAGAACGCGTTTATCGCTGCCGTCGACCCAGCCGCGAGTAGCGACGACGTCTTCCTTAGCATCGATGGATACGGCCAAAGAAGAGCCGTACTTTTTAGCCATGGCGGCCATAAAATCCGGATCTTCTACAGCCTTAGAGCCTATGATGACCCGGTTGACACCGGCCTCTAAATAAGTTTCAATCGCTTCTTCACTACGGATGCCTCCGCCGACTTCGACAGGAATATCGACGGCTTCACAAATTTCGCCGATAAGCGCGGCGTTGGCAAGACTCCCGGAAAAAGCACCGTCCAGATCGACGACGTGGAGAAAGAGAGCGCCTTCATCAGCCCACTTTACGGCGGCTTCAACGGGATTGTCAAAATAGGTCGTACTGTCGTCCTTTACGCCTTGGCGCAGGCGGACGGCACGGCCGTTTTGGATATCAATAGCGGGAAATACAATCATGGTCTCATCCTTCCTGCGTAACGTAATCGATGACATTTTTAAGGAGCTGTTCGCCTACACGGCCGCTCTTTTCCGGATGGAACTGGAATCCCAGAACGTTGTCCAGGCCGCAGATGGCCGGCACCGATTCGCCGTAGTCCGCCGTGGCAATGACATCGGGCGTCGTCGCCGGTGACTTATGATAAGAATGGACGAAATAGACGTAAGGTTCCTTTGGAAGGTCCTTCTTAAGCCAGTGGTCCTGTTGAAACTCCAAGGCATTCCAGCCCATGTGAGGGATCTTCAGCTTAGTGTGGAAGGGTACGACATCACCGGGCAGAAAACCTAAGCAGGGATGTGTTCCGTCTTCAAAGCTCTTTTCAAAGAGGAGCTGCATCCCCAGGCAGACGCCCATAAAGAACTTCCCGGCCTTCACTTGTTCCTGAAGGAGGGGGATGAGGTCGAATTTTTCCAAATTTCCCATGGCATCGCGGACGGCACCGACGCCGGGGAGTTCGATGAGGTCGGCATCGCGGATGACAGCCGCATCGCGGGTAATGGAAGCTTCGATGCCGAGGCGCTTCCAGGCATTATATACATTGGCCAGATTTCCGACTTCATAGTCAATAACGGCAATCTTCATTACAACACCCCCTTTGTCGATAAGACACTGTTTTCATCGCCGTCAATGCGGACGGCTTCCTTCAAGGCGTGGCCCAAGGCTTTAAAGACCGACTCGACGATGTGATGGGCGTTTTCGCCGTATAAGTTGGTCACGTGAAGGTTCATGCGGCCGTGAACGGAGAGGGCGTAGAGAAATTCCCGGAGCATTTCCGTTTCAAAGGCGCCGATTCGTTCTACCTTCAGCTTCACATCGTAGACGAGGTACGGCCGGCCGCTGAGGTCGATGACGACCCGCGTCAAAGCTTCATCCATAGGGCAGTAGAACATGCCGTAACGGTGAATTCCCTTCTTGTCACCCAAAGCCTTGGTCAAAACATCGCCAAAGACGATGGCCAAATCTTCCAGGACATGATGCGTGTCGACATCGAGATCGCCGTGGACGTGAAGGGTAATATCCATGCCGCTGTGGCAGGCCAAAAGGTTCATCATGTGGTCGAAAAAGCCGATGCCCGTCGACCCGCCAAAAGTTCCGGACCCGTCGACATTGAGAGATACGGCAATCTGCGTTTCCGCCGTTTCCCGTTCAACTTGAGCGCTACGCATCGTTCTTCACCCCTTCCTTCAGAACAGCGACGACCTTTTTGACGACGTCTTCCGTCGTAATGGTAATCCGCAGGCAGTTTTTAAGGTTGCCGGCCTTATAAGAGCGGACGGAAATGTCGGCATCGCGAAGAGCCTTATCCATAGCCGGCCCGTCAGGGACACGGATTAAGACGAAGTTGGTTGCACTGGGATAAACCGTAATTTCCGGTACATCCGCCAACGATTTGCAGAAAACATCGCGGGCCGCCAGGGTCGGCGGCACATTATGGGCCAAGATTTCATCGGCATATTCCAAGGCTGCCAAAGCCGCATTTTGAGACAAGACATTCAGATTATAGACCAGCTTTGTGAGGCTCAAAGCATCGATGACGGCTTTTTGCGCGACGCCGTAACCGACGCGGCAGCCCGCCAAACCGAAGGCCTTGGACAAGGTACGGATGACGATGAGGTTGTCGTATTGGGAAAGCTTGGTGATGATGCTGGGCACTCCGGAAAACTCCAAGTAGGCTTCATCGACGACGACAGGATTTTCCGAGGCCTGAAGAACGGCTTCCACGTAGGGCAGGGGCAGCAGTTCGCCCGTGGGGTTGTTCGGATTGCATAGGACGGTCACCTTGGGCTGCAGTTCCTTCACTTTTGCAAGGAACCCGTCGCAGTCGCGGCGATAGCCGTCGAGGTCGGATACGGTAACGATCTCAGCCCCGAGAACTTCGGCATCGAGGCCGTAAATATCGAAAGTCGGCGTATGGGTGAGCAGGATATCGCCGGGATTGAGGAAGGTGTTCATAATCAGGCTGATGATTTCATCGCCGCCGTTGCCGACCAGGATTTCATCAGGCCCGCAGCCGGCGTATTTGGCCAGAGCCCCCCGCAGTTCATTGGCAAATGGATCCGGATAGTGATAAGACGGCGTCTTTTCCATGCGGGCCATAAAGGCTGCCTTTACTTTTGGAAAATCAAAGACATTGTAGGGACTTTCATTAGCATCAATGACGATTTTTTCATTTATTTCCGGAGCCGCATAGGGCTTAAAAGATTGGATGGTCCGGCGAAGCCACTTATTATTCATCGATTCTCCTCCTTACAGCCAGGCCGTGCGCCTGTAATCCTTCGACATTGGCAAAGCGGATGACCTTATCGGCGACGGCTTCAAAGGCTTCCTTATTATAAGACAAGAGACTGCTTCGCTTGACGAAATCATAGACGCCGAGAGGCGATGAAAAGGCAGCCGTCCCCATAGTCGGCAGGGTATGGTTGGGTCCTGCAAAGTAATCGCCCAAGGGTTCCGTCGTGTAGGGACCGATGAAGACAGCCCCGGCGTTGACGATTTTCTCAGCGTAGGCTTCGGCATCGCTAAAGGCGATTTCCAAATGTTCCGGTGCAATGAGATTCATGATGTCGACGGCCTGATCCTTATTCTTGACGATGAAGAATTTAGCGTATTTTTCAATCGATTCCGAAGCGATATCTTTTCGCGGCAGTTCTTCTAACTGGCGTGCGATTTCGCGTTCCACTGCACTGGCAAAAGAGGCACTGGGCGTGACCAAAAATACGGCAGCCCGACGGTCGTGTTCAGCTTGGGCCAAGAGATCGGCAGCAATCCAAACCGGGTTGGCATCGTGGTCGGCCAGAACGCCAACTTCACTGGGGCCGGCAATCATGTCGATGCCGACAGTGCCGAAGACCAGCCGTTTGGCCATGGCCACATAGGCGTTTCCCGGGCCGACGATTTTAAAGACCGGATCGATGGATTCCGTTCCGTAAGCAGCGGCAGCAATGCCCTGGGCCCCGCCGACTTTGTAGATTTCCGTCGCACCGGCAACGTGGGCCGCTGCCAGGATATAAGGATTGACCGAACCGTCTTTAGCAGGAGGCGTAAAGACAGCAATCGACGGGACGCCGGCAACGTGAGCCGGAATCGTATCCATGAGGACCGTCGACGGATAGGCCGCCGTGCCGCCGGGCACATAGACGCCGACGCGCTGGATGGGCGTAAACTTAGCACCCAGGCGGACGCCGGGACGGAAGGTATCAAACCAGGTCTTTTCTACCTGTCGTTCGTGATACGCCCGGATATTGGCCGCCCCTTCTTCGAGGATACTCATAAATTCGGGCCCGACGGCCGCGACGGCTTTCTCTATCTCTTCCGGAGATACCAGAAAGTCTTCGATGTCGACGCCATCAAATTGTTTTGTATAAGCACGAACAGCGGCGTCGCCGCCCTGTTCGATATCGGCTAAAATTTTTTCTACAGCCTTGCGGATATCTTCACTTTCTGCCTGATCGCGCCGGGTAATGCGGCGAATATCGCGCAAGGTCAGCCCCTTATCGGGTACATCTATCCATTCCACGTTGATTCCCCCCTACTTATGCCTTCATGCTGTGCTGACGGATGACTTCCATGAGCAGCTGAATGTCACGGTACTTCATTTTAAACGAAACGGGATTGCATATCATGCGGGCACTGAAATCCATGAAGTAATTCAGGACTTCCAGGCCATTGGCTTTTAACGTATTTCCCGTTTCCACGATGTCGACGATGACGTCGGACAGGCCGACGATCGGTGCTAATTCGACAGAACCGTTGAGCTTGATGATGTCCACGCTGTGATGATTGGCTTCAAAGTAATTTCGTGCAATGCGCGGATACTTGGTGCCAATGGTGATGCGCTTGCTCATGTCGACCTTTTTCCCGGCAATACCGGCGACAGCCATGCGGCAGCAGCCGATGCCGAGGTCCATGACTTCATAGACGTCCGCTCCCGGTGCTTCTTCAAGAAGGACGTCTTTCCCAACAATGCCGACGTCGGCGGCCCCTCGTTCAACATAGACCGCCACATCGGGGGACTTGACCAAGGTTACCTTGAGCTGGCCCTTGGCATCTTCAAAAATGAGTCGGCGGCTTTCTTCGGAATACGTCGGAAATTCATAGCCGCTGTCGGCCAGATATTTCATGACTGCTTTATGAATGCGGCCCTTAGCCAGGGCAATGTGAATGGCCATCTTTACAACCTCCCCATCAATGTTTCCAAGTCATCTGCCGTCAGGCACTTGCCGTCCTTATAATACGAACCGTTGCGGTATATGGCATGAATACTGTAATCAGCACTGTCGATAAAGGAAGAATCGGGATAGGCCGCCACGCGGAATCCCCGACTGCGCCAGTTCATGAGATCCCTAATCAACGGCTGATCGCTGGTCGTATAGGAAACAGCTAACTGAAAGGACGGCTCCGTATCTTCGAGGAGGCCGGCATCGCTCATATATTCATACAAGAGGTTGATGTTCATGCCGAAGCCGCAGGCCGGACGATCGACGCCGAAGCGGCCCGACAGGCGGTCGTAGCGCCCGCCGTCGATGATATCGTACAAGGCACCGTCAACATAAACTTTAAAAACCGTATCCGTATAATACCCCAAGGGGCTGGCAAAGCCGAAGTCGAGCTGAACCTTATCGGCATAGCCGGCATAGAGGATGTAGTCGTAAACGGCTTCCAATCGGGACAAGGCGTTCAGCATGCCGCTGTTAATCGAATAGTCTCGGGCCTTGCTGAGGGTCTGGGCATAGGAGCCGAACAGGACCGGCAGGGCTTCTAAGGCCTGACGGGCTTCCGGTGAAAGGGACAGGGTTTCGATATAAGACTTACAGGCGACGAGGTTTCGTTCGGCCATATATCGCTTCAGCGTTTCCTTCTGCTCTGCCGAAATGGGAAGTCCTTCGAACAAGGCCTTGGTGTAAGCCGCCGTACCGATGTCGATGCGGATGTTTTCAACGCCGACGGCCTTTAAGATTTCAGCTGCCGTGACGATGACTTCGCCGTCGCATTCCGGACTGGAATCGCCTAAAATTTCAATGCCGCCCTGCAAAAAATCCTTACCATACGTCGACCGGCCGTAATATTCGCGAAAGACCGTGCTGACGTAGCCGAATTTAATGAGCTGGTTAGCCCGGGGAAATTCACGGGCCGCCGTTTCAACGACCGGCAAGGTTACATCAGGGCGCAGGACGAGAACCCGGCCGTCGGTATCGATGGTCTTGACCATTTGCTGGCGGAGTTGGGGAAAGAAGTCCCGGTATACATCGTAATCTTCGAAACTCGGCGTTTCAATAATCTTACAGCCGTGGTTCATGATGACGGAAATGATTTTTCCCTGGATTCGGTCATAATTGCGCATTTCATCGTGGTGGAGCATCTTCACTCCATCCAAGGTATTGTAGTTCATCCTATGACCATCCTTTCTTTAGTGCTTTATCTTAGTAAAGTGTTAAAATATTAACTGTTGATTATTGTACCACAAAGTTCCAAAAATAAAAATACCTTTTTCTAATTTTTTACGCTTTTTCTGTATCTTCACCATTCGACCGGAGCCGCTTCTTGACGGCTTTTTCAAACTTCGGTCTGGGGATCATGACCCGGTGGCCGCAGCCCGTGCAGCGGATAACGAAATCGACGCCGATGCGCAGTACTTCCCATTCGTTGCAGCCACAGGGATGGGCCTTCTTCATCTGCACCACATCACCTACATAGTAACGAACAAAATCAGCCATTAAAATTCCTCCTCTATATGGAAAGCTAAATAATGCATATATATCATTATATAGTCTGAACCACGGCATATCAAGTCGCCGGACCGCAAAAGAGCGGCGGCAATTGACCGTCCCCAGCGGCTGTGTTAAGATAAGGGATAATTACAGAAACGAGGAGGGATTTTTTTGACGTCATCGACGAACCAGCAAACCCTGCACCGATTATATCGACTCTGTTATGCTGTCGGCTCTGTCCTGACCTTGTGCATGGTCGCCCTTTTGGGCTGGATAGCCGTCTGTATCGCCTTAGAAAAAGAACCGCTGGCATCGATTGCCTTTTTACCGGATATGCCAACCTACGGTGTCTTCATCCTCATCGCCGTCACAGCTGCTGTCACCATTGCAGTCTGGCAGTACGGCGCGTCATTTCACCAGCGCTATGAAGAATCGGTAAGAAAGGAAGGGCCTCTAGACCAAAAACATGAGAAAGAATGAATTTATGGATCTCCTGCGGTATTATTTCCGCAAGAGTGATAAAAATGACTTAAAAGGAATCATCGAAGACTGTGAAGAGCAGTTCCGCCTCGGTGCCAGCCAAGGAAAATCGGAAGAAGAAATCTGCTGTAAACTCGGTCATCCTAAAAATATCTACCGCTATTACATCGGCGAACCCATCGTCCCGGAAGACAACCCGCGCCTGCCGGGAGATGACTATGACGACTCGTACCAAGACTATGACGACTTCGGTCCCGGTACAGCATCATCTCGCTATTATCCGCCGGAAGAACGGGACGACTACCGCCAGCCCCGACGCCCCCAGCCGTCTTACGAACCCCGGCCGTCACGGCGTCGGTCCTACGAAGTCCCCGATGGGGAAACAGGGCGGGATTTTAATTGGAATGACGGAGCCAACAACACGGCCAAGGCCGTTGCCAGTCCCTTTTTAGACATTCTCGGCACCTTATTCGGCATCGCCGCCAGCTTCTTGTACGTCGGCCTCACCCTGGTCATCCTGGCCTCCATTGCCATTTCCTTCATTCCCGCCTATGCCTATTCGGACCTTTTGCCCCTTCCCACCATTTCCGTCATGACCCGTATTCTTACGGTATTGACCGTTCTCTTTGCCGCCTTAACGGCCAGCTATGCCGGCCAGGCCTGCCATTCAGCAGCCCGCGGAAGGAGGTCTTAACCTATGGCACGCGTTATCATCTGCCTCTTCCTGACCCTGGCCTTTGCCTTCGGCAGCTACACGTCCTTCATGAGCAGCGACTATCCGGCCTTGAAGCGCTGGATGACTTATTATAAGGAATATAAAGAACTCCAAGGCGCTTTAGATAAGGGCGACGCCAGCAAGGCCGAAATGCTCGACAAATTGCGGACCATGTATCCTGAAAAAGCTGCCGAAATCGAAAGTCAATTTAAAGCCAAGTACGGCAATTTAAAAGATTCGGCCGAAACAGTCGGCACAGACCTCCAGAGCGAATGGGATTCCAAACTAAGTGACGACAGCGATAACCGCAGCAGACGGGAGGAAGCTTCCGATTCCGAAAAGTCATCCGATCGCCCTTCCCGTAGTAAAGAACAGCGGCAGGATGCGGACCGTCAAGAGACCAAGTCCCGGGCTGAAACCTCCGATGTTCACGACAATAATCGCGCTTCAAACGAAAAAAATCAGTGATTCGGCCTATTCCTTTTTATCAACAAAGAATCGCTCTTCGTTGACAGTAAAATCAAAAGGTGTTACAATAATAGCAACCCAGAGGGGTGCTTGAAATACAACGTCCCAATGAATTGATTACAAATAAGGAGGAATTGAGTTATGGAATTAAAAGGTTCAAAAACAGAAAAAAACTTACAGGCTGCATTTTCCGGTGAATCCCAGGCACGCAATAAGTACACCTATTATGCCAGCGTAGCTAAAAAAGCAGGCTACGAACAGATTAAAGCATTCTTTGAAGAAACGGCCAACAACGAAAAAGAACATGCTAAAATCTGGTTCAAACTTCTCCATGGCGGCGAAATGCCCAACGACGTAGACGCATTGAAAGATGCTGCTGCCGGCGAACATTACGAATGGACGGAAATGTATCCGACCTTCGCTAAAGAAGCTCGCGAAGAAGGCTTCGACAAGATTGCTTTCTTGTTCGAAAAAGTCGCTCAAATCGAAAAACATCACGAAGAACGTTATTTAGCGCTCCTCAACAACATCGAAACGAAACAGGTATTCAAACGCTCCGAAAAGAAGACTTGGATATGCCGCAACTGCGGTTTCATCGTAGAAGCCGACGAAGCTCCGAAGATCTGTCCGGTCTGCGCTCATCCGCAATCCTTCTTTGAAATCCAAGCTACGAACTACTAAGCAATACGAAGGGAGCCCTCTTACGAGGGCTCCCTTTTTTTATTACTGCACAAATAGCAGTACGTTATTCTTCTACGCGAAAACGATAGCCGTTTCCCCAAACCGTTTCAATCGCCGTAAACGGCGGTTCTACTTCATTCAACTTATCCCGCAGGCGATTGACATGAACCGTAACCGTCGCCAATTCACCTAAGGCATCGAGATGCCAGATCATTTCAAAGAGATACTTCTTAGAAAATACCTGGTTGGGATGGCGTGCCAAAAATAACAGCAAATTGAATTCCTTCCCCGTCAGGGTAATTTCCCGGCTTCCTCTAAATACCTGATGGCGTTTGACGAAGATGCGCAGGTCGCCGATTTGGATATCGGGCTTGCTGTCGTCATTATCCGTAAGTCGGCTGCCTAAGAGGCGTTCATGGATGTCGATATGGGCCTTTAAGCGAGCGATCATTTCCGACGGATTAAAGGGTTTTACGATATAATCATCGGCACCCAGGCTGAGGCCTTTTATCTTATCCTCCAAGGCGTCGCAGGCCGTAATGAAAAGGATGGGAACGTTGCTGAGGGCCCGCAGTTTTCGGCACAGGGTAAAACCGTCGGTATCGGAAAGGGTAACGTCGAGGATGACCGCCTCGATATCGCCTCCGTCAAAAAGCTTCATCCCTTCTTTTCCTGTCATGGCGACGGCCACGTCGAAACCGTTCGTCTCCAAAAAATCACGCTCAATCGCAGCGATCATTCGGTCTTGATCAATAATTAATACACGCGCCATAACAATCCCCCCCTCAGAAACGCTTACATCCGCCTAGTTCCCAGTCTGCAGGCGACGGAATCCATAATCCAAAATAGCCGGTGCATCGGTCCAGCGATTATCATCATTATACAGGACCAACACCAAGGTATGACCGTCTCTCGTAGCCGATGCGACCAAGCAGTCGCCGGCAGCGTTGGTAAAGCCCGTCTTGATGCCGTTGGCCCCTTGATAGCCGCTGGTCAGGAAATGATTGGTCGTCGTGACCCGTTTCGGCGCCCGGCCGTCCAAATAATGAACGTCATAGGCCTTGAGGCCGACGATGTACCGGAATTCCGGAAAATTCTTCATACCATAGGCTGCCATTTTGGCCATGTCGAGAGCCGTCGTATAATGGTGGGCTGCCGTCAGTCCGTTGGGATTGACGAAATTAGTATGAGCTGCCCCCATTTTAACAGCTTCGGCATTCATCTTTTCGGAATAGCCTTCGACAGAGCCGCCCAAGGTCTGAGCGACGGCGACGGCAGCATCATTGCCGGAAACGACCATCATGCCCCGCAGGGCTTCACGGATAGAAATAGGATCTCCCGGTGCAATTCCCAGACTGGAAGGCTCCGTATTGGCGGCTTCCCAAGAAATCTGCAGCGGCTGATCGAGTTTATCTTTGTACTGATCCAATGCCGTAATCAAGGTAACGATTTTCGTCGTACTGGCCGGATGGACCCACTTCGTCGGGTTGACTTGATATAATACTTTTCCCGTATCGATATCAATCATACACGCCGATTCGGCAATCGTCGGCGGCATATCGGCCTGGGCCGTCACCGTCATGGAACCAATCATAAAGCCAATTGCAATAACCGTAGTCAACATAATTCGTTTTAAAATTGAAAACATCAAATGCGCCCTTTCTTCTCTAAACATCAATAGATAAACAGGTACCATCGGACCCTAAACTATTAATAATATTATATTTTTTATAAAATAATCTGTCAATAAAAAGGGACTGCCCCATAAGGACTTGTTTTCCCATGGAGCCCCTTATTCAGCTGACAGCGAAGCCGTCTCCCCCCAAACTTATGCCTGGGGCTTCACCGCCGTTTGAAAGACTTCTTCACCGATAGTTTTTATCCAGAATCCGATGAGATTTCCGTACGTTTCCCGGTTGGCATCGGCCTCAGCAGCTTTTATGAGATAGGTCATAAATTGGCTGGCCCAGGCATAGCCGAAGCGCTCGAACTGCGCCTGACCATCCCCGGAAATCTGATTGAGAATCGGCATGAAGATGTCTTTGGTCACATCTTTCAGTTTCTCTGTAATGGGATAGACATAGGCCATTCCTTTTTCATCTTTGCGCATGAAAATGAGGGCTAAGCGTTCCGGATCATGGTCATCATCGGCGTAGTCGATATGGTAGGCATCTAAAGGAAGCCGTTCCTTATCGTCCTTGCTGAGGAGCTGATAGGCACCATATTTAATGATTTCATACAGACGGTCATCGTAAGCGCCCTCGCATTCGATGATCTTTTCCCGCCATTCGCCCCAAGTCAGGGCAGCCCGGCAGGTGTATTCTGCAAAAGAGGTTGTCCCTAAGGCCTGATGCACCTCATCCAAGGTGATTTTTTCATCAGGAGACGGGATGTGCCATATCAACATTTTTTTACTGCGATCGATATAGAGGCACTTGCTTTCAATATGAATCTTGCTTTGGCACTGCGGACAGGTATAGAAAAATAAATTTTCATCAAAAAGGACCCTGTCCTTTAAGGATGCGTCACCGGCGTCGATGACATCCCAGGTATGGAATAGTCCGGACGCACTGCACGCCGGGCACTGGACGGAAGCGTCCATTTCATGAGTTCCTATGGTCGCTGCCATGGGCTACTCCCCTTTCTCTTGATTTTTCTGAATACAGAGCCCGTATCTTCGAAGCGGTCTGCTCGATATCGGCCAGGCTCGGTCGTTCCCATTGCAAAAAAGGCTGAATCAGGCTGTCTACAATTTTGACCTTCCCGGAAAGGGCGATGGGATCCGGCGTTCCTTCGCGGCTCTGCAGCAAGGCCAGGGCCGTCGAGACCTTCGATGCCAAATCGCCTCTTTCATCGGAAGAAGCTTCGCTCAGCTCCTGAAGCCAGTAGAACACGGCCGATTTCGTATAGGCCGCCTGTTCTTCGGAATCGGCACAGACGATATCCAGACGATCAAAGCCCTCGCCTTCCGTAAGCAACAAGGGAACGACAGCTGCCGCTGCCCGCTGAAGAGGATAGCCTTTATCAGCCGAACTCAGCGGTGCCAGTGCCAGCTCCTTCAGCCCCTTTTCCCGGGCCAGGCTCAAGGCCTCGCGGCAGGCCGACAGGAGGGATTCTTCTTCTTCCCGCTTGCCGCCGGCCCAGTAAGGCCCTACGGCATGAATGACGAAAGATGCCTTTAACTGGAATCCCCGGGTCATGACGGCATGGCCGACGTGGCACATGCCGATATGGCGGCAGGACGCCGAAAAGGAGAGGCCTCCTTTTTGATGAAGCTCACGACTGACGGGACTTGTCGGCAACAGGGTTGAACTGGCAGAATAGATGATTCCGTCGGTATTCCATTCCGATATATCACCGTTTAATACCCTAAACTGCATGGCAGTCACACCCTTTCACAATGGATAGCTCCATTATACCATTACTTTACAAAGGTATTAATAGCCTTCTTGAGATTTTCTACGGCCCCTTGGTCTTGTTCGCGAATGGCATCGACGATGCAGTGGTCGATATGATCCTTTAAGATGACCCGGCTGACGCCGGCAATGGCCGAATGGACAGCCGCCAGCTGAACCAGGACATCGCTGCAGTCCCGGTCTTCTTCGACCATGCGCTTAATGGCTTCGATATGGCCCGTAATCCGCGATAAGCGGTTGATGACCCGCTTCGTTTCTGCATGGTGATGATGGTGGGCCTGACCGTGAGCCGGCTCTGCCGTCAGAGGCGCGTCGTCTTCATAGACAAAATCATCGGCTTCGGCACCTTTTACGACTTTGATGAAATAAAACTGATCCGTATCCAGGGCTGCGACGACGGAAAAGCCGGCGCTGATCAATTTTTCTTCTAGGATATCCACCGGCGGCAGGATGGGAGCGCCACCGTGAATGGCGTTGACGGCCCTGCGGGACATATCGTGCATGATGACCAGCATGCCGCCGGGAACGATGGCGTCGTAAAGGCGGCGAATGACTTCGCGGCTGTGACCGGCAATATGAGGATAGAAATTAAGGCAGCAGACGGCATCGTAGCCCTTAGCCTCAAAATGATATTTAAGAACGTCGCCTGTCGTAAAGACGACGTTTGGCAGAGACGAAAACTTCTCTTTAGCCACGTCGATCATCTGCTGAGAATAATCAAAGGCCTCTACCAATCCACCGCTGCCGACGGCTTCGGCCAAATAGGGCAGCAGCACGCCGGTCCCGCAGCCGGCATCAAGGACATTCGAGCCCGATTGCAGGGCCATGAGTCTTAAAAACTCCGATAAGACGGCCTTGCTCTCTTTCCGGTCCCGATCCCAGTGTTTGGCATAGTTTTCAAAAAAAACGTGTTCCTTATCCATCGCGTATTTCCTCCCGTCGGAGTGGATTCATGCCTAAAAAAAACGGTCCTGCCGCATAGCGGTAGGACCGTTCAGGTGGTGCGGTTGGGGGGACTTGAACCCCCATGAACTTTCGTTCACTACCCCCTCAAAGTAGCGCGTCTGCCATTCCGCCACAACCGCATATAAAATTAAAAAAAAAGAATATGGCGACCCCGATCAGATTTGAACTGACGATCTTCGCCGTGACAGGGCGACATGTTAAACCGCTACACCACGGGGCCGTTTGCCATTGTATCGGCACGTAGTGCCTCAACGATAATTATTCTATCATGGCCGTCCAGATTTTGCAAGTAATTTTTTTATCTTTTTTACTGACCCTTGGTTTCCTCTTTTCAAGATTCTGACAATACTGCCTTACAGACCTGCCTCACCTTTAACTTTACCAGGGACTCTGTTAAAATAAAATCATCAATACATAGCAGTATGTGATACGGCTATCCATCATTTATACAAAGGAAGTACCTCCCATGACACTGCAGCAGCTTTATTATATTGTCGAATTATCGAAACACAATTCCATCTCGGCCGCCGCCGAAGCTCTTTTTATCGCCCAGCCCAGCCTGAGTACGACCATCAAGGACCTCGAAAAAGAGTTCCACATCACCATTCTCGAGCGGAACCGCCACGGCATCACTTTTACGCCGGAAGGGCTGGAATTTCTCAATTACGCCAATCATATCATCGAGCAGACGACCAACCTGCGGGAGCATTTCACGCCACAGCAGCCAAGCCGTAATAAGCTGCGCCTGTCCATTTCGTCGCAGCACTATATGTTTGCCGTCGACGCATTTACGGACTACCTGCAGACCCTCGCCAAAAAGCCGCAGTATTCCATTACCTTCCGCGAAGGCCGCACGTCTCAGGTCATCCAGGACGTCGTCACTCAACGCAGTCAAATCGGCATCATCTTCATCTCCAAGATGACGCAAAAATTCATGACCCGTACGCTCCGCAAGAACCGGCTGAAATTCACAGAACTCTTCTCGTATCCGCCGTCGGTCTTCATTCAATCGGGCCATCCCTTGGCAAAATACCCGTCACTTACTATCGACCAACTCCGTCCCTATCCTTATATTCAATATACCCAGGAAGAGGATTCGTACCAATTTTCCGAAGAAGTCGTCATTCCCGACATCAAACCGGAGAAGGAAATCAATATTACCGACCGCTCGACCTTATTCAGCATCATCGCCGCCACTGACGCCTATACCATTGGTACGGGCATCTTATTCCGAGACCGAAAAAAATGGCCCATCACCGCCATTCCTCTGGACAACCCCTTAGATATCATGCGCGTCGGCTGGATCAAGCTTCAGGAAATCCCCCTGCCCCTGGCAGCCCGAACCTATATCGAACAGCTCGAAAAAAATCTGGTCCACAGTCACGTCATGGCCGCCGGAGAGCCGGCAAAACAGGCCCCGGAAATCATCGCCCAAAGCCTGTTCACCAAGAACCACCCCCGATGATATGAAGCAAAAAAAGAGCTCTTCCCAAGACGCCTTGGGGAGAGCTCTTTCAGATTCATCGTTCAGCTGCTACACAGCCGGTGCATTTCCCGAAGAATCTGCAACCTGGCTCTGCGGCTTTTTGGCTTCGTAATTCCAGGGATCCCTCCGGATAAAACCGTCTGAGAAGGGAATGAAAATAGAAATGATGGCTGAAATGCCGAGGAGATAAATAAACCAGCAGTATGGCAGGACTTCCAAGGGCGATACCCTGCCGTTGGTGAAGCCGGCCATGATCAGCATCTGAGCCCCATAGGGAACGAGGCCTTGGAAAATCGTCGAGAAGGTGCTCAAGAGGGCCGCACTGCGGCGAGGGTCGACATGGAACTTGTAGCAGATACGGCGGGCTACTTCCCCATTGATGATGATTGCGACAGTATTATTAGCCGTCGCAATATCGGTGATGGATACCAAGGCAGAAATGCCCAGTTCAGCCGAATTCTTCCCTTTAATGAAGCGCTGCACCGTCGCCAAGAGATAGGCAATGCCGCCGGCCTTATTAACCATAGCCGCCAGTCCCCCGGTCAGCATGGAGAGGAAGAAGATATCGGTCATGCCCAAGAACCCTTGATAAATGGCCTGAGCAAAAGAAAGGGCCGTAAAATCACCGTAAAAGAGGCCGATGGCCCCGGCCAGGATCGTACCGCCGGCGAGGACAGCGAAGACATTGGCCCCGGCAACAGCCGTGATCAAAACGACGATATAAGGCAGGACTTTAATCAGGTTAAAGGGGTGATCGCCGGCACTGACAGCCGTTTCAGAACCGCCGAAGAAAATCAGCAGGATAACCGTCAAGACGGCCGGCACCAAGGTCAGCCAAAAGTTGAGGCGGAATTTATCCTTCATGGCACAGCCCTGAGTCCGCGTCGAAGCGATGGTCGTATCGGAAATGATGGACAGGTTGTCACCGAGCATGATACCGCCCATGACGCAGCCGATCATCAGCGGCAGAGGGATGCCGGCTCTTTCAGCGACGGCTACGGCAATAGGCCCGATAGCGGCCGCACTGCCGACGGAGGTTCCCGTCGCCGTGGCGATGAAGCTGGCAATGACGAAGACACCGGCTGCCAGGTATTCCGGCGGGATGTACGTCAGGCCCAGGTTAACCGTCGAATCGATGCCGCCCATGGCCTTGCACGTCGCGGCAAAGCCGCCGGCCATGAGGTAAATGATGCACATGATGATGATGTTTGAATCGCCGCAGCCCTTGACGAAGGTTTCAAATTTCTCATCAAAGCTGCTGTTCCGGATAAGGATGAATGCCGTAATCGCACCGATAGCCGCTGCCAGCGGAGCCGGGAACTGATAGAACGCCATTTCCATGCCGCTCATATCGAGAATAATGCCGCTGCCCAAATAGACGGCAATGAATACGACAAAAGGAATCAAAGCCAGGCCGTTTGGCTTTATAGGGTGATCTTTAAAATATTTTTCTTCGGTAATAGCCTGTTCCACCTTCTTTTCGAGGCCTTCATTTTCTTTCATAGGTCGTCTCCTTTCACTATTCAGCATATCGTTTTGCCGGCCTTATAAAACCTGCAGCAGCACCGTATCACAAGTTTTCAGGCTGACGGACAGCCCTTCGCCAAGGACTGACAAGATCTTACGCACGAACCATTTTGTTTTAACCGTCCTTTCTTAAAGGATTATTCCCGGCGTAAGGGCCCCTCTCACGATCTTTTCTTTATTGTACATCATATTCATTTCCTTGTATAATATCTATTCGCTTAACGTTTATATAGTTAAATACTATTTCAGCCATAAAAACAATCTATAATACAGCTTCAAGCTGTAATAAATACACCAAAGGCGTCCCGCAGTCATTTCGGGACGCCTCAGCATGCTTACCTTATGAAAAAGGAAATTTTTTATTTGACTAAATCGAGGGCCTGCTTGAGATCGGCAATGATGTCTTCCGGATCTTCAAGACCGACGGAGAGGCGAACCAGACCTTCGCTGATGCCGGCAGCCTTTAATTCATCCGGCGTATATGTCGAGTGGGTCATGGAAGCAGCGTGTTCGATCAGCGTTTCCGCATCGCCGAGGGATACGGCCAGGCTGCACAGTTTAACGTTGTTCATGACGACGGCCCCTTCTTCCTTGCCGCCCTTCAGTTCAAAAGAAATCATGCCGCCGGGAAGGCTCATCTGCTTTTTAGCCAATTCGTACTGCGGGAAGCTCTTGAGTCCCGGGTAAGCCACACTCTTTACCGCCGGATGGGATTCGAGGAATTCGGCGACCTTCATGGCATTGGCCGAGTGTTTTTCCATGCGCAGTGCCAGTGTTTTCATGCCGCGGGAGATGAGGAAGGCATCAAAGGGACTGAGGACGGCACCGGTCATATCTTTGAGGCCGAAAAGGCGGACATTGGTGATGTAGTCCAGTTTGCCTACGACGAAGCCGGCAATGACGTCACCGTGGCCGTTCAAATATTTTGTAGCCGAGTGGACGACGACGTCGGCACCGAGATCTAAAGGCTTCTGGATGTACGGCGAGCAGAAGGTGTTGTCGACGACGACCGTAATGTCACCCATTTCATGGGCGATTTTGCTGATACCTTCAATATCGGAAATCTTCAGCGTCGGGTTAGCCGGTGTTTCCAAATAGACGACGCGCGTATTCGGTTTGATTGCTTTTTTGACGGCTTCAAGATCGGTAATGTCGACGAAGGATACTTCTACGCCGTAACGGGTCATGCCGTGGTTCAGCAGGGCAAAGGTGCAGCCATAAAGGGTATCGCCGGCCACGACGTGATCGCCGGCACTGAGCAGGGTCCACAAAGCCGACGAGATGGCGCCCATGCCCGAACCCATAGAGCAGCAGGCTTCGCCGCCTTCTAACATGGCGACTTTTTCTTCAACCTGGGTATTCGACGGATTTCCCAGACGGGAATAGATATAACCCGGTTCCTGCAGAGCAAAGCGGTTGCCGCCCTGTTCAGCCGAGTCAAAAATGAAGGTAGACGTTTGATAAATCGGATTGGTCAGGGCTCCGAATTCATTTTTCATAGCACCGGCATGGATGGCCTGTGTTGCAAAACCCATTTTCTTCAGCATTTCTTTTTCCATTATGACTGCCTCCTTTAAGGTATATCCAAGTACAACTATTATGACTGTTTCCATTGGCAAACAGTTTTTCATCAAATCTTTGCAATTCCGATTTTTATGCCATTATGTCTCTTTACAATCAGTGTACCATAGGCCGGTCAGCCTGTATAATACGTATCTGTCGAGGGATTTTCATAGTTTACAGCTATGCACGAAAAGAGAAATTTCAGTCCATTTTTCATCGAGAAAAACTTGCAGTGTCCTCTATGTTATTCTGTGTATTTGATGTATAATATAGGCAATACGCTTTATTTACATTGTTTACATCATTTTTACACAGAGATAGAGAGGGTAGATCAATCCATGTACCTCGCAATGAACGCACTCAAAAAATGGCGGCACAGACTGCTGCGACTGTTTCTCGTCTTTGCCATCATCTATATTGCCTGCTTTCAATGGCAATTTATCGTATCCCTTGGCATGGGACCTGACAATATCGAAGACATGACCTTTGGTCTGCTTCCGGGCGTTACGGCTGTCGTCTTGTCCCTGGCTTTTTACTGGCGCCACCTGTCGGTACAGAACGTCCTCCCGCCGGCCCTCATCGGCCTCGGCTGGATCGTCACCGGGCCCTATCTCAGTTATGTCTCACTGATAAACACCAATACGGTCTATTTAAACAATATTTACGACATCTATGTCGGCCTCTATTTCTTCGCTATCTTCTTCTGCCTGAATATGCTCATCAAGCAGTACGTACCGCGAAAATTAGGGTCCCTCATCATGACCGTCGTCCAGCTCTTCGGGGTCTTCCTCATCCTCCTCCAGTGGGCTTACTACGCCTTGTACCACTCGTCGATCACAACGTCGGGGGCTCTGCTCATCTTTCAGACCGGACCAGCCGAAACCCTGGAGTACTTCCAATCCTTAGGCGTTACTAAAGTCGTGACCATCGCCGTCAGTCTGCTCGCCCTTCTCGGCGCCTTGTTCTTGTTGAACTACCGTCAGGACGTCCTGCCGCGGACGGAAACGTACCGCAAATTGATTCCGATTCTGTCGGTACTCTTCATCATCGCCCCGTCCATCGTCGCCTTAGGTGAAGAAATCCTGCCGGAATCGTTCCCGGTCAGAACCTTTTTAGACACCCACGATTATATGCAGCGCTCGGCCTTATACGCCGAAAACCACGACTCCAAATACGACGGCCTGCAAGCCATCCAGCTCCATCCGGCAGACTACCCCAATACGGTCGTCGTCGTCATCGGCGAGTCGGAAACGCGGACCTTGATGAATGCCTATAATCCCGACCACGTTCCCAATACGCCGTGGCTGACGGCTATGAAAGCCAACCCGGATTTCACCTTGTTCACTAACGCCTACAGCAGCGTGTGGTACACCGTGCCGGTTCTCGAACACGCTTTGACAGAATCGAATTTTTACAACAACAAGCCTTTCAACGAATCGATTTCCATCATCGATATGGCCAAAAAGGCCGGCTATAAGACGTACTGGTTCAGCAACCAGGGCTCGGTAGGCGTCGCCGATACGCCCATTACCTTAGTCGCCAACACAGCCGACGTTTCAGAATGGGTCGACCGCGATTTGAAGGAATCGACGCAGGACGGCGCCCTCTTACAGTTCCTCAAGCGGGTCAATCCGAAGGAAAAGAACTTCGTCGTCCTCCATCTCATGGGCAGCCACATCGAATACCGCAACCGCTACCCCAAGGAATTCCAAAAATTTGACGACGGCCATTTGAACCGCGCAGCCGACTTCGACAACACCGTCCTCTACACGGACTGGGTCCTGTCCCAGATTTTCGACTACGCCCGGGAAAACCTCAACCTCGACGCCATGGTCTATTTCTCGGATCACGGCAGCGATCCTGACGTAGCCCGCCAGCCGGACAGCGCCAGCTTCAAGGTCCTGCGCATCCCCATGTTCGTCTACCTTTCCGAAGGCTACCAACAGCGCAACCCCGAAGTCGTATCTGCCGTCAAGGCCAATAAAGACAAGTTCTTCACCAACGACCTGGAATACGAATTTATCTGCGGCATCCTCAATATGGAATCGCCCAATTACGACCCGACCATGTCCATCGCATCGTCCAAGTGGAAGATGGAAAGAAAGGATCTGCGTACCCGTTTCGGTCAGACGAGCCTCTTAGAAGACACAGAATTTTAACCAAAAGGACTATCTCCGGATAGTCCTTTTTTGATGTCTCAAACAGACCTCAGGCTATGAGGTCCGGTCTGATTGGGGTATAATAGAGTTAACTCCATTATCCGTTACGCAAAGGAGGTAATTGTGATGGAACACGTCTGTGCAGCAGCCGGATTCTTTCCTCATCCGCCCATCATGCTGCCCGAAATAGGCGGACCGGAATTGTCAAAAATGACGGCCACTATCGAAGCCGTCGAAGCGGCCGCTGCTCTGGTAGTCAACCAAAAGCCGGACACGCTGGTTATCCTGTCTCCCCATAATCTAGTCTTTCCCGACGGTGCCGCCATTCTCGCCGCGCCGCGTCTCTACGGCAACTTAGGAGCCTTTGGCTATCCCGAACTTGCTATGGACGTCCGTACCGACATGGATCTTGTTGAGGAAATCGTCAACAGGGCCTGCCAACAGACCGATATCTACCGTCTGGACGCCGCTTGGAGCGACCGCTTCGGCCATCCCCTCACCGTCGACCAGGGTACCTTCGTCCCCTTATATTACCTTCGTAAAGCCGGCTTTGCCGGGCCGGTCGTCATTATGGCGCCCCGCTTCGACGACTGCGACAGCATGACCCTCTTAGGCGACATCGTCGTCAAAGCCGCAGCAGCCCTTGGCCGGCGCATTGCCGTCATCGCCTCAGGCGATCTGTCTCACCGACTCCTTCCGGGCTCGCCCAACGGCTATACTCCGAACGGAGCCGTCTTCGACAAGCTGGTCATGGAAGCCCTGCTGAGACAAAACTTAGACGGCCTTAGGGAGCTGAGCCGCAGCTTCATCGATGAAATCGCCACCTGCGGCCTGCCATCGGTCTATTTCTTATTCGGCGTTCTGCGCCACTTCCGGCCGGTCATGCCGGTATATGCCTATGAAGCCCCCTTTGGCGTCGGCTACGGCGTAGCCCTCTACCTCCCTGAAGGGCAGGAAGATCAGGTCGAAAAAAGGGCTCCTTCTGATATCCGCGTCCGCCTGGCCCGGGAAAGCATTACCTACTATCTCCAGCATCACGCCTTGATGGCCGTCCCCAAAGACCTGCCAGACGACCTCCAGGATCCGGCCGGGACCTTCGTTTCTCTCCACAAGGGAAGCCGCCTGCGCGGCTGCATCGGCACCTTCCTGCCCATGCATCTGAATACAGCCAGTGAAATCATCCATAACGCCGTCTCGGCAGCGACCCGGGATCCGCGATTCTCGCCGGTCAGCTTAGACGAAATGAAAGACATCGATATTTCCGTCGACGTCCTGGGAGAGCCGGAAGCCATCGCCTCGCCAAGCGAGCTCAATCCCAAGAAGTACGGCGTCATCGTCATGAGCCATGCCCGTACGGGCCTTCTCCTGCCTGACCTCGAAGGCATCGATACAGCAGAGCAGCAGATCAGCATCGCCAAGGAAAAAGCCGGCATCCCGCCGCAAATACAGCCTGACCTCTACCGCTTCACCGTCAGCCGCTATAAGTAGGTGCGCCTTATGGAAGCATCCTTCTACCAAAAAGATACCAAGGGGCGAGCCGTCTGCGGCCTCTGTCCCCATCACTGCCGCATCGAACAAGGCCGCTGCGGCCGCTGTCAAACGAGGTATTACGACGGTGCGGCCCTTCAGATCTTGAACTACGGGAAAATCACGGCCATGGCCTTAGATCCCATCGAAAAGAAGCCCCTCTATTACTTTCATAGCGGCTCAGCCATCTTGTCCCTCGGCTCCTGGGGCTGCAACTTCACCTGCCCATTCTGCCAAAACTGGGAGATTTCCCAGCAGCCGGCACCGTCCCGGGACCTGACGCCGGAAGAAGCAGCCGCCCTTGCCGAAAGATACATTCCCCAGGGAAACATCGGCCTGGCCTATACGTATAACGAGCCTACCTTAAGCTATGAATTCATCATACAGACGGCACAACTGATTAAGAAGAAAGGCCTTTTTAACGTCATGGTCAGCAACGGCTATATCGAAAAAGAGCCCCTCGAAGCACTTCTCCCCTATGTCGACGCCTGGAACATCGACCTCAAAGGCTTTTCCGAAGAGTTCTACCGCTCCCAGTGCGGTGCCTCCCTGCAGCCGGTCTTAGACACGATCACCGCTGCCGCTGCCGTCAGCCACGTCGAGGTGACGACCTTGATCATTCCCGGCAAAAACGACGATCCGGAACAGATGGACCGAGAAGCCCGGTGGCTGTCTGCCATCGATGAAACGATTCCCCTCCATCTCACCCGCTACTTTCCCCGTTACCGGGATACGACGCCCATGACGCCTGTCGCAGCCTTGCAGGAGTTGGCGGCCGTTGCCAATCAGCATCTCCGCCGGGTTCATATCGGAAACGTATGACGGCTGCCACGACATTATGCTGAATTGTTTTAACTTTAACCTTGCACGCCTCATTTATCATGATATAATAAGTTACAACTTGATATTAATTTTAAAAAAGAAGTGGTGATAGGCAATGGCATTAAAAGAATTTGTTTTCAGTATCGGTGAAACGACACAAACGGTTAAGCTCCCGGAAGAACATATATCCGACGTCATGGAAGGAAAGCACGTCCCGGCCGTCGACGTAAAACAAGCGACGATCGACTGCATGCGTCATCCCATCGGCAGCGCTCCCCTTGCAGAACGGGTCCGGCCCGGCGACAAGGTCTGCCTGGTCGTCGCTGACATTACGCGTACCTGGAATAAATCCAACCAGTTCCTGGTCTACATCGTCGATGAATTGAATCTGGCCGGTATTCCCGACGACGACATCTACATCGTCTTTTCCCAGGGCTCCCATCGGGCTCAGACGCCGGAAGAAGACGTGGCCGTCTGCGGCCAGGAAGTCATCGACCGCATCAAGACCTATCAGCACGACTGCATGGATCCGACCCTCGTCGACTGCGGCACGACCAAGCTCGGCACGCCGCTGAAGCTGAATAAACACGTCGTCGACGCCGACAAGGTCATCATCGTCGACGGCATTACGACCCATCTCTTTGCCGGTTTTGGCGGCGGCCGCAAACTGATTCTGCCCGGCGTTTCCGGCTTTGAAACGATTCAGCGCAACCACTGCCATGCCCTGGCAGACGAATTCGGCCACGGCGTCAATCCCAAGACTCGGGCCCTCATGATTGAAGACAATCCTTTAAATGACGACATGATTGAAGCCTGCAGCAAGGTAAATCCCTGTTTCCTCGTCCACTCCATCATCAACGCCGACGGCGAAATCTGCCGCATGGTCGGCGGCGACTGGTATGAAGCCTGGCGGGCCGGCACGGAAGCCGTCCTCGATATACAGCGCGTTCCCATGAAGCAGAAAGCCGACGTCGTCTTCGCCTGCGCCGGCGGCTACCCCAGCGACGTCAGCCTCTATCAGGGCAGTAAATGCTACGATCCGGCCGAAATGGCCGTCAAAGAAGGGGGCATCGTCATCGCCATCATGGAAGCCCGGGATATCAAGGAACCGGCTATCTACCTCGACAGTTTTAAATACGATACGATGGAAGAGATGGAAACGGCCCTCAGAGCCCACTTCACCATCCCCTTCTTCGTCGCCTTTAACTTGTTCTGCCTGGCTCATAAGAACACAGTCATCTTGGTCACACTGCCCCGCAACTTCGACGACATCCGCCGGACAGGCCAGATTCCGGCAGCTACCGTGGAAGAAGCTTGGGCCCTGGCTCAAAAGAAACTGAAAGAACAGGGCAAGGAAGACTACACGATCAATGTCATGCCTCACTGCACAAAAATCGTCCCCATCTTACAGGCATAGTCCCTGCAAATCCATTCGTTTTGGATATGTTCATTCTTACATGAATTCCAAAATAACATAATATACTTACGTTTACATCATGACAAACATGAAATTCTATGCTATAATATAGCCAAGAAATGCGAAGGGAATCGAAAGCAAGTCCGATCCTTTCAACTGCATTAGAAAGGGGTGAGTCCAGTGGAAATAGAGAAAGTCGAACATGCCGCTGGCGGTAAGGGGTTCATCTTGAAGAGACAGCTTCTGAGCGCCACCGAACTGCGAGGAGATGTTGGTATGTTCGCAGAAATCACCTTGAAACCTGGATGTTCCTTGGGTTATCATGCTCACACTGACAACGCAGAAGCATATTATATCCTTTCCGGTGAGGGACAATATGACGACAACGGAGTAATCCGGACCGTTAAACGAGGAGACGTTACATACACATCAGACGGTAAGGGTCATGGCTTAGAAAATACAAGCGATTCAGACTTGGTTTTCATTGCGTTGATCATGAACAACTAAATAATGTCTATAGGATCAACACGAGTTCGTCGATGAACATAACGAATTAACTTATCTTGATTTAAAGTGCTTCGAACTTTTCGAATGGGTGTGATGTTTTTCAAATAGGTTAGTCTTACGTATCTACGTGCAGCGAACGATGACTGTTTTAACATTTTGAGTTTTAGCGAAAGCAGAATCAAAAACTAAATGAATATGAATCCTATAACGTGAGGATCGGTATACATATGTCGCTTGTGTGCCGATCCTTTTACGTGTCTTTTTTACATGGTGAATGTCTCTTTCATTGACAGAACGCCTGCCCTCTTCTATAATATACTGAAACGGTAGTTTTTTTTATTGCCGTCCATATTTCTCAAAGGGGGAAGATACTCATGTCAAATGAATCACGAGACGGAGTACAAGAACAGGCCCGGGAAGCGATTCGCGGCAGCCGCAATCGCCATCAGGGCCGTCAATTCATCTTATGGATCGGGGCTCTCGTCCTCGGTGCCATCTTAGGCTGGCTTGGTATTCCGGTATTGAACCAATTATTCGATTTTATCGCAACGGTTTTCACGCGCTTATTCCAATTCATCGCTATACCGACCATCGCCTTAGCCGTCATTACGACTTTATCAGCACTGGGTGCTAAAAAAGAAACGGGGCGCATCTTTGCCCACGCCGTCACCTACACCCTGCTGACGACGATTTGTGCTGCCGCTATCGGCCTTGCACTCTACGTCTGGATTGCTCCGGGCAATCTGCCTATGGAAATGATCAATTCCGGTGTTTCCAGCGTTCCGCAGAAGCTGGAATCGGTCACTTACTACGACCATTTCCTTTCGGTTATCCCGAATAATATACTCCAGCCCTTCTTATCGGGCAACGTCCTTTCGGTCATGCTCATCGCAGCAGCTGTAGGCCTCGCCTTAGCCTTCATGCCAAAGACCGAAAACCGGGCCGTCCTGCTCAAAGGCCTCTTGGGTCTGCAGGAAGTCCTGTTCGCCTTGATCCGAGCCCTGCTCTGGATCCTGCCGCTCGGCATCCTGGCCTTTTCAGCCCAGCTGTCGGCACAGATTGAAGCCGGCATCATCGTCAGCGCTTTAGGTAAATATACCTTGGTCATCCTCGGCGGCAACCTCATCCAGTTCTTTATCGTCCTGCCGATTTTCTTGGTCGTCCGCGGCTTGAATCCGATTCATGTCTTCCGCAAAATGGCTCCGGCTATTGCCGTCGCCTTGTTCACCAAGAGCTCTGCCGGCACGCTGCCTGTCACCTTGGCATCGGCCGAACAGCGTCTCAACGTCCATCCGCAAGTTTCCCGCTTCGTCCTGCCGATCTGCACGACGATTAACATGAACGGCTGCGCGGCCTTCATCTTGGTCACGTCCCTGTTCCTCATGCAAAACGGCGGTACGGAACTGACCTTCGGTACGATGATCGCCTGGCTCTTCATCGCCGTCCTGGCTGCCATCGGCAACGCCGGTGTCCCCATGGGCTGCTACTTCCTGACCTTGTCCCTCATGTCCAGCATCGGTGCTCCTATCGGCATCATGGGCATCATCCTGCCAATCTACACCATCATCGACATGGTCGAAACGGCGGAAAATGTTTGGTCTGACGCAGCCGTCTGCGCCATGACTGACCATGACCTGGCTCATACCCTCGACGCCAACGCCAAAGAAAGCGTCGTCGCCGGTCATTAAGATTTCTATACCAATATTACGAAATACCTAAAAAGGGAGGCTGACCTGATAGCTTTAGCTATCGGGCCAGTCTCCCTTTTAACGTATGAACGTGTCAGAAACGTCCGAAAGGATTCCTCTTATCGGAACAAGCCGCCGGAGATGACGAGTTTTTGAATTTCGTTGGTGCCTTCGTAAATCTGAGTAATCTTAGCATCGCGCATCATGCGTTCGACGTGATATTCTTTCATGTAGCCGTTGCCGCCCAACATCTGGACGCATTCCGTCGTCACTTTCATGGCAACGTCGGTGCAGGTCAGTTTGGCAACAGCCGCTTCCGTCGTGTACGGTTTGCCAGCTTCTTTGAGGCAGGCTGCTTTATAAAGGACCAGTCGTGCCTTTTCAATATCAGCATAGAGTTCAGCCATCTTGAAGGCCAAGTACTGCTGTTTATACAGCGGTTTGCCGAACTGTTCCCGTTTCTTCAGGTAGTCGATGGCAATGTCAAAGGCCCCTTCTGCCAGGCCCAGTGCCTGAGCGCCAACGCCGATACGGCCGCCGTCAAGGGTCTTCATAGCCAGTTTAAAGCCTTCGCCCGGTTTGGCAATCATCCGGTCTGCCGAAACGCGAACGTTCGATAAGACCATTTCCGAAACCTGAGCAGAGCGGATGCCCATCTTGTTTTCCAGTTTGCCGACGTGGAAGCCTTCCATGCCCTTTTCCAAGACGAAGGCGCACATGCCTTTGATGCCGATAGCCGGATCGGTCAGGGCATAGACGACGGTGTAGTCGGCAATAGGACCGTTGGTATTAAAGATCTTGGTGCCGTTTAAGATGTAGTCGTCACCATCTTTAGTAGCAATCGTCTGCTGACCGGCGGCGTCAGAGCCGGCCGTTGCTTCCGTCAGCCCGAAGGAGCCAATGGCCTGGCCCGATGCGATAGGTGCTAAAAAGCGTTTTTTCTGTTCATCCGTTGCCGACGAATACATGACGCTGCCGCCGTAGAGGGACGTATTGACCGAGAAGCCGATGCCGAAGGAAGAGTCTACTTTGGAGACTTCTTCGACAGCCAGGATGTACGGGAGGTAGCCGACGTCGCTGCCGCCGAATTCTGTCGGATAGCAGAGGCCGAACATGCCCATCTTGCCAAATTCTTTAAAGGCTTCGAGGGGAAATTCCGAAGCTTCATCGCGTTCTACAACGCCCGGCAGTAACCGTTTGGCCGTAAAATCGCGTACCTGATCGACAATTTGCTGCTGTTGTTTCGTGAGTTCAAAATCCATTATCGTCACTCCTTTGGTTGAAATGAAAATATCCATATAGCGTTTTTAAACCTTAGTTATATAAATATTTCGTTACAAGAAATATCTTGCCTACATATTATCATGGCAAAACTAGAAAGTCAACGAAGTGTCAAATTTATCATAGATAAATTATTTGTAATGCTAATTTGTAATGAATAACCGTTCTTTATAAAGAAAGATCTGAACTACAGCTGAAAACTGTCATTCAGATCTTTATGTAAAATCCTATATTTCCTAATTATGAACAGCTGCGCATGACAGCTTCCTTCATCCCTTTGACGTAATCATAGATGGGTTGTCCGGCATCGTCTCCGTATTTAGCAATGAGTTTTACGATGGCACTGCCGACGATGACCCCATCGGCGTCGCGGCCAATAGTCTCAGCCTGTTCGGTCGTATTAATGCCGAAGCCGACGGCACAGGGTACGTCGGTAACGGCTTTGGCCGTATCGATGATATCCTTGAGGTCAGTCTTGATTTCCGTACGCGTCCCGGTAACCCCCAGGGACGATACGATGTACAAGAAGCCTTCCCCGGCCTTGGCAATGGTCCGAATCCGGTCTTTTGACGTCGGCGCAATCATGGAAATGATATCGATGCCGTGAGCCTTTGCCGCAGCAGCACATTCATCCCGTTCCTCAAAGGGCATGTCGGGAATGATGATGCCGTCGAGCCCCGCTTCTTCACAGCGGGTGAAGAATTTGTCGGCCCCGTAATGGAAGACAGGATTAAGGTAAGTCAGGAAAACCAAGGGAATATCGGTCTCTTTCCGGACCCGCTTGACAAGGTCAAAGACGTCGTCAATGCGCGTTCCCTGCTGCAGAGCCCGTAAATCCGCTTCCTGAATGACGATGCCTTCGGCAATAGGATCGGAAAAAGGAATCCCGATTTCAATCAAATCAGCACCGGCTTTTTCCATGGTCATAATGTATTCATAGGTCTTTTCCATCGACGGATCACCGGCCGTCAAGAATCCGATAAAGGCTTTTCCCTTTTTAAAGGCCTGGCCGATCTTACTCATGTAAATCCCTCCCCTTATATCTTGCAATCGCTGCGACGTCTTTATCACCGCGGCCGGATAAGCAGACGATGATGCTGTCGTCAGGACTCATCGTCGGTGCCAGCTGCATGGCTTCATAGACGGCATGGGCGCTTTCAATGGCGCAGATGATACCTTCCGTTCGGGCCAAATATTCAAAGGCTTCTACGGCTTCGTCGTCTTTGACCGGAACGTACTGAGCCCGGCCCGTTTCATTTAAGTAGGCGTGTTCCGGCCCGATGCCGGGATAGTCGAGGCCGGCAGAAATCGAATAGACTTCGTCGATCTGACCGTCTTCATTCTGGCAGAAGATAGATTTCATGCCGTGGAAGATGCCGACTTCCCCCTTGGCAATCGTCGCCGCATGAAGCTTGGTGTCGATGCCCTTGCCAGCAGCTTCGCAGCCGATGAGGCGGACGTCCTTATCGTCAATGAAGTTATAGAACATGCCCATGGCATTGCTGCCGCCGCCGACGCAGGCCAAAACGGCTGCCGGAAGTTTTCCTTCCTTGTCGAGAATCTGCTGCCGTGCCTCCTTGCTGATAACGGCCTGGAAGTCGCGCACCATCATCGGGAAAGGATGAGGCCCCATGGTCGAGCCGATGACGTAATGCGTATCGTCGACGCGGCTGACCCATTCGCGCATGGCTTCGTTGACGGCATCTTTTAGGACTCGGGACCCGGAGGTAACGGCGTGTACCTTAGCGCCCAACAGTTCCATGCGGTAGACGTTCAAAGCCTGGCGAATCGTATCTTCTTCCCCCATGAAGACCTCACATTCAAGGCCTAAGAAAGCGGCTGCTGTCGCCGTTGCAACGCCGTGCTGACCGGCACCGGTTTCAGCAATGACCCGGGTCTTGCCCATCTTTTTCGCCAACAGGCACTGCCCCAGAGCATTGTTGATTTTATGCGCCCCCGTATGGTTCAAATCTTCGCGCTTCAAATAAACCTTAGCGCCGCCCAAATCCCGGGTCATCCGTTCGGCATAATAAAGCAGGGACGGCCGGTTGGCATAATTATCGAGGAGCTCCTTTAATTCTGCCTGAAAGGCCGGGTCGTTTTTATAATGATCATAGGCTTTTTCCAACCGCTGGATTTCATTCATCAGCGTTTCCGGAATATATTGGCCGCCAAAGGCGCCGAATCTTCCTGTACTCATCTGTTTACCTCCTGTAAGCACCTAATCGTGTCATAAATAATGTCATCTTGTCTCTATCTTTAACCCCATCGGTCTCTATGCCGCTGCTGACGTCGAGGGCATAGGGCTGAAGGGCTGCTGCTTGCGCTGCATTCTGCGGCGTAAGGCCGCCTGCCAAAAAGTAAGGCCTGTCGATGTGCCTTAACAAGGACCAATCAAAGGCCTTTCCCGTACCACCGGCCCCTTGATCGAGGAGAATATAGTCGGCACGGCTGGCCAAGGCTTTCTGAACATCGTCTTCATTGGCAATGGAAAAGGCCTTGATGACGGGAACCTTCAGATCCTGCCTTAGGTGCTGAACGCGCTCCTCTTCTTCTCGGCCGTGAAGCTGAATGACCTGGATGACGCCGGCTTTTACTAAGGCCGCCATATGGGAAAACTCATCATCGACAAAGACGCCGACGGCCGGAATGGCCGGATCCAACGCCTTTCGAAGGGCTGCCGCCAGATCATCTGAGACGCGGCGCTTCGTACCGGCAAAGACAAAGCCGACGTAGTCGGGATGGAGTTCATTGGCCCAGGCGATATCGCAAGGCCGCTTGAGGCCGCAGAACTTTACCTTAACCACGAGTTCCGACAGCCAATTCCGCCAGAGCCGCCTTTTTATCGGGACTGCGCATCAGCGTTTCGCCAATGAGGACGGCGTCTGCACCATGGTCATAGAGACTTTGCGTATGCTCCCGGGTCTTGATACCGCTTTCGGCAACGAAGAGGATGTCATCCGGCACCAGCGTCCGCAGGCGGAAGCTCGTATCAAGGGACACGGTAAAGTCCTTCAAGTTCCGGTTGTTGACGCCGATGACCCGGGCGCCGGCCTTAATAGCTCGGAGTACTTCCGTTTCATCGTGTGCTTCGACCAAGGCCGAAAGGCCTAAAGAATCGGCAAGTTCAAAGAATCGCTTCAAGTGCTCATCATCGAGGACGGCACAGATTAAAAGGACGGCAGCGGCTCCGATGGCCCGGGCTTCATAAATCTGATATTCATCGATAATGAAGTCCTTGCGCAGTACCGGCGTCTTGACGGCAGCAGCGATGTCAGCTAAATACTGCGGGCTTCCTAAGAAGTAATCCCGTTCAGTCAATACGGAAATCGCTGCCGCACCGGCCTGTTCATATTCTTTGGCAATGGCCACATAGGGAAAATCAGGCGCAATCAAGCCCTTTGAAGGCGACGCTTTCTTGACTTCGCAAATGAAGGACAGGCCTTGCCGGCTCAGGTTTCGTTCAAAAGGAAAGTTCTCTTTTTTCGGGACTGCCAGGGCCCGTTCCTTCATCTCCGATAAGGAAACCTTCGCCTTATCTTCGACGAGCCTTTTTGCGGCAGCTGCCGTTAAATCATCGAGTATCATAATAAGTCCACCTTCTTATTCGTTGCTGACGGCAATGCAGCGGTTCAGTGTTTCCATGGCCTTGCCGCTGTCGATGAGATCGGCGGCCATCTTGATACCGTCGCCGATGGAATCGGCCTTGCCGGCAATGAAGAAGGCTGCACCGGCATTCAAGAGGACGGCGTTTCGCTTCGGCCCCTGAATCTTCCCGGTCAGGATGCCCCGCGTGATGTCAGCATTTTCTTCCGGCGTACCGCCGACGAGGTCTTCTTTCGTCCCCGGTACCATGCCGAAATCTTCCGGCCGCAGGACCGACGTCCGATAATAACCGTCGCGGAGCTCGCAAATCGTCGTCGGTCCGTTCGGCGAAATTTCATCGAGTTTTTCCTGACCGTAGGCGACGAGACCTCGTTTGACCCCCAGGGTCGAGAGAACTTTTGCCAAGGGCTCAACCAGGTATTCGTCGTAGACGCCGAGGAGGATCATGGTCGGCTTTGCCGGGCTGGTCAAGGGCCCGAGGATGTTGAATACGGTCCGGAAACCAAGTTCTTTTCGGATGGGTCCGATATATTTCATAGCTGCGTGATACTTCTGAGCAAAGAGGAAGCAGAAATTCGTTTCTTCCAGCATCTTCAGAGCCAGCTGCGGGTCCTGTTCAATATTGAGTCCCAGCGTTTCCAGGCAGTCTGCCGTGCCGCAGAGGGACGAGGCAGCCCGATTGCCGTGCTTGGCCACTTTTACGCCGGCCGAAGCGATGACCATAGCCGACGTCGTGGAAATGTTAAAAGAATGAGCGCCGTCTCCGCCGGTGCCGACGACTTCCAACACATCCATGCCGGGATGGGGAACGGGAGTTGCCATGGAGCGCATGGCTTCGGCACAGCCTGAAATTTCATCGATCGTTTCGGCTTTAGTGCTCTTCGTAGAAAGGGCTGCCAAGAAAGCGGCATTCTGAGTCGGCGTCGTCTTGCCGTTCATGATTTCCAGCATGACCGTCTTGGCTTCATCATAGGTTAAATCCCCTTTATTTACAATCTTAATAATCGCATCTTTAATCATCGTCGTTACCTCCCTGTGAACACTTTCTATTATAATTTCAAGAAATTTTCGACCATCATCGGTCCCGTCGGCGTCAATATCGATTCCGGATGGAACTGCAGGCCGTAGATAGGATACTGTTTATGAGCGACGGCCATGATTTCGCCGTCTTCCGTCCGGGCCAGGACGCGGAGCGCTTCAGGCAAGGTCTCCGGATCCATGGCCAGCGAATGGTAGCGGCCGACGTCGACCGTTTCAGGAAGCCCGGTAAAGAGGGGGCTTTCACGGTCAATGGAAGCGACGGACTGCTTGCCGTGCATCAGTTCCTTGGCGTAGGAAATGGTACCGCCGTAGACTTCACAAATGGCCTGATGTCCCAGGCAGACGCCGAGAATGGGAACCTTCCCTTCAAAATAGCGAATGGCTTGTTCGCAAACACCGGCTTCCGACGGCCGCCCCGGCCCCGGAGAAATGATCAGGTGGTCCGGTTTTAAGGCTTCAATGCCTTCGACCGTCAGTTCATCGTTGCGGATGACCGTAATATCCGGATTGAGCCGGCCGACGAGCTGGTAGAGATTATAAGAAAAGCTGTCGTAATTATCGATGAGTACTATCATTTGTCGATCCCTCCATTGGCCTCTTTCAAGGCGATGACGACGGCCTTGGCTTTATTCAGGCATTCCTGGTGTTCCTGTTCGGGCACGCTGTCGGCGACAATTCCGGCACCGGAGCAGGCATAGACGTGATTACCTTTCTTATAAGCCAGGCGAATGCCGATGCAGCAGTCCATATTGCCGGTAAAATCGATGTAGCCGACGGCACCGCCGTAAACACCGCGCTTATGGCCTTCCAATTCGTCGATGATTTCGCAGGCCCGGATCTTCGGGGCCCCGGACAAGGTGCCGGCCGGCAGGGCTGCGGCAATGGCATCGACTGCCGTTTTGTCGGAGCGGATCGTACTGTGAACCGTCGAGCCGATGTGCATGATATGAGAAAATCGCAGGACGTTCAGGTACCGTTCAACGTGGACGCTGCCAAATTCACTGATACGGCCCAAGTCGTTTCGCCCTAAGTCGACGAGCATATTGTGTTCGGCCAGCTCCTTGGTGTTGTGCAGGAGTTCGTCTTCCAGCTGATTGTCTTCTTCCTCGGTCTTCCCCCGAGGCCGCGAACCTGCCAAGGGAAAGGTGAAGAGGTCCCGCCCTTCGAGGCGGATCAGCGTTTCCGGCGAGGAACCGGCAAGTTCGATATCGTCGCCGGAGAAGAAGAACATATACGGCGACGGGTTGATAGTCCGCAGGACGCGGTACGTATCGAGGAGGCTGCCTTCGGCTTCGGCGCAGAGTCTATTGGCTAAGACGACTTGGAAGATGTCCCCTTCGCGGATATAATTTTTACCCTTTTCTACCATTTGGCAGTATTCCTGCTCATTAAAGAGAGGTTTGAATTCACTCTTTAACTGAAGGGGCTGGTCCGGTGCCTTCTCACCGTGGCGGATCAGGTCTTCCATGCGCTGTAATTCTAAGAGGGCCCGATTGTAATTTTCCTCTGCCCCGTCGAGTCTGACGTTGACGATGAGGTAAATCTGCTGCTTCAAATTATCGAAGACGATGACCTTATCGAAGAGCATGAGGTCGAAATCGTTAAAGCCATCGTCGTCGACGGCATTTAATGTCAGCGACGGTTCGGCGTATTTAATGAAATCATACGAGAAGTATCCGACCAAGCCGCCGGTAAAGGGAGGCAGGTTTTCAAGGCGCGGTGCTTTATTGTCGGCCAGGACCTGCGAAATGAGCTGTTCCGGATGGTCCGTATGAATCTGAACTTCGGCGCCGGTCTTGATCGTCACCGTCCCGTCTTTGCAGAACAGGCCCATCTGGGGATCATAGCCGATAAAGGTATATCGTCCCCAACGCTGGGAGTCTTCCATACTTTCCAAGATATAACAGTGGGAGCTGATATGCTTGACGATGCGAAGGACCTCAATCGGCGTACGGCTGTCGGCATACATGCTGACCCCGACAGGAACGACCTTATATTGACCCTGGTAGGCTTTTACCTGTTCTAAGCTGAGCGTTTCCATACAAACCCTCCTAAAAAAAATAATCCGTCCATGACAATACGATTTGTCAAGGACGGATTCTAGTTCCGCGGTGCCACCTTGTTTTAGGGGTTGAACCCTACTCTCGACGGAATACCAACATATTCCCGGTAACTGACGTATACCCACACGTCGCAGGATACTCAGCCTTACGGCTTTTCACTGCGCCCTCAGCGGTCCATTTAACGAGCTGCGTCGGCCGGCTCTCAGCCCCCCGGCTCTCTGTACGTGCACGTCATCGTTTTTACTTCCGCCTCAATGGTTTCATGGACGATGTTCAATTGATGTTTGTATGATACACCGCATTATTTAAACTGTCAAGGTAGTTATTATATAATTTTTAAGATAATCGTTTTACTTGCTTTTAAGCACTGACTTTTGTTGAGAAAGTTCCGCCTTACATCATGGCGATGATCGGCGAGATGATCAAGAGGATACCGGCGAAGACGATGAGTACCAGCGAAATTCCCTTATATTTGTGAAGGGCATTGACTTTGTAAACCAAGTACGCCGGGATAAGGCAGGCGATGATACCGAAGATCGGGCCGAGGAGAGTCAGGAGCTTCAAGACCGGTGCATTGAGGACGATAGCGCCCCAGGCAACGGCAACGGCGAAGATGAGGATGCCCCAGCTGACCATTTTCTTATTGATCTTGTCTTCCGGCATGAAGCGCTGGAGAAGGTTCATGGCGATACCCTGGCAGGCTTCACGGAAGCCGAGGAATACGCTGAAGAAGGCGGTCATGACGGCGAAGACGTTGAGTACGAGACTGAAGATCTTAACAGCGCTGCCGTCAAAACCTCTGGCAACGATGGCCAGGGCGGAGATGTTCTGGGAATAAGCGAGAACGGCTTGGTCGTGACCGAGAGCCAGGTTAAAGGACATAGCGTACGAGAAAATCGTAATGAACAGAACCGAGAAGGCGATTTTCATAGCCCGCATGGCTTTGTAGCGAGCGACGTGAATCGACTTGTTATGCGAACGGTAGGAAATGACCATCGGGCTGATGCTGGGGATGAACAGGATCGAGGTCAGCGTGACCGGCAGCATGGCAATCGTGTTTTTAACGAGGTAGCCTAAGTCAGGGAAAACGCCGATATTGGCGATGTTCCAGTGCTGGATCATGATACCGCCTAAGCAGATGACGACTAACAACTTGGTCAGAACCATGAGCGTCGAAATCCGGAACAAGAGCTGTTCGCCGCGGGAAGCAAGAACGACCATGGCACAGATGATGGCCAGTCCGTAAAAGGGATTGTCGGACAGGAGCGTATCGGTGACGCCGAAGGAATACAGGAAGGATGCACTGTCATTGGTCAGTGCCGTCGAATACATGAAAACACAGATAAGAATACTCAGGAAGTAGAGGATGCCCAGCAGGAAGCCCCAGTTTTTACCGAGGTAGCCGCTGATGACGCTGGGATAGTCTTCGCATCGCGGGGAATCGGCCAGTGTATTAATAAACAATCGCTGCAAGAGATAAATGGCCGGATAAGCGATGATAGCGGAGAATAAGTAAACCCATACGCCGACTAAGCCGACCTGGACGGGCAAGAACACGATACCGGCACCGATAGCCATGCCGATACTCATAATAATCCAGCCCCAGTCCGTACTGTCGAACTTGACGGCTGCTTTCCATTGTGCATCTGTCATTCCCGCTTGGCGGGCCAGTGCTGCTGATGAATTCATATCAATGACCTCCTATGGTGAATAGATTGAATGGATAATGTCCCCTCGACACTTACATTTTATCCCCTGCTGCGAATCTCCTTTCTCAACTTCGGTATATATACATTTTACCTATGTCGGTTTTTATCATTTTTCTAAAAACCGTAAATTTTAATGTACACGTCGGGGTTTTACCTTTTACTTAAACGTTCTATTCTATAGGTAGAGTATATCATGAAAGGTATTGGCTGTAAAATATTCATTGTGCAATTTGCATTCATAGTATTTATCTATGGAATAGTTAGTTATTCCTTACTTTTTGGCTGATAAAAAGTAGAGAATCGCTGCTTTTAAATTGAATCATTATCGCTTCAGGCAAATTTTCACATACATTTGTCTTTTTCAAAAAGCCAAATTTGGTTACTTTTTCTTTATAAATTAAAATTTTAAGGTGCTGGTTTCCTTCTTCATTTTTGCTGTTTTCACCCTAAAATTTTTATTTTAAAAGATTCTTTACTGTGTCAAAAAATCATAACTTTCCCAACTTTACTTATTTTGATACAATAAAGCTAACAAGGGCGTCTCTATAGGTACGGTTTATATTTGAGGTGGTTTTACTATGACTTTACAACAATTACGGTATATCCTCGAGTTATCTAAGCACAATTCTATTTCCGCCGCCGCCCAAGCTCTGAACATCGCCCAGCCCAGTCTCAGTGCGGCTATCAAGGACTTGGAAACAGAATTTGCCATGACCTTGGTCAAGCGAAACCGTCACGGCA
Organism: uncultured Megasphaera sp.; assembly: GCF_900539295.1. Classification (GTDB taxonomy): domain Bacteria; phylum Bacillota; class Negativicutes; order Veillonellales; family Megasphaeraceae; genus Megasphaera. The sequence goes on from NZ_UQBH01000001.1 coordinate 73,136, forward strand.
TCACCTTCACATCAGCCGGTTTAGAGTTCTTGCACTATGCCGACCACATCTTGACTCATGCCGACGAAATGCATGACCATTTTCATCCTGAAGTCGGCCAGGAAGCACCGCACATCCTGACCATTTCATCCCAGCATTACCCCTTTGCCGACGAGGCTTTCATCCATGCCCTGCAGCGCATCTCTCCGTCATCGGCCTATACTTTCACCCTGCGTGAAGGCCGGACCTCGCAGGTCATCCACGATGTCGTCACTCGCGAAAGTCAGCTCGGTATCCTCTTTTTATCCCACATGAACGAAAACTTCCTGCAGGACTTGTTCCAAAAAAACAAGCTGGAGTTTACGTCCCTCTGTATGTTTACGCCCTGTATCTACGTCCGACTCGATCATCCCCTGGCCGAGCATAAAAGCATCGCTCCCGGTAAACTCAAAGATTACCCCTGCGTCCGCTTCGAACAAGGCCACGACCGCTCTCAGTTTTCCGAAGAGCTCCTGTTGTCGGATCCGTCATGCCGGCAAAGCATCTACGTCACCGACCGCTCGACCTTGTTCAGCGTCATCCGTGCCACCGACGCCTACACTATCGGCACGGGTCACGTAGCACCGGCCATCATCGGCCGCCACATCACGGCTATTCCCATCGCCAATCCCTTGGATACGATGACCGTCGGCTGGATAAAAATAAAAGAGGAAGCCCTGCCTCCGGAAGCCCTCCTGTACGTCGATATCTTGTCAGGACTCCTTACCGGACGGGAGTAATACCTTACGACAGCAAAAGACGCCGAGAGCACGAAAATACTTCGTGCTCTCGGCGTCTTTTTTCTCCTCATCGGAAGAAACAGGCATTGAACAGCCGTATAAAATGATTCTGCCCGTCACAAAGCTGCTGCCCATGGCCCTTGAGGTCTCAACGTCATGATGTCATCATCTGATCCGAAAGAACTCCTCCCGTTCCCTTCCTTCAATGAGCTCAAAAAGCGATACCAGACTGAATTTACGGCTTCATATAAAGAGAATATCGCTGCTTCCGTCAAAAACTCCTTAAGGCGCCTTCCGCGACGATTAGAAGGCCCATTTCAGCCGTATAACGTCTGATAAAGGATGTTCCCTGCCCATAATCAAAAAGGACGTTACGAGGCGATACAGGGCCTCCTGTGTGATTTTCAAGGGCATCGTGCCTTTGGACGCTCATAGCCAAGGCTGCCGCAAAGAAGACTTACCGCGGTCAACAAATGATGGCACTGCAGAAACTTAAAACCTTTCATCGGCCGAATCAAAGACCGTACTACAGAACGACAGCCCCTGCTAAAAGAAAAAAAATGACTGCAATAGATACCTATCGCAGTCATTTTTTCATGAGGCCGTCCTCCCGGGACAGCCCCGCCTAACATTTTAATTCTTATTTGTCGTACGCTTTTTCTAAGCGGACATAGCCTTCATAACGATCCTTAGCGTCTTCTTCGGTCTTTTCAAAGAGAGCTTCGGCGATTTCCGGGAAGGTACGCTGCAAGGACGAGAAGCGAGTTTCGCCCATGAGGAATTCACGGAAGTTATCTTTCGGCGGTTTGGAATCGAGGATGAACGGATTCTTACCCTGTTTCTTCAATTCCGGATTGTAGCGCCAGAGATGCCAGTAACCTGCATCGACGGCACGTTTTTCTTCGAGCTGGCTCTGACCCTGACCGATCTTGAGGCCGTGGTTGATGCACGGTGCATAACCGATGATGAGGGACGGGCCATCATATTCTTCAGCTTCTTTAAGAGCCTTCATGAACTGGTTCTTATCGGCGCCCATAGCGACCTGTGCAACATAGATGTAGCCGTACTGAGCCTGCATCATGCCGAGGTCTTTCTTACGGGTCTTCTTACCAGCTGCAGCGAACTGAGCAACAGCAGCCGTCGGCGTAGCTTTAGAAGCCTGGCCGCCCGTATTGGAGTAAACTTCAGTATCGAAGACCAGGACGTTGATATCTTCACCCTGAGCCAGGACGTGGTCCAAGCCGCCGTAACCGATATCGTAAGCCCAGCCGTCGCCGCCGAAGATCCACTGGCTCCGTTTTACGAGGAACTGTTTCATATCGTAAACCTGTTCCAATTCAGGTTTGCCGTCTTTTTCAGCTTCGAGGAGAGCGATGACCTTGTCGGAACGTTCGCGAGTACCTTCACTCTTAGCCATGTTTTCTTTCCAGTCTTTCAGTGCAGCCTGCAGTTCGGGACTTGCAACTTCCATAGCAGCATCGACGTACTGTGCCAGGAGTTTCCGTTCCGTCTTTTCAGCCAACATCATGCCAAAGCCATATTCAGCGTTATCTTCGAAGAGGGATGTCGACCAAGCCGGGCCATGACCCTGTTCGTTCTTGGTATAGCCGCAGTCCGGTGCACTGCCGCCCCAAACGCTGGAGCAGCCATGAGCATTGGCAATGATCATGCGGTCGCCATAGAGCTGGGTAATGACTTTACAATACGGGGTTTCAGCACAGCCTGCGCAGGCGCCGGTGAATTCGAGCAAGGGCTGTTCGAACTGGCTGCCGATGACGGTGTTCTTATCCATCGGATTCGGTTTAATCGGCAGGTTGATGACGTAATCCCAGAGATCTGCTCTGTATTCTTCTTCGTCGAAGGGTTTCATCGTCAGAGCCTGTTTCGGGCAGACATGAGTACAGCTTCCGCAGCCGAGGCAGTCCATGACCGATACGATGATATTGTACTTGTATTCCGGTGCTGCTTTGATTTCCTTATCCTGATAGCCTTTCGGAGCGTTAGCAGCTTCTTCCGGCGTCATGAGGAAGGGACGGATAGCAGCGTGAGGACATACGAAGGAACACTGGTTACAGCCGATACATTTTTCAGCATCCCAGCTCGGTACGAACATGGCAACGCCGCGTTTTTCTTCAGCAGCCGTGCCGGTCGGCCAGCGGCCGTCTTCAAAGCCGTCATAAGCGCTGACCGGGAGATCGTCGCCTTCGAGGGCGTTGACAGGAATGGAGAAGTCACGGAAGAATTTCGTGTGTTTCGACATGTCGACCGGTTCGTCAACAGCATCAGCCCAAGCGGCCGGAACATTAACTTTGACGATAGCAGACAAGCCCTGGTCAATCGCTTCGTTGTTCATGTCAACGATGTTCTGACCTTTTTTGCCGTAAGATTCGACAACGGATTCTTTCAATTTAGAAATAGCTAAGTCAAGGGGAATGACGTCAGCCAGTTTAAAGAAGGCCGACTGCATAATCATGTTGATGCGGCCGCCAAGACCGATTTTCTGTGCAATGCCGACAGCGTCGATGATGTAGAACTGGACGTCGTTGCGGGCGATGGAGCGTTTTAATTTAGCCGGTAATTTTTCATCGAGTTCTTCCGGTTTCCATACGGTGTTCAGTAAGAAGGTACCGCCCTTCTTGATGCCCCGCAGGAGGTCGAAGCCGTGAGTATAGGACTGACGGTGGCAGGCGATGAAGTCTGCGTCATTGATGAGATACGGCATCTTAATCGGCGTATCGCCAAAGCGCAGGTGAGAAACAGTAACGCCGCCGGATTTTTTCGAGTCATAAGCAAAGTATGCCTGAGCGTACATATCGGTGTTGTCGCCGATAATCTTGATAGCGCTCTTATTAGCACCAACCGTACCGTCGGAACCGAAGCCCCAGAATTTGCAGGCTTTCAGGCCTTCGCCAGCCGTGTCAACGTTCTGGACGCGCGGCAGGGATTTGTGCGTAACGTCATCGATGATGCTCAAGGTGAAGTCATTCTTCGGTTCGAAGGATTTCAGGTTTTCAAAAGCAGCTACGACGTCGCCCGGTAAGAATTCTTTCGAAGCGATGCCATAACGGCCATGGTAAACTTTCGGAGCCACGTCAGCAGCAGCGAAGGAAGCAGCTACGCTGTGGTACAGAGGTTCGCCGTTGGCGCCGGTTTCCTTCGTGCGGTCCAAGACAGCAATTTTCTTAACCGTATCAGGAACAGCTGCCAAGAAGTGTTTTTCCGACCACGGACGGAACATGTGAACGTTGATACAGCCGACTTTTTCGCCTTGTTCGACGAGCAGTTTAACCGTTTCTTCAATGGTCTGTGCGCCGGAACCCATAGCGACGAGGACGAGTTCTGCATCAGGAGCGCCGACATAGTTGAACAGATGGTATTCACGGCCCGTGATTTCGCTGATTTTCTTCATGTAGCCTTCAGCAACTTCGGGAACACGGTCATAGAATTTGTTCAAAGATTCACGATGCTGCATGAAAACTTCAGCCGGTTCGCAGAAGGAGATAGCTTCCGGATTGTCCGGATTCATGCCGCGTTTACGGAATTCACGAACAGCGTCCATATCGAGGAGCGGACGGAGTTTTTCATAAGGAATAACTTCGATTTTCTGGATTTCGTGGGATGTACGGAAGCCATCAAAGAAGTTGATGATAGGAATACGACAGGTAATGGCCGTTGCATGAACGACAGCAGCCAAGTCCATGATTTCCTGGACACTGGATTCGCACATCATGCTGATGCCCGTGCCGCGCATAGCCATGGCATCGTCATGACCGGCAAAGATCGTGTAGCCGTTCGTTGCGACTGTACGGGAAGCGACGTGGAAGACGCCCGGCAGTAATTCGCTGGAAATCTTGAACATGTTGCTGAGCATGATCATCATGCCCTGAGAAGACGTGAAAGTCGTCGTAAGAGCGCCGGTATTCAAAGCACCGTGCATAGCACCGGCAGCACCTTTTTCAGACTGCATTTCCTGAACCTGAACAGTTGCACCAAACAGGTTTTTACGGCCATGAGCAGCCCATTCATCTACGTGTTCAGCCATCGGCGATGACGGCGTAATCGGGAAGATGGATGCCAGTTCCGTAAAGGCATAGGCAATATGGGCGGCAGCCTCGTTGCCATCCATTGTCTTAAAAACTTTCTGTGTCATAATACTGTTCCCCTTTCTGTAAAACATCGTAACTTGAAAGAATCCGTGTACACTTGGAGTCATCCCATTACATTGCAAGGACAAAATAATCACTATAAGCTATGTAGCTATGGTATTGAATAGATGACTATTTGTTATCCTCATTGTACTATTTATAAAAATTTTACGCAAGACCTTTCCAGTAAAACGTTCATCTTATGCCGATTCTGTCTAAACGCATACATATTTATGTAGTCGCCGCATGACCGTTTCAAGGAGCAAAGGTTCATCATGACGAACATTACATTTTATAAAGAAAAGATTCCGTAAAGGTTCTGAAAAGCAAGAGCGCCTTAATTTTGTGAAAGTTTTCCCATCAAAGGTCAATTAAGCAAAAAAAAAGAGCCCCTGCATTACAACACAAAGTGTAATACAGGGGTTCTGTTATGGTATTAGGAGAGAGCCTTTTCGATAATAGGATCTAATTCTTCCGGAGTCGTGCTCGGTTCAAAGCGCTGAACCTGGCTGCCGTCACGGCTGACGAGGAATTTCGTGAAATTCCATTTAATGCCGTTGCCTTCGGCGTTGTCCGGATAGTGTTCAGCTACGACCTGCTGAATCAGGCGGCCGCTGTCTTTATCCGTTTCATAGCCCTTGAAGGGAGCAGCTTCGGTGAGATACTTGTAAAGGGGATCGGCATTTTCACCGCGAACGTCGATCTTCGCAAACAGCGGGAAGGTAACGCCGTGGTTCAGGCGGCAGAAATCTTCGATGTGTTTGTTGTCTTCCGGATCCTGTTCCAAGAACTGGTTGCACGGGAAGCCGAGGATGACCAAGCCTTTGTCTTTATATTTTTTATAAAGAGCTTCAAGGCCGTCGTACTGCGGTGTAAATCCGCATTTGCTGGCCGTATTGACGATGAGCAGTAATTTTCCTTCGTACTGGCTCAAAGCAACGTCGCCGCCGCGGATATCTTTAACGGTAAAATCAAATACTTTCATGATTGTTCCTCCTGTTTCTCTCTTAGACGTCGTGAATTACGCAGCCACCAAATTCCGGTGAACACATAGCGCTGTCAAGGGCCGGAGCTTCTTTAACGGAGAAAGTTTCCTTCCACAGGCCGTGGAGGTTGCAGTATGCATAAACTTCGCCGTTGTCGCCGGTTTCAAAGTGAGCCTTCGGTTCTTCACCCGGTTTGAGATAACGGATATCTACGCCCTTATCATCGACCAGGGCAATCCATTCAATATAATGTTTTTCTTCCATCGGATGAATGACAGAACCAACCTGAACTTCCAGATGGTTGTCGATCTTCTGAATACAGGGTACGTGTTTTTCCTGGGCGGCATCAACAGAACCAGCTACGAGATGAGTCAATTTCTGGCCTGCATAAATTACTTCTTCCGGTGCCTGTGCGCCGACGACGACCAAAACTTTACCATCTGCATCATTGCGGTAAAATTCAACATGCTTCATATCAATTCCTCCTCCAGAGGGTTTTGTCCCTCCATCAAAAATAAAAATAAGCTGTCTAATTTAAGTAAATTATAAGCATTTGCTTCTTAATTAATACTTTTTCTTATGTGCTTATTATAGGTCAAATTGTCATATTTGTCAATAACGGAGAATTATTATTCTTTATATTCGTAATTAAAAGAAGACTGTCCACAGTTCCATTTTTTACGATTTTATACAGTATTTACAGGCTTTTCCAGTCTTTTCGTAAAAGACTGGCCGAAACAGCTTAACATTTTATGTTTTATTTCCCTCCCCGTCTAAGCAATTGCCAGGGAATAATTCCGGCCTCTCTATCCCAAAAAGGATGCCAGTCCGTACAGAAACCGGACTTCCTTAAGAAATCGCCTGCAGGGCTGCCGAAAAAGCATTCAAAAAAAGCCACAGCGCAGATACGTGTCGCTGTGGCTTAGCTATGACAAAAAACTTATAATCCGTCAACGAGATGACTCGTATCCCTACCGGTTACGGCATCGTAACGGCGGCAGCCATTTTCTTCCGTAACCCGGAGAAGGCCTCTGTCGACGAGGTATTCGATATGAGACAGGGTTTCCCCTAAGGCAAACCACTTCTGCGTCGGCGGAAAATCACGCCAGGGTTTGCCGCGCATAGACCAGGTCATATGGGGTGCAATCTCATAGGCCGTACTATGAGGATACTCCGCGGCCAGGCGAAGGACTTCTCGGAGGCGTCGGTCGTGGTGAGCCAGAAGTTCATCGATACGGCTGACGATCGACGCATCGCCCTCCCGATGAGCCGGCAAAGCTTGGCTGACCGGCAGGTTCTTCACCTTCTTCAGGCTTTCCAAATACCGCTGCAGGGCCTTTTTCATATGGTACCAAACCTGGATATTCGGCGTAATGTCAAACAAGATGTGATCGCTCGTAAAGAATATCTTTTCTTTGGGCATATAGAGGCAGCACAGGCCCGGCGTATGGCCCGGCGTATGAATGACCCGGAGCTCACAGCCCGCCAGATGCAGAACGTCGCCGTCATCGACAGGCGTAATCGGAAAATGAGGATCCGGTGAAAAGGTCCGAGCCTGATTGGAAAATTGGCTCTTGATTTCTTCCGGCGGCATCCCTTCGCGCATAAAATTATCTTCTGCTGCCTTCCACGTCGAACCGTCTTCTGAATCGACGAGATACTGATAGTCCACGGGATGCATGTAAATCGGGCAGCCCGCTTTGGCAAAAAAGCCGACAAGTCCTGTGTGGTCCGCATGGAGATGGGTCAAAAACAGGGCCGTATGCTGCAGATCTACGCCGAGTTCCGAGAGTCCCCGGCAGAGGGCTTCTCGGCACTCCGGACGGTTAAAGCCCGTATCGATGACCAGATTATCCGACTCTCCCTTAATGACGTAGGCATTCAGATATTGAAGGGGATTATCGGGCAGGACGACGCGGATTCGGTATATATCGGGAGATTGGTGCAACTTCTCAATCATAGGGTCCTCCTAAAGGATAAACTAGAAAGAGACTGCCGCATAGACGGCAGCCTCTTGTACTCATTGTTTCTTTTTCCGCGGGTTATAGCGGTTCATGCCCTTATCGACACCGAGGCGCAGGCAGCCTTCGATAGCCGTCGCAGCGTCTTCAATGCCCTGACGGTACTTTTCCCGAAGTTCTTCCGGAAAGGGCGTCAAGACGTGGTCGATGACATCGTGATGAGGGAGCGGCCGGCCGATGCCGACGCGGAAGCGGATAAAATCCGTGCAGCCGTTGGCAAATAAGCTCTTGATGCCGTTGTGTCCGCCGTCACTGCCATTTTTGCGGATGCGCAGGCGGCCGACGGCCAGATCCATGTCGTCATAAGCGACGTAGACGTCAGGCTGGTCTACCTTATACCAGCGCATGAGCGGGCCCACAGCCCGGCCGCTGTCATTCATGAAGGTCTGGGGTTTGACTAAGATGATCTTTTCATCGTCAACGGTCACCTGAGCAACGAGGGCATCCATCCGCTCCTGCCAGGACGGGACTTCCCAGCGCTTGGCCAGTTCATCGATGACATCGAATCCCGTATTATGTTTTGATTCTTCATATTGGCGGCCCGGATTGCCCAGGCCTACGATCATATGCACGGTGCAGTTTCCTTATTTATCGAAAAGACGGCTGACAGAGACGTCATGGAAGATGCGCATGATAGCTTCGCCCAAGAGGGGTGCTACGGAAAGGACTTTGATCTTGTCGCTCTGTTTTTCCGGCGGCAAGGGAATGGTATTGGTAATGATCAATTCGGAGATAACCGATTTCTGGATCCGTTCGACAGCCGGGTCGGTGAGGACGGCATGGGCGCAGGCAGCAAAGACACGGGAAGCCCCCATTTCTTTCAAAGCCTTGGCACCGCCGCACAAGGAACCTGCCGTATCGACGATGTCGTCGACGAGGATACAAGTCTTGCCTTTGATGTCGCCAATGATATTCATGACTTCAGCAACGCCCGGGCGGGGACGGCGTTTTTCGATGATGGCGATAGGTGCACTGACCCGGTCGGCCAGGTCACGGGCACGAGTTACACCGCCGAGGTCCGGCGATACGACGACGAGGTCGCCCAAATCAGTTTCTTCTTTTTTCTGGTTAATATACCGAGCGATGATGGAAGCCGAGCCGAGGTGATCCACAGGAATATCAAAGAAGCCCTGAATCTGACCGGCATGAAGGTCCATCGTGACGACACGGGTAATGCCTGCCCGCGTCATTAAATCAGCGACTAACTTGGACGTAATCGGTTCACGGCCGCGGGTCTTGCGGTCCTGACGAGCATAACCATAGTACGGAACAACGGCGGTGATATGTTTTGCCGAAGCGCGTTTCAAGGCGTCTGCCATGATCAGCAGTTCCATCAGTGTATCGTTAGCCGGCTGGCACGTCGGCTGAATGACGAATACATCCTTACCACGGACGCTTTCGTCGATCATGACCTGAATTTCGCCGTTATTGAACTTGCCAACAAAGGCCTTGCCTAATTCTAAACCAAGGTACTCAACAATTTCTTTGGCCAATTCCGGATTGGCATTCCCCGTAAAAATCTTCAGCTTTTTCCCGTCTTCGTAACTCATAGTGAGCCTCCCTGTATGAATATTATGATATATATGATTCGATATAAAAACCGATAAGCGCTTGGATGGAGAAAGTTTTATTTCTTATAGGTATCGTCTTTAACCCAGCCTTCGATATTGCGCTGCCGCGCGCGGGCAACGGATAAGGATTTCGCCGGTACGTCTTTGGTAATCGTAGACCCGGCGCCGACATAGGCGTAATCTCCGACCGCGACCGGTGCGACGAGGTTGCTGTTGCAGCCGACAAAAGCGTGGTCGCCAATCGTCGTGCGGTGCTTGATTTTGCCGTCATAATTGACGGTAATCGTCCCGCAGCCGATATTGACATGCTGACCGACATCACTGTCGCCGATATAGCTGAGGTGCGGCAGTTTCGTGCCGTCACCGATGGTCGAGTTTTTGACTTCCATATAATTTCCGACTTTTACGTCATTGCCGATAACCGTATTGGGGCGGAAATGGACGAAGGGCCCGACTTCACAGCCGTTTTTGATCTGGCAGTCGTGGGCATACATGAACTGGACATGGTCATTATCGCCCATCTGCACATTGGTCATGCGGACGTAGGGACCGATGTGGCAGTCTTCGCCAATGACCGTATTTCCTTCGAGAACGGTACCGGGATAAAGGACGGTATCGCGGCCAATCGTGACCGTCGTATCGACATAGGTATTGTTAGGATCAATGATAGAGACGCCGTCGGCCATGAGCTGGTCCAATTTGCGGCGGCGCATAATCTGTTCAGCTTCTGCCATTTGCTGACGGGAGTTGACACCCAGCGTTTCATCATAAGACGGAGCTGCAAAGGCGCTGACAACGCGGCCCGACGATACGAGCATGCCGATAATATCGGTCAAGTAATACTCGCCCTGAGCATTGTCATTAGTGACGTTGTGCAGCATATCCCACAAAAGGGGCATATCAAAGCAGTAAATGCCGGCGTTTACTTCGTCGACAGCGAGTTCTTCCGGCGTGCCGTCTTTTTGTTCAACAATTTTGACGACCTGCCCTTTATCATCGCGGATAACGCGGCCGTAGCCCGTCGGATTCGGCATATGCGCCGTCAATACGGTAGCTGCAGCACCGCTCTTTTCATGGCAGTCGACGAGAGCCTTAAAGATTTCTGTCGTTACCAAAGGCGTGTCGCCGCAGGTAACCAAGAGCGTACCGGAAGCGTCCTTTAACAGCGGTTCTCCCTGCAGTACAGCATGACCGGTACCGAGCTGTTCCTTCTGGACGACCGTTTCAGCCTGGTCGCCGAGGTAGTCCCGGACCTGTTCTCCGCCAAAACCGACAACAACAATTTGGCGCGTCGTTCCGGCTGCTTTAACAGCCCGGAGCACCTGTTCCACCATCGGAACGCCGCCGACTTTATGCAAAACCTTGGGGAATTTCGATTTCATTCGAGTCCCCTTGCCGGCTGCGAGGATAAGTGCAATAGTATTTTTCATTCAGCAATAGCCTCCCTGAATTCCATAACTATATAAATCCTTTTAAGGATACCACAAAACGGGGCGAAAAAAAAGGCTGTTGCACAACTTACTGTGCAACAGCCCCGTTTTAGCTACATGATACCCTAGCATCGACTTGAGATTAACCTAATACATAAACGACGACGTCTTGACGGCCGAAGTTGAGGGCTTCACTAGTTGAATCCATAGCCAAATCAATACGGTCACCTACAATAGCACCGCCTGTATCAGCTGCGACGGCATAGCCGTAACCTTCAATGTAAAGCTGAGTGCCGAGGGGAATAACCGACGGGTCAACGGCTACCATACCGCGCTGGAGATACTGGCCGGTTGCGGTATAACCGCTGCCGCCGCCATCCTGAGCCGTATAAGCCGTTGCTTCCATAACCAAACGCCGCTGATGACCTTCCGTGGCCGATGCAGCTTCTTCCGGAACCGGACGGCCGCTGGCTTCAGAGAGCGCTTCCATCGTCTGCGAGCCGACGATTCCGTCGGCAGACAGACCATGGTCTGTCTGGAATTGTACGACAGCCTGCTGCGTCTGAGCACCAAAATCACCATCTGCACTACCGGACAAGTAGCCCGCATCTTGAAGCATATATTGAACGCTCTGTACGACAGAGCCTTTCATTCCCATTTGTACACTTGCACAAGCCAAAGACGAAAATGCAAATACAAAGATCATTGTCACTAAGATTAACATACGATGTTTCAAAATACGATTTCGCAAAAAACCACCTCTTCGAATGAATACAATCTCAAGTACGTTCTGAATTATAGCAGACTCACTACCATAAGTCAAAAAAATGGATACTTACACGCACTTTATAAGGTATTTATTCTCTGTTCTGATTGCTCTCAAAACATCATATATGCCTTTATACTCAAGTATGACAGATATTTTTTAGCACCTAGTCTTATTTTTTTATAATTATTATACAATTTTACATATCTTCGTCCTCAGTCTTCTCCACAATATTTCTTATAGATTCGGCTCCTTCAATAGAGTCGCTTAGGACGTACAAATAGTCTCCTGCGCGAAGACAGGTCTCATCATCGGGAATGATGTCCTCACTGCCGCGCTTTACGTCAACGATGACGGTATGAGAGGGCCAGGCAATGCGCCCGATATATTTGCCGTCAGCCAAACTTCCACTGACGACGGTCAATTCCAAGAGGTTTCGCCGTTCGCTCGACGATAAGGCAGGCTTATTCTTGGCCAGGCTGCGCCGGAGGAGTACTTCATAAATCGGTTCGCCCCGAAAGAGCTGCACTACGACAAGAGCAACCAAAGAAGCCGTGCACAGGGCCAGCAAGTGTTCATAAGAACCGGTCATTTCCATGATCAGGATCGTTCCCGTAACCGGCGACTGAACGGAGGCCGCAAAAAAAGCAGCCATAGAAATGACGACGATATTCGACAGATAATACGATGAAATAAGACCTGCCTGGACAAAGGCAATGCCGACGATACCGCCGGTCAGGGCTCCTAAGACCAACATGGGCAGGAAGAAGCCGCCGGGAACGCCGCATCCATAACTGATCAGAGTAAACAGGAACTTTCCGATCAAAAGGAGGGCAAAGAGCTGCAGCGACAAGGGCAGGGTGTACAAAGAATTGACCAAATCGTTGCCGCCGCCGAGGACGTCGGGGAAAACATACCCTAAAATCCCGGCCACGCATAAGGCAAAGGCGATGGGCATGAAGCGATTTCGAAAAATAGGCAGTTCATAAAAATAATGAATATTAAGCAATCCCTTATTGAAAATTACCCCGGCAATTCCGACAACGATTCCCAAGATAACGGCCAACCACATGTAGCGAAGAGGAAAGTGCGGCAAGATGCCGAAATGGAATATCGGCTCCCGTCCAAAGAGGTATCGGCTGACCATGGTCGCCATCAAAGCCGCTGCCATAGCCGGTGCCAGGACGACGCCGGAGAAGTTGCGGTGAAGCTCTTCCAGGGCAAACATGACCCCTGCCAGGGGGGCATTAAAGGCGGCTGCCAAACCGGCACTGGCACCGGCCGTAATGAGGTACCGTTCTTCCATTCGCGTCCGTCCTAAAGTCCGGCTCAGCCCTTGAGCCGTAACGGCGCCGATCTGAATAGACGGTCCTTCGCGGCCTAAGGACAAGCCCAGTCCGATACCGACGATACCGCCGACCAGTTTAACCCAAAGGACGCGCAGCCAGCGCAGCCGCATGACCCCCAAAATGACGCCTTTAATCTGAGGAATCCCGCTGCCTCCTGCCTGTGGTTCATAGATGCCAAGACGCCATAGCAGCAGAGCCGCTGCCAACAGCAGGGCAAACCATGCAGCATTAACCGCAAGATCGCCCCCACTTAAAACATGGGCATAAAACCACTGGCGCCATAGGGTTCCCGTTTCCAACCCCCACCGAAAAAAGCTGATAACCGTTCCCGATAACAATCCGACTAAAATGCCTTCAAAAAAAAGCTGCAGCCGGAACCGCGGCCAATGATTCAAGACATGCAGTACCGCTTCCAGCCGTGTATCACCATGCATCATTCTCTCATTCCTTTCTTATCTGCTGTAAAAATTATACCACAGGCCCCGGTTATTTCGTATAATAAGGATATATATAATATAAATATATAGTCCTTTCGAAACAGAATGAGCCAAAAAGTCCGACGACGACGGCAGGATTTCAGGCTTTATTATAGAATTATATACATAATATAGAAATGCGGAAGGAGGAGCGGCTTATGAACGACAGCTACAGACCGACATTCAATATTCACGAAGCAGTACGCAGAACTTTGCCTTATATGATGGAAATGAGAGAATATTTCCATGCCCACCCGGAATTGAGCGAAAAAGAATTCGATACATGCAAGACCATTTTCCAAGAATTATCCCTGATGGGTATTGAAGACGTGCGGATCATCGCAGGAACAGGGGTAACGGGCCTGATACACGGAGCCCTGCCCGGACCGGTCGTCCTCTTACGAGCCGACATCGACGCCCTGCCTTTGACAGAAAACTACGACTGCCCTTATTCATCTCTCGTAGACGGCGTCATGCACGCCTGCGGTCACGACGGCCACGCAGCCAATTTGCTGGGCGTCGCTAAAATACTCAATAAACATAAGGACTGCCTGCGCGGCACCATACGCCTGGCCTTCCAACCGGCCGAAGAGGGCAACGGCGGCGCCGCCCGCATGATCGACGCCGGCATCCTCAACCTGCCGCCTGTCGACTACGCCCTGGGACTTCACGTCGCCGGCAGCCTGCCCAAAGGCTACGTCGGTATCGGCCGCGGTGAAATCGCATCTTCCTGCGACGATTTTACCATCACCCTCCACGGGCGAGGCGGCCACGGCTCTCAGCCGTCAGCCTGCATCAGCCCTATCCAGATGGGCGTCGATATCATCCAGTCCATTCAAAATTTCGTCTACAACCGCTATGCTGACGGCGACGGCATCGTCCTGACCTTCGGCCAGTTCCAGGCCGGCCATAACCCGAATGTCATTCCCGAAACGGCGGTTTTGAAGGGAACCCTGCGAACGTATCACGAAGAAAAACGGCGCATCATCCTCGATGCCTTAGAACGAATTTTAAAAAATGTGACTACGACCTACGGCGGTTTTTTCGACCTGGATATCGTCCCCTTTTCACCGGTCTGCACCAATGACGACGGCGTGACCGACAAAGTCGTCCAAATCCTGCAGAATCACTGCGCTGACCGGGTCAACTTAGTTTCATTGAAGCGCGGATCCGGATCGGAAGACTTCGCCTATTTCAGCGAAGCCGTGCCCAGCGCCTTTTATTACGTCGGCGTTTACGGCGATACGCCGGTCATCGGCCACTCTCCGGACTTCCACTGGGACAGCAATGCCTTGAAATATATGTGCGAAACCCTGCTGCACATCGTCTATTACTTCGAAAGTTATTGAGGCAACTTCCATTGTATAATCAAATATCCATAGTATAATGGGGATATCTATCATAATAAGGAGTGATATGCCTCATGGTTTTCTGGTTCATCATTGAACATACGATGCTTCCCATCTTCTTTCTCGTCCTCTTAGGCTTTTTCCTCGATAAGAAATTCCACCTCGACGTAAAGACCTTGTCGAAGCTGATGTTCTATTTGGTCATCCCCAGTTTCCTGTTTACCAATATCTATACGACCCAGTTTCCTGAAACGAGCATCAATATTATCGCCGCCATCGCCATCTTCATGGTCATCTGTTTCGTCATGGCCAATATCGTCGGCAAGGTCCGCCACTATGACGCAGCCATGTTGGAATCATGCCGCAACGCCTTCATGTTCAACAATACGGGCAATCTCGGCGTAGCCTTGATCATCCTCGTCTTTTCTCACGACCCTTTCGTCGTAAACGGACAGACGCCGTATCTTGCCGAAGCCATGGTAGTGCAAATCATCATCTTCATGATCCAGAGCGTCGCCCTCAATACCCTCGGCCTCTATCAGGCCGGCCGCGGTAAATTAGCGGCCAGGGACACGCTGGCCGTCATGCTGCGCATGCCTTTGCCGTACGTACTAATCGCAGCCCTCATCGTTCGCAATATCGGCTGGGATGCAGAAAACTTCTTCTTATGGCCCATCATGGACATGGCCAGCAAGTCCCTGCTGCCCTTGGCCATGGTCAGTATCGGCGCCCAGTTGTCACAGACCAAAATCCACTGGCTCGATAAGGACGTCTGGATTGTGAGCATCTTAAAAATGACGGCCCTGCCCTTAATCGGCCTGGCTATGATTTACGCCGCCAACGCCTTTCATCCCGGCACGTTTACGGCGGTCAGCGCGACAGTATTCCTCATTTATTGTGCCATCCCCACGGCCGTAAATACGGCCTTGTTCGCCATCGAATTCGGCAATAATCCGGACTATGCCACACAGATTGTCATGAATACGACAGCCCTCAGCGCCATATCGCTGACATTTTATATTTTCTTAGGCCACATCTTATTCGTCTGATTCTGATTATCTTTATGATTTCCTCGTTTTACGTAATATTATAAGGTATGTAAAATAAATTCAGAATAAATTATTGACATCTTATCGTTTTACTTATATAATAATCTCATCAACAGAATAGAAGCCGGCAATGAAGCCCAAGTCGATAGTCACCTATCCCTTGGGCTTTTCATATTCTGAGGATAATCACAATAGGACAATAGACAACGATGTCTTTTTCGGATAGCAACAACCGGGAAAGGCATCTTTTTTATGGGTCAGGAGGCTAAGAATATGAAAAAATTATGGTCCCGCATCTGGGTGCTGCTGCCTTGTCTGGTTACGGCAGCGCCGCGCGTCTTTGCAGCTTCGCCGGGAACGATTGATCCGGGCGATACGGCCTGGGTCCTCATCAGTGCCGCTCTCGTCTTTCTCATGACACCGGGTCTGGGCTTCTTTTACGGCGGCATGGTCCGCAATAAAAACGTACTGGCTACGATCATGCAAAGTTTCTTCATCGTCGCTATGATTTCCGTCGAATGGATTCTCATCGGCTATGCCATGACCTTCGGTACCGACATTAACGGCTTCATCGGATCTCTTGATAAAATAGGCCTCTCCGGCGTCGGCATGGCCGTCCTCGAAAACGGAACGATTCCGGAATTAGCATTCGTCGCCTTTCAGTGCATGTTTGCCGTCATCACGCCGGCCCTTATTACCGGTGCTTTTGCCGAACGCATGAAGTTCCACGCCTTCGTCGTCTTCATCCTGCTCTGGGCCCTCTTCATTTATAATCCCATGGCCCATTGGGTCTGGGGCGGCGGCTTCCTGGCAAAACTCGGTGCCCTGGACTTCGCCGGCGGTCTGGTCATCCACATCTTATCCGGCGTATCCGGCCTCACCCTCTGCGTTCTCTTAGGCCGCCGCTACGGCTACGGGAAGAGTCCTATGGTCCCTCATAACCTCCCCATGACCGTCCTTGGCGCCGCCCTTCTCTGGTTCGGCTGGTTCGGCTTTAATGCCGGCAGTGCCCTCGGGGCCAATGAATTGGCAGCCAGCGCTTTCATCGCCTCTCAGGCCGCAGCCGCCGCCGCTACCGTCGCCTGGGTCGCCATCGAATGGATGGTTCAGGGCAAGCCGACCATCCTCGGCGCCGCTTCCGGCTGCATCGCAGGCCTCGTCGCCATCACGCCGGCAGCAGGCTTCGTCGCTCCTCTTCCGGCCCTCATTATCGGCGCTGTCGGCGGCGTCATCTGCTACGTCGCTGTCGCCGTCGTCAAGACCAAACTCGGCTATGACGATTCCCTCGACGCCTTCGGGATTCACGGCATCGGTGGTACCTGGGGTTCTATCGCAACGGGCCTCTGGGCTACGACCGACGTCAATCCTGCCGGTGCTGACGGCTTATTCTACGGCAGCAGCCATTTACTAACGGCACAGCTCATTTCTACGGCCGTCGCCTATATTCTGGCAATTGCCGGCACCTTTATCATCTTTAAAGTCATCAGCCTGTTCATGACGGTCCGTGCCGATAAAGAAGAAGAAATCGCCGGCCTCGATATTGGAGAACACGGCGAACAGGGCTACAATTACGCCATCACCTCCGGCAGTCCCTTTGGCGACGCGTCGTCCCCGTCCTTAGAAAATACGTCCTTAGGCCATGCCGCCGTCGTAAACCGAGCCGGTATAAACAGCCACACGATATAGAGGTGATACAGATGGAAGAACATACCCTTACCAAAATAGAAATCATTACGCGTCCGAGCAAGTTGGAAGAACTGAAAGAATCACTGAACAACATCGGCGTCATGGGCATGACCGTCAGTCAGGTCTTTGGCTGCGGCCTTCAAAAAGGCTACGTCGAAGTGTACCGCGGCCAGCGATACAACATCAATCTCCTGCCGGGCATCAAGGTAGAGACCGTCGTCTGTGAAGTCCCCGTCGACAAGGTCGTCGAAGTCGCCGAAAAAGTCTGCAAAACAGGGAAGCCCGGCGACGGCAAGATTTTCATTTATCCCCTGGCCGACGCCGTCCGCATCCGCACCGGCGAACGAGGCCCCGTGGCCATTATGGATGAAAAATAATATTGAATCTAAAAAGGCTGGTGTACGAATAGGTTATTTCGTACACCAGCCTTTTTGAGTACAATGAATCCATCAATTCCTTAATCTAAGGTTAATTCAAGAAACCAATAACCAATACGTATCAATAAATGCGAAATAAATAATAGTATCTATTCCTATTCTTAGTTACAATAAATATATTCTTCACTACCATGATACTATCAGTATATGTGAATATCCGAACAAGCCGAAAGGAAGATGATATATGACACACTCAAGTCCTAAGAAAACAAAGAAGCGCTGGTTTATGCTGTTTCTCTTATTTATCCTCACGGCCATCAATTACCTGGATCGGACCAACATGGCCGTCGCTGCCTCGAGCATGAGCGACGAGCTCGGTTTCAGTGCTGCTACCATGGGCCTCTTATTTTCGGCCTTTTCCTGGTCGTACGGACTGATGCAGATTCCCGGAGGCTGGTTCATCGAACGCTTCGGCTCACGCATCGTCTATACGGCATCGTTATTCTTATGGTCCCTGTTCACCATGTTCATGGGCCTGGGAAAATCCTTTGTCTCTCTCTTTGGCATTCGCATGGCCATCGGCGCAGCCGAAGCGCCGGCCTTCCCGACAAACAGCCGCGTCGTCGCCGCCTGGTTCCCGTCACATGAACGGGCAACGGCAACGTCTATCTATACGGCCGGCGAATTCATCGGCCTGGCTTTTCTGACGCCCGTTCTGTTTTGGATTTTAGAAACCTACGGCTGGCGGGAAATTTTCTATATCACAGGTTTTATCGGCATCGTCGCCAGCCTCTTTTGGTTCTTCCTCTACCGCGACCCCGGTGCCAATTCCGGCGCTAACGAAGCCGAACTGGCCTACATCCGAGAAGGGGGCGGCTTAGGCAGCCAGGCAACAGAAAAGCAAAAAATTACCTGGTCCCAAATCGCAGAATTATTTAAGCACCGCCAGCTCTTAGGCATTTACTTAGGCCAGTTCGCCAACACGAGTACCATGTTCTTCTTCCTGACCTGGTTTCCGACATACCTGGTCATGTCTAAGAACCTGCCCTTATTAAAAGCCGGCATTTACGCTATCATTCCTTACATCGGCGCCCTTATCGGCGTCCTCCTCGGAGGCTATTGGTCTGACTCGATGCTGCGCCGCGGCAGTTCCCTTTCGAAAGCACGAAAATTGCCGATTATCTGCGGTCTCCTCTGTTCGATGACCATTATGACGGCCAACTACTTTGATTCCCTCAATGCCATCATCGCCGTCATGGCCATTGCCTTCTTAGGTCAGGGCATGGCCGCCATCGTCTGGAGTACTGTCGGCGATGTAGCCCCTGCCCATTCCGTGGGCCTTGCCGGCGGCGTGTTCAACTTCATCGGTAATCTGGCCGGCATCATTACGCCCATCGTCATCGGATTCATCGTCCAAGCTACGGGCTCTTTTGTAGGCGCCATGATTTTCGTCGGCTGCGTCGCCGCCCTCGGCGTTTTCTCATTTATCTTCATCGTCGGTGACCTCCACCGCATTGAAGAATAGGTTATAATGCCCCTCGCTGCCAACGAGATAAGAGATAGTTTCGGAATCGTTCTACGACGGGCAGCACCTGCGATTGACGCAGAAGAGCCAAGAATAGGTAGCGCCGTTCAAAGGAATCGGCAATGGGTATTCGATCGAGATTATAGTATTGCAAGGTATAAAAATCAGGCAAAATCGCAACGCCATAGCCGGCCGCTACAAAGCCGGCCATGGCGTTGTCTTCTTCTACATGACAGGCAATTTTCAGCTGCACCTGAGCTTGCTCCAGCAGTTTATTGATCATCTCGTTTAAACCGCTGCTCTTATCAAAGGCAATGATGGGGTAGGGCTCGAGCTCTTTTAAGGATACGGAGCCGCGGTTGCTCAGTGGATGGCCTTTAGGGACCGCTACGACCAGTTCTTCCTCGGCAACGGGGTAAAAAAGAACGTCCGGTTCATTTTCAACCGAAGAGCAGAGGGCTGCATCGATTTTTTCTTCTTTCAACTCTTTAATCAGCGCCGCTGTCGTCCCCTGATGAAAATCAAAGGTTATGCCGTCATTGCCTTCAGCTGCCTGAAACTGGGTAATCATCTCCGGCACCAAAGTATAGCCCATGGTGTAAATAAAGCCCAGCGTAATCTTTCCTTGATCGGGACGCGTATAGGCCTTCATCAAATCGACGCCGCGCTCCAATTCCTGAAGAGAACGTTTCACATAAGGCAAGAAAAGATGGCCGTACTTATTTAAATAAATATTTCTCCCCCGTTTTTCAAAGAGCTGGATTCCCAGCTCTTTTTCCATTTCCCGAACAGCTCGATTGAGGCTGGGCTCAGTAATGAACAAGGCTTCTGCAGCCTTTCGATAATGTTCGGTTTCAGCCAATTTTAAAAAGTATTGAAGTTGCTTTAAGTTCATAATAGACTCCTTACGTATGCCTTTTTCTCAACAAAAGTGGCAAAAGCAGATGAATCAATAGGTCTATGTTTATTATTCCAATCTCGTTTTCTATCAATATAGGCCGATTGTTTTTAAGCCAAATTATTTGTCTCCAGTTATATTTATTTTATAAAAACCGCATGGTTATGCTAAAAAATCGTCATTCCCAGAAATATTGTTTTTGTGCTGACATCCTTTTCTCTACATATCCCGTCTTTATTATATCATTTTCAATAGTTTTTTTGAATTATTTTGCCGTATTTTAAGAAATTGTGTTATCAGTATTTTGTCCGTATAATAGGGACGTATCAAAAATATAGTTCTATGTTTCACATAGATTTTAGTCCTATATAGAAGGAGGGTCTCTCTTTATGAGCCAGCAGTATCCACATATTTTTGAACCCTTCACGGTCAAGCGGACTACCTTCCGCAACCGCGTCATCATGCCCCCGATGGGTTCTAACCTTGCAACCTTCACGGGCGAAGTATCGGAAGAAATGAAGAATTACTACGGTCTTCGCGCCCGCGGCGGCACCGCCTTGATTACCGTCGAAAACGCCTGTATCGATTATCCCTTGGCAACCAACGGGACGAAACAGCTGCGTATCGACAAGAAGCAATTCATCCCCGGTCTTTATGAACTGACCGAACGGATTCACAAATACGGTGCCTTGGCATCGATCCAGCTCAATCACGCCGGTGCTTCGGCATACCCGGAACGGCTGAACGGGCTTCAATCCGTGTCGTCCTCGTCGGTTCCCTCTAAAGAAGGCAATCCGGCACCACGTCCTCTCGATAAATGTGAAATTCTCAACATTGTCCAGAAATATGCCATTGCCGCTCAGCACGCTATCCAGGCCGGCTTCGACATGGTAGAAATCCACGGCGGCCATTCATACTTGCTGGACCAGTTCTTATCTCCTCTGTATAATAAACGTACCGATGAATTCGGCGGCTCCTATGAAAACCGTGCCCGTTTTGCTCGCCTCGTCGTCGAAGCGGTCCGCAAGGCCGTAGGCCCTTGGGTTCCCATTTCCTTCCGTATTTCGGCAGATGAATTCATCGAAGGCGGCAACACCTTGGAAGATACGTTGAAGCTCCTCGAATACATCGAACCGGAAGTCGATATCATCAACGTATCGGCTGCCGTCAACGACTCCATCCAGTACCAGATCGATAAATGCGACATGCCCGATGCTTGGCGTGTCTACCTGGCGGAAGCCGTTAAAAAGAAATTCAACAAACCGGTCGTCGCTTCCGGCAACATCCGTCATCCGCAAATCGCCGACCAGGTCATTGCCGAAGGCAAGACCGACTTTATCGCCATCGGCCGCGGTCTCATCGCCGATCCCGACTGGGTCCGCAAAGCACAGTTTGGCCGTACGGACTGTATCCGCCAGTGTATTTCCTGCAACATCGGCTGTGCCGATCACCGAATCTCGAAATCCCAGCCCATTCGCTGCACCATCAACCCCGACGTTACCGGCGGCGATCAGTATAAGAAACAGAAGGTCACCCGCGACATCCACGTCGTCGTCATCGGCGGCGGCACATCGGGCTTAGAAGCAGCCTGCACGGCAGCTGAAGTCGGCTGTCGGGTCACCCTTCTCGAACGAGAAGATAAATTGGGTGGATTGACCCGCAAGATTGCCTTGTTCCCGGAAAAGAGCCGTATCGAAGATTTCCCGGCCTACCTCGAACACCGTGCAGCTAAACTGCCTAATCTGACGATTCGCCTGAATACGACGGCAACCAAGGAACTCTTGGCTGAATTAAAGCCGGATATCCTCTATTCCGCAACGGGTTCTCGCCCCATGCTGCCGCCTATTGAAGGCCTTCGCGAATTGACCGATGCTGAAGGTTCCAACATCCGCTCCATCTACGGTTTCATGGACAACATTCCTTACTACGAAGCCAATGCGGAAGGCAAAAAGGTCGTCATCATCGGCTGCGGTGCCGTCGGCCTCGACGTCATGGAATTCTTCACCCTTCGTAAAGCTGAAGTCACGATGATTGAAATGATGCCGTCCTTCGGGAAAGATGCCGATATCGTTTCGAAATCGACGTTTAAAGAACTCTTAGAAAAGCATCCCGTCGACATGCACCTCAGCACGGCTTTGCAGAAGGTTTGCCCGGACAAGTTCATTGCCTCCCACAACGGTGAATCTGCCGAGTATCCTTTCGATTACGGTTTCATTTGCATGGGCCTCGTTCCGGACATCCCGGCGGACAATCCCTTTGAAACCTATGCCAAAGAACAAGGAATTCCCTTCTGCAACTTTGGCAACAGCCGCAAGACAGGTCAGATTATCCACGGCACAGAACTCGGCCGCGACATCGTCGCTACGATCGATATGATCGGTGGTTTTGATGACTAAATGAGCAGAAAAACAGGATACTGCCGCTGTTTCAAGTGACAGTATCCTGCTGCTTATCTTTTTATACAACTACATGTGAAAATTAACACATGTGTTTTAAATAACTTATTCTATTATCTATTAACCAATAGGAGGATTTTTATCATGGGTAAAATTGCAGTTACAGAACGAGTTACAGGTCATACGGAATTAATCGGTCTCATCGCTTATCCGATCCGTCACAGCATGTCGCCGACGATGCATAACGAAGCCTTCAAGAAATTGGGCCTCGATTACGTCTATGTCTGCTTTGAAGTCGACAACTCGACGCTGGAAGAAACGGTCAAAGGCCTTCGTGCCATGAAAGTCCGCGGCTGGAACGTTTCCATGCCTAACAAAGGACCGATCACGCAGTACCTCGACAAATTGTCGCCGGCCTCCCAGATTATCGGCGCCTGCAATACCGTCGTCAACGATAACGGCGTATTGACCGGCACCATTACCGACGGCGTCGGCGCCATGCAGGCTCTCAAAGACGAAGGCGTTGAATACGTCGGCAAAAAAATGGTCGTCATCGGTGCCGGCGGTGCCGCAACGGCAATCCAGGTTCAGGCAGCCCTCGACGGCGTACGCGAACTGACGATTTTCAACCTTGACGATGAATTCTATGCCCGCGGTGAAGAAACGGTCAAGAAACTCCGTGAACGGACGGACTGCATCGTCAATATCTACCACCTCGAAGACCACGCTAAATTGAAAGAAGAATTAGACAGTGCCGATATCCTCATCGACAGCTCGTCGTGCGGCATGAAACCCCTTGAAGACGTCGTTTCCCTTCCGGATAAATCCTATCTCCGCCCGGATTTAGTCGTCATGGATACGGTCTATGCTCCGCGCCAGACGAAGTTGATGAAATGGTGCGACGAAGTCGGCTGCAAAAACTTCAATGGCCTCGGCATGATGCTCTATCAGGGTGCTGCAGCCTTCAAACTTTGGACCGGCAAAGAAATGCCCGTAGACTTCATTAAGGACGTTCTTTTCTAATTATCACCCAAAGGAGAAAACTATCCATGGAACAGACACATTCCTATCGCCCCTTATGCCTTAGCCTGTATCTGAACTACTTTGTACACGGCATTGGCGTTATCGTACTCGCCCAAAACATGGATGCCCTGGCAGCTCGCTGGGGCAGCATTGCCGACGTCGCCTGGGTTATTTCCATGCTTGGCATCGGCCGCCTCATCGTCTTATTCGTATCGGGCAAATTATCGGACAAATACGGCCGCAAGCCCTTCGTCCTCCTCGGCATGGTCACCTATGCCGCCTTCTTCGTCGGCATCCTGCTCAGTCCGACGTCGGCCGTCGCCTGCGTCTTCGGTATTCTAGCCGGGATTGCCAACTCCTTCCTCGATGCCGGGACTTATCCGGCCCTCATCGAGTCTTATCCGGAAAGCGCCAGCACGGTTACGGTTCTCTTGAAAGCCTTCATTTCGGCTGGTCAGTTCCTCTTGCCTTTATTTATCGGCATCTTGGTTTCGATGCAGGCTTGGTACGGCTGGTCCTTCATCGTCGCCGCCGTCATCTTGGCTCTTAACATTCCGGTCATGATGAAACTCAGCTTCCCTTCCATGAATCCGGTAAAAGAAGCTCAAGAAGAAGGCAAGGATACGGCAGCTGCGTCCTGGATTCCTAAATCCAAATGGTATCTCGAAGGCATTTGCTTCGTTCTCTACGGCTATATCTCGCAGGCTACGTTCTACCTCATCAGCCAGTGGCTTACCAAATACGGTGCTGCTGTCGCTCAGATGTCGGACATGGCTGCTCGCTCGCTCATGAGTTACTATTCTATCGGCTCCCTGGCCTGCGTCTTCTTTACGGCTATCATCACCAAGAAAGGGATTCGTCCGATTACCCTGCTCGTCGCCTATACCTTCATTTCCACCCTTTCCATCAGCGGCCTCTACTTCATGCCTTCGAGCACCTTAGCTCCGATTCTCTCGTTCATCGTCGGCTTCTCCGCTGCCGGCGGCGTCATGCAGCTCGGTTTGGTCATGATGACGGAAATGTTCCCCAAAGGAAAAGGCACGATGACCGGTATCTTCTATACCACAGGCTCTATCGCTTCCTTCACAATTCCTGTCATTACCGGCTATATGGCTGACAGCGGAATCAACAGCATCATGGGCCTCGATGCCGCCATCGCTCTGGCAGGCTTCATCATTGCCTGCATCATCTACGTACGCTACAATAGTGTCATGAAAGAAAAAGCTACTGCATAGGAGGATTTAAACATGGTTAAAATTGGCAATGTCAACCTCGATAACGGAATGCCTAAGATTTGCGTTCCCATCGTCGGCCACTCTGTCGACGAACTCGTTCAAGAATGCCGTTATCTCCAAGATAAAATTTACGATGTCGTCGAACTGCGCATCGACTTCTTAAAAGACGTTACGTCTCTCGAAGCTGTCGGTGAAGCCTTAGCAGCTGTCCGCCAAGAACTTCCCAACGGCGCCATCCTGTTCACCTTCCGCACCAAAGAAGAGGGCGGCGAAACAGCCGTTCCCGAAGCATACTACTTCGACCTCATCAACTACGCCATTGAAAGCGGCAAAGTCGATGCCGTCGACATCGAATACTTCCGCAGCCGCGAAAGCATTGAAAAGACCTTAGCTGCAGCTAAAAAACATGCTGTCACAGTTGTCATGAGCAATCATGACTTCGACAAGACGCCGTCTTTCGATGAAATCACCGACCGTTTAACAGGCATGAAGAAACTCGGCGCTGACGTCGCAAAATTGGCTTGCATGCCAAAGTCTGCAAAAGACGTTCTGACCCTGCTTTCGGCAACGGAAGCTGTAAAATCGCAGTATCCGGATGAACCGATCATTACCATGTCCATGGGTAAACTCGGTGCCATCAGCCGCATCAGCGGTGAAATCTTCGGTTCTGCTCTGACCTTCGGCTCTGCAAAAAAAGCATCTGCTCCGGGTCAACTTGAAGTCACCATGCTCCAGCAAATCCTGCGTGCCCTTCACTAATAAGCACACCTTAAGCCAATAAATTTTCCAACAAAAAACAGATGTCCCCATGAATCATGATTCATGGGGACATCTGTTTTTCTTCGGTCTATTTAATATCGTCAATAATAGCTGAAAAGGCGTCCAACACTTCTTCAATGGTCTTATCATTGAGGACTCGGTAATCGGCGGCATTGCGATAGAGGGCAATGCGTTCATCATAGAGGTCGTATACTTTCTGTTTTCCGTCCTTTAAGAGGGGCCGCGTCGAGACGTCGACATCACTGACGATATCATCGGGTGAGCGGTCGAGAAAGAAGACGATGCCCGTCTGTTTAAAGATTTCGATATTTTCCGAGCGCTTGACGACGCCGCCGCCGCAGGCGACGACCGTGCCTTCTTTAGCCGCTAAAGCCTTGCTGGCCCGTACTTCGGCATCGCGGAAGCAGTCTTCGCTGACGGCAAAGAGTTCGGGAATCGATTTTCCTTCTTGGGCTACGATGACGTCATCGGCATCATAGAAATCCCGCCCCATTCTTTTGGCTAAGGCCTGTCCGAAGGTTGTCTTGCCGCTGCCGGGCATGCCGATGATGATGATGTTCTTTTTATTTTTCATAATAGTGTTCCATCTCCCTTGCAATTTGTTCAATGACTGACGAAGATATATCCTGATCCATCCAAATTTCTTCAGAACCGATGGCCTGGGCGACGAGCATGTACATCCCGTTTAAGGTCTTGGCACCGTGCCGTTTGGCAGCCTGCAAAATGCAGGTGTCTTTAGGATTGTAAACGATGTCGACGACGGCTGGAAAGCGGGCAATGGCCTCTTCCGATATGGGACAGCCGTCGATATTGGGAAACATGCCGACAGGCGTGCAGTTTACCAGAACATCGCCCCTGCAGGATCGTTCAAAGGCAGGGTAATCAATCGTTTCGACACCGATCCGTTTCGTAAATTCATCGAATTCCGTTTTCGAGTGCGGATTTCGAGATACGACGACGATAGATTTGGCCTGATTGTCAAAGAGGTACTGGATGATAGCCCGGGCCCCGCCGCCGGAGCCGAGGACGACGCAGTCCTTATTTTTTACCGTAATGCCGGCATGAACCAAGGATCGGCCGAATCCGCAGTAATCCGTATTGTATCCGAAGGTGCCGTGATCGGTAAAGTGAATCGTATTGACGGCGCCGATGATGCGGGCTTCACGAGAAATATCCGTCAAATACGGCATGACGTCGAGTTTATACGGGATGGTGACGTTAGCTCCCGTATAGCCTTCTCGGCGAAGGCGCTTCAGTTCATTAGAAATGTCGCTGCGGTCCATTTCCAAGATGCCGTAACGAGCTCGGCCCTGGACTTGTAAGATGCGGAACAGTTTGTCGTGGATTGCCGGAGAAGCGGTGTGACCCAGCTTGCCTCCAATAACGCCTAACTTCATCTATATCCCTCCTCGGTCGGATACGTAATTGCCTAGAATTTTAAAGTAGTTGCAGTGTTCTGCCAGATTATGCAGTACTCGGTCCGTTGCCGGATCGCTGAGATTTCCCATGACATCGATATGGAAAAAGTATTCAAATGGCCGCCCTTTCAGGGGACGCGACTCTAAGTGCGTCATATTCATGCCGTTGTAGAAAAAGTAGCCCAAGACGTGGTACAAGGCGCCGGGGCGATGCTGCGTCGTCAGGACCAAGGTGATCTTATCGGCTGCCGGTACCTGTTCCCGATCAGCGGAAATGACGAAAAAGCGGGTGTAGTTCTGGGCGTTGTCGTTGATCGATTCAGCCAGTATGTCCAAGCCGTACAGCGAGGCTGCCTTGCGATTGGCAATGGCCCCGATATGGGAATCTTTCATATTCCGGACCTTTTCGGCGCTCTCAGACGTGCTGAAATAAGGGTGGAGCTGCCACTCCTGGTGGTATTTCAGATAGTCCCGGCACTGATTCAGGCCCTGAATATGGGAATAGACTTCACGAAGGTCGTCAAGCTTTGCCCCCGGCAGGCCGAGCAGGCAGTGATCGATCTTGACGTATTTCTCCCCGACGACGCAGCAGTCATAGCGGTGGATGAAATCATAGACATCCGTAATTCCGCCGGTCGAAGAATTTTCAATCGGCAAGACGCCGTATCGGACCTTCCGGGAAGCGACGGCTTGGATGACGTCTTCAAAATGAGGGAAGTACGCCGCCGCAAAATCCTGACCGTCGAAATAGAGCCCCATGGCTTCATCCGTATACGAACCGGGCCGGCCGAAACAGGCGATGCGCAGTCCTTTCGCTCCAGGATCCTCCATTACAGGCACCGTCCTTTCGTCGACAGCCAAACATCGAGGATGGCCCAAGCCGCTGCCGCTTCGACGACGGGGACGGCTCTTTGAACGATGCAGGGATCGTGGCGGCCTTTGATGACCAGTTGGCAATTTTCCTTCGTATCCGTATCAATCGTGTCCTGAGTCTGACTGATGGACGACGTCGGCTTGACAGCCAGACGGAATACGAGGGGCATGCCGTTGGTAATGCCGCCGTTGATGCCGCCATTGTGATTAGTCTTGGTCTTTACGACGCCCTGATCGTAATAGAAGGCATCGTTGGCCTGAGATCCCCGAAGGCCGGTCAAAGAAAAGCCGTCGCCGAATTCGATGCCCTTTACGGCAGGCACGGAGAACATCATGTGACTAAGGCAGCTTTCGACGGAGTCGAAAAAGGGATCGCCGAGTCCCGCCGGAAGGCCCGTGACCATGCATTCAATGACGCCGCCGACGGAATCGAGGTCGTTTTTAGCTGCGACGATCCGCTCTTCCATCTCAGCTGCCCGTTCCTTATCGAGGACAGGCAGCGTCTCTTTTTTTAAGGCCTGAAGGGTTTCTGTCGACTCACCGAGAGGAGAAAAGCCTTTATCCTCAACATCGGCCAAGCGCAGGATATGAGAGCCGATGACAACGCCCTGCCCGGCTAAAATTTGCGAAGCGACGGCACCGGCAAAGACCAAGGGAGCCGTCAGGCGGCCGGAAAAGTGGCCGCCGCCGCGGTAGTCGTTGAAGCCGCCATAGCGGATCTTACCGGAGTAATCGGCATGGCCGGGCCGCATGATATGGCGCAGCTGATCGTAGTCCCGCGAGTGCTGATCGCCGTTGCGGATCATGGCACACAAGGGCGTCCCCGTCGTATGGCCGTTAAAAAATCCGCTCTGAATTTCAAAGGCGTCTTTTTCCGACCGCGTCGTCGACAGCTTATTCTTTCCCGGTGCCCGCCTGGCCATTTCCTGACCGACGGCATCCCAGTCGATGGCCATACCGGCCGGCAGTCCGTCTAAGACGGCACCGATAGAAACACCGTGGGATTCCCCAAAAATCGTAAGGCCGATGGTCTGTCCAAAAGTATTCATCTTATCCTTCCTCCTTTTCAACGATGCCGCCTAAGGTCTCGAAATCCTGCCAGAAATCAGGATAGGATTTACGGACGCAGTCAGCGCCTTCAATCCGCAGGGGCCGGCTGCAGCGCTGAGATGCGACGGCCAGGGCCATGGCGATGCGGTGATCGTTCCAGCCGCTGACAGTCCCCCCCGTAAAGCCGTCGACGCCGTGAATGATGAGGCCTTCTGCTTCTTCTTCGACGTCGCCGCCGATTTTGTTGAGCTCCGTCGCCATGGCGTGCAGGCGGTCGCATTCTTTAAGGCGTACCCGGCCGGCGTGAATGATGCGGGTAATCCCTTTCGCACAAGAGGCCAGTACGGTCAGGACCGGCACCAAATCCGGGCAGTCCTGCACGTCGATGACCCGGCCGACGAGGTCCGACGGGCAGGCCGTCAGTTCCGTCTTGCCTTCAATTTGGCCGCCCATGCTGCGGATGAGGGACACGATGACTTCGTCGCCTTGGGAAGATTTTTGGCGAAGGCCCGTGCAGCAGACGGCCCGGCCTAAGGTCCCTGCTGAGAGCCAAAAGGCGGCCTGGGAGTAGTCTCCTTCGACGGTATACGTTCCCGGCTGATAGGACTGTCTGCCGGCAATGCGGTAAGAACCGTCCCATTCTTTGTCGATGACGATGCCGTGCTGGCGCAGGCAGTCGATGGTCATATCGACATAACTGGCTGACTCCAGGGGCGTCGTACTGCGAAGGTGTGAATCACCGTCCAAGAGGGGCAGGGTCATGAGCAGGCCCGAAAAGAACTGAGAACTCACGTCGCCTCTTAAGGCGTAGGTGCCGGCCGTAAGACGGCCTTCGACGGTCAGAGGCAGGGCCCCGCCTGTCGTCTCGTAGGCGATGTGCTTTTCATCAAAGAGCTGATAATACGGTGTCAGCGGTCTTTGGGCCAAGCGGCCTTTCCCAGAAAAAGTGCAGCGGCTGCCGCTCAATACGGCGACGGGAACGAGAAAGCGCAGGGTCGACCCCGATTCATTGGCATCGACGGCGATAGGACGGGGCTGTTTCTGTAAGCCCCCTCGTACGCGATAGGCTGCTCTTCCGGGATGCTCCGAGACGGCCGGCGTAATATCGGCCCCTAAGGCTTTCAAGATACGGCAAGTCGCCTCGATGTCCTGCGACAGGGAGATGTTGTCGACGAAGCTCTCGCCGTCTGCCAGGGCGGCACAGATGAGGTCGCGGTGACCGATGCTCTTGGAGGAAGGGGCTTCTACCGTCCCCTGCAGGGCCTGTGGTTTAATGGTTACATTCATGGAGCGACCTTCTTTCGGATGTATTTCGGCAATTCTTCTGCCTCGATGGGCAACAGGCGTCCCTTGCCGATTTCTTTTAAAATGATGAGGGTCATGTGATTGCCTCTCATCTTCTTATCATTACTGATATAGGGGATGAGGTCTTCTGCCGAGGCATCGACGTCGACAGGCAGGCCGTAGCGGGTAAGGAGTTTTCGCAGCCGCGCCGTCGTTCCTTCTTTCGTAAGGCCCAAGCTTTCGGTGACGCCGGTCAGCATCGCCATGCCGGCGGCAACCCCTTCGCCGTGGGTATAGCTGCCAAAGCCGTAACAGCCTTCGATGGCATGTCCGATGGTGTGGCCGAAGTTTAAAATCATCCGTTCCCCCATGTCGAGGACATCTCGTTCGACGAGGTCGGCTTTACTCTTACAGCAGCGTTCGATGATTTCTTCCCAGTGATTGAATATCCGTTCATCGTCGAGATTTTCCAAAAGTTCGAAGAGTTCCACATCACGGATACAGCCGTATTTAATGACTTCCCCCATGCCGTCGTGGATAAATCGCTTGGGCAGTGTCTGAAGCAGGATCGGGTCGATGAGAACGCCTTTGGGCTGATAAAAATTACCGGCCTGGTTCTTACCGCTCGGCAAGTCGATGCCGACTTTACCGCCGACGCTGCTGTCGACTTGGGATATGATGGTCGTCGGAATCTGAATAAAGGGGATACCCCGTAAAAAAGTAGCTGCGGCAAAACCGCCCAAATCCCCGACGACACCGCCGCCAAAGGCGATGACGTAGTCGCTGCGGGTAATGCCCGAATCGGACAGGGACTGATATAAAGAGAGAAGGGATTCTGCGCATTTATGTTCTTCTCCGGCCGGGAATACCAGGCGATGGACGCAAAAGCCGCTCCCTTCCAGGGCCGATTGAAGCCGCTGTCCATAAAGGGCATCGACGTTGGAATCGGTAATGACAGCTAAGGTCTTAGACTTCGTCAGGCTGCGGATATAGTCGCCGGCCCGGTCGAGCAAGCCATTTTCAATATGAATATCGTACGAATCTTTTCCTAATTCAACGTGAATGTGTTTCATAAACTAAGTCCCTTCTCCGCGTAGCGGCTTGCTGTAAAAATCGGGTCAGCCCTTCGGCATCTTCGGCTGAGAGCATCGTCGAAAAAGAAGTTAAGGCTTTACGGAAGCAGTCGATTTCATGTAAGAGGTTGTCCTTATTGGCTAAGAACAGGTTGGTCCACAAAGGTGCGTTGATGTCAGCTACGCGGGTACCGTCGCGAAAGCTGCCGGCCACGAAGTATTTGGTCATCGTATCCATCGATTCGCTGTTGACCAGAGCCGTCGCCAAGACGTGGGGCAGGCAGCTGGTATAGGCGATGAAGCGGTCGTGTTCTTCCGGCGATACGCGGACGACATGGGCACATCCCAGGGCCATAGCCATACTGGTAACGGCCAGGAGATGATTTTCTTTATTCTCCTTCGAAGGAACGAGAATATAATTGGCATTGTTGAAAATATCGGCACTGGCCATGGCATAGCCCCTGCCTTCCCGGCCGGCCATGGGATGACCGGAAATGAAGTCGACGCCTTCCGGCAAGAGGGCCGTAATGGCCGCTGCCGTATCGCCCTTGATGCCGGCAACGTCAGTGACGATCGTCCCGGGAGCAAAATGCCTTCTATTTTCAGCCAAAAAGCGAATCATGACCGAAGATGCCGTACAGAAAATAATCAACTTTGCCTTTTTCAAAGCCTCGCAGCCGAAGGTATATACCTCATCGACCATGCCTTCCCCCTTGGCCTGCTGAAGGGCTCGTTCGTCGGGATCGACAGCGATGATATGCTTTGTCCCGATGCGCCGCAGGCCGCGGGCGAAGGATCCTCCTATAAGCCCCAGGCCGATGATGGCCACGGTCTCATTCGTATTAAAACCACTAGCTTCCGTATCCATAAAACTTCCCTGCTTTCCTTATATTTCTCGTCCGACAATGGGCGCCAATTTACGAAGTGACTCCATGAGATCGGTAAACATGGCCGGTGTAATTGACTGGGCCCCGTCGCACAACGCCTTATCGGGATTATTGTGTACTTCGATCATCAACCCGTCGGCCCCGGCAGCTACAGCCGCTCTGGCTAAATCGGCGACCATCCAGCGTTTTCCCGTAGCATGGCTGGGATCGACAACGATGGGCAAATGACTTTGCCGCTTGACGGCAAGGACGGCGCTGAGATCGAGGGTATTGCGGGTGTAGGTTTCAAAAGTCCGAATCCCTCGTTCACAGAGGATGACGTTGCGGTTGCCTTCAGCCATGATGTATTCCGCCGACATGAGCCATTCTTCGATGGTCGCGCAGAGGCCTCTTTTTAATAAGACAGGCTTTCTCGTCTTGCCCACTTCTCGGAGGAGGTCGAAATTCTGCATGTTGCGGGCCCCGATTTGGATGATATCGACGCCGTCTTCGAGAAAGACCGGCAGCTTATCGGCCGACATGATTTCCGTAATGACCGGAAGTTTTGCCTTGCGGCCGGCATTGCGCAGCATATCGAGCCCCTTATTTCCGAGTCCTTGGAAGGAATATGGCGACGTCCGCGGTTTAAAAGCTCCGCCGCGAAGGACAGCCGCCCCGGATATTGCAACATCACAGGCTACGCCTTCAATCTGCTCCGGCGTCTCAATGGAGCAGGGGCCGGCAATGACGGCCAGTTTTTTACCACCGATAGAAACGCCGCTGCTACCGACAGGAATGACCGAATCCTGAGGATGAAAGGCACGGCTGGCTCGTTTATAAGGGACTTCGACACGCATGACTTTATCAACAAATTCATAGCTTTGCACCCGTTCGACATCGATGACGGCCGTGTTGCCGACAAGGCCCATGACGGTCTGGCGAGTACCTTTACTGATGTCAATCTGCATTCCTTTGGCTTTAAGTCTGTCAATCAATGGCTTTACTTCTTCTTTTGTCGCATTTGCTTTCAACACAATAATCATTGTCGTGTTTCCTCCCTGTCAAATAAAAAAAGCAGGCTCCCATGAGCCTGCTTCAAAAAGCCTTTATATCTCGCCTGTCCCTCGTTCCTTTATCCGGCTAAAGCCGACTTCAAGGGAACAGCTAGAAGTCTCCTCATGTCTACATCAGTCATATTGAATTCGTCGCACCAAAAATAGCCAGCGCTAAAATACAGGTAGCCCCAGCCAAAATAAGTAAAGACGTATTCAATTGCCTGACGTAAGCATGGCATGTTCATAATGATCTCCTCATTTAAAAATTCGTTGTCGTCATTGTATACCTCAACGAGATAGTTGTCAAGGCTAAAAAAACAAGGATTCTCTGTATAGATATGAGAATCCTTGTAGATAATCGTTTAACTAGCCGACATTTTACATACTTTATACACATACTTCGTATGCTTTTACCACGATGGCGGAATGGCCGTCGTGACGACACGGAAGGTGTAGCCCCTATCTTTCAGGAGCTTTATGATTCCCGGCAGAGCATCGACGGTTGCACCGTGCCCCGAGGCATCATGCATGAGAATGACCAGGTGGCGATGAAGATAAGGCCGCAGCTCAAGCTGCTGTCTGATATTCTCAACAGCCTTGCCGGCAGACTTTCCCGTGCCGTCGGCATCGCCCGTCAAGGCATTCCAACCGACTTCTATATAACCTAGATTTTCGATGGCCGGCCAGAAGGCATCGGTAAAATGCCCTTTTGTTCCGCCCGGTGCCCGTGAAATAATCGGCCGGACGCCGATGATATTATAAATCGCGTCTTCGGTATTCATCATTTCATCGACGTAGGCCGTCGGAGATTGGTATAATTTTTTATAATCATGGGTATACGAATGGAGGCCCATGCCATTACCGGACTGATAGATCTGCTTGACCACGTCGGGATAGCGGACGACGTTTTGTCCGGTCAGGAAAAAAGTAGCCTTGATATTTTCTTTTTTCAGGATTTCCAAAATCCGCGGCGTATTCTTATCATTCGGTCCGTCGTCGAAAGTCAGGTACACGACGTTGTCGCCGTAGTAGTAGTCCCGCGTCCCGCCATAGGTCGTCGGAAGGCCTTTTGCCTGGCGCTGGCGGGTCGTATATTTATCATAAACCGGTTTATCATTATCCACGGAGGGGAGAGAAAAATCATCGCCGACGAAGACGACATCGGGTTTAACCGGCAATATTTCTTTTACCGGCGGAACGTGCCCTTCTTCAGCGGCAGCGATGACTTCATCGCGGTCAATATTCAAGATAAAGCCCAAGGTAACAAGGGCTGCACATACAAGACATCCAAAAAATAATCTTCCTTTTTGTTTCATTCGTACTACATCCGTTTCTTTCTTACGTTATCATAATTAATATACTGCCGGATCGTGCAAGTTTCCCGATAGCCGTCAGCAAGGACACTGGCCGTGAGGTCAAAGTCTTCGAGATCGTCGAGAAGGGCTTCGGTCATGCGGTGCTGAACGGCATTATAACCCGTACAGAAAAGAATCCGTGTACAGCGCACGCCGCGGAACAGGCCGCGCGGATGCTGAATAAGTTTCGCCAGCATAGCCGGCGTAATGACGGCCCCGCAAGGGCGTCCCATGATAGCGGCTGCCGTTTCAACGCCTTCTATTTTTTCGCCGCTGATGACATTGCCTAACATCTGAAGATTGAGGACACCGATGACAGTGTCACAGTGATTGGGCAAGGGGATATCGTCGGCAAGCGGCGCTTTAAGCCATTTATCACGGCCGGCATCCCCTTCGATCAGGATGTACCAGGCCGGATGGCGCTGCTTGATTTCGTCGATGACCTTGGGCTCAAGACCAATATAGAAGTCATCATCATCAAGGCCGGCAAACCAAGCCGGCACATGGCCGGAAGCAATGCGTTCAGCACAAAAAGCCTCCCCTTTTTCTACATCTTCCGTGCAGATGACGTCAAAAGGTTCGACATTGTCGACGCGCATGCTGTCCATGGGGACGATACTGCTGACCATCATAGGCAGATGACCGCCGTGACCATAGGTCCCGAGACGTTCGAGGACCGTCGTCTTTCCGCCGGCGCCTACAATGGCCGTAATACCAGGCTGCAGCATACGCCGCCAACGATTATCATTAAACATGAAAGAACCCCCTTTTATTCCTAATTCGCAACATGACGGCTGTATCCCTTCCAAGCCGATTTAATAAGGCCGCGGACCATTTCAATCGTCAAGGTCCGCCGTTCTTCTTCAGAGCAGGTGCCGAAATTGCCAAAATCCAATTCTTCACTGGCTAAGTGGGCTACGTTTTCCTTAACGGCCATGCCCTTTTCCGTCAATTCATCACTGGCCGACCGGGCGATAGCCGCTGCCCCGGGGCGGCCGCCGACGACGATGCGCCACGCCTCATCCCGCAGGGATGCCGCTCCGACCAGATAAGGTTCATCCGACGGCAGCCGTCGATAAGCCTTATAAGCAGTATACACTTCTTCGCGGGCAATGGAAATACCCGTAACCAATTCCCCCATGGGAGGGCACTGCAAATAGTCTTCCAAACTCATCCGTCCCTTGTCCTGAATCAGGACATCGACGTGCAGCGACAAAAGGACGGGCAGGAGTACCGAAAAGGCCGCCTTCCCGGAAACGACTCCGCCAAGGGTACCATAGCGCTGGACATCCTTATCGGCAACGTCGCTGATAGCCCGGCTGACGGCGCCGCCGGCTAAAGCCTGGATGACCGATGAAATCTTAATCTGCCACAAGGGCGTCATGGCGCCGATGACGATTTCATCGCCTTGGTCTTTAATGTAGCTGAGCCCGGCCTTCGATAAATCAACAGCCAGGTCATAATGTTCTTTTCTATATTTCAATCCCTGCGTTCCCGCCAGGAAAACAGCGGACCCGGCCTGCCGATATGCTTCATAGGCAGCAGCCGGATTATCTGGAACGAAAGTCGTCGTACTGGTAATCACAATCGTCCGATCCACCTTTCTTTAAGGCCCTGTATCGTCGTCTTCAAGGGCGATATTCGGCCTGTCTTTGTTGAGCAGGAAAGAACCTCCGCACTCATCGAGAATGGCATCGACCAAACTGTCGATTCCGATATCGCTGCACAGATCCATTTCCTCTTTATATAAAAGGATAGGCATGAGGAGTTCCACTACCGTACCGTCAAGCATCTTCACGCCGCCCAATTGGCCTTCAAACTGAACGATGACCAAGCCGGACAATTCCGTATCCTCAGCAAAGGCCTCGTAGGTCCCCCGATTGGGCAGTAAAAAGCCGTAGCCCATCCACACGTCGTGAACATGAGGGAATCGGCCGAGCTCCATGAGCAGCCATATCGGCCAGGCATTTTTATCCTCCAGTGAAATGCGGCT
Source organism: uncultured Megasphaera sp. (assembly GCF_900539295.1). GTDB lineage: Bacteria > Bacillota > Negativicutes > Veillonellales > Megasphaeraceae > Megasphaera. The sequence goes on from NZ_UQBH01000001.1 coordinate 109,923, forward strand.
CTCCCGCTGAAAAGGCCACTGAGCCGGCAAAATGAGGCACAATTCACTATACCCTTCTTTGCCCGTCGCAAAATCGCCAGACGGATAACGCATGGGCGACGCACTCATGCCCATGGTATGAAGGAGGTAAAATGGCTCTTCCACCGTCGGATACAATATTTCTACATCGACGGCCAGCGGAGTGCCGGCAGGATCGTGAAAAACTTGCCACTGACGGTGAGGAAAAAGGTTGTGGAAATACTGCTGGACAGCCAGTCCGTATTCATCATGGGTCCGTTTGATCCGCTTCGTATCGGTTAAAGAGAAAAAACGAGGCCGGCAGACTGTCTGTATCGGTAAGGTATTCATAGAATCTCCCCCCTTTGCGTTATACTCAATTTCATTATAACATAAATATTCCGTCTTTTGGCAATCAAAAAAGGGCCGGCGCAAATGCCAAGCCCCTTTTTCACGATGATGACGATACCCCGCTCAGAGCCGTCAGCCTCTTTGTCAGAGGAACTGTCTGCAAAGCGTATCGCCTGTTCAATTGACGGGATATATCATAACAACAAATATACAAATTGTCAACTCAGAGAGACACAATCTGCCTTGTAAAAGCCCGGTCGGTATAGTAAAATAGAAAGTAACGAACCGAACTATATTAACCGCAAAGGGATGACTTACATTGAAGGTACGCTGGGTAGAACTGAATCGTTTCGAAGCTGAATTGATCGTTGAATTTACCTGTCAGCCTAAGGATGCTCCCATTTCTGCCAGCCTATGCCGAATGATTTACCGCCGTCTCGAGGGACAGCCGACACTCGCACAAAACCGAGCAGATATAAGGGAAAAAGAGTAGCACAGGGAAGATTGGAAAGACTGCCGAAGGGCAGTCTTTTTTCATTTCTCCATCGCCTCTGTCAACGTACGGTCTCTACTCCTCCATGGCCTTTTCCAACCGCGCAGCGATGGCCTTCCCCGTATCCGTCCTGGCCAATCCTCCGTCGGACGTTTCCTTCAAGGCGACCGGCATGATGCGGCCGATTTCAGCCATGGCAGAAATGACTTCATCCGGCGGAATGACGCTCTGAATACCGGCCATGGCCATTTCAGCAGCTGCCAGTGCCTCTACGGCAAAGACGGCGTTTCGTTTGACGCAGGGGACTTCTACTAAGCCGGCAACGGGATCACAGGCCAGGCCTAAGGTATTTTTCAGGCACAGAGCGAAAGCCTGTAAGATCATATCGTTGCTGCCGCCTGCCATCGAGACGGCAGCAGCAGCAGCCATGGCCGCAGCCGTACCGCATTCGGCCTGACAGCCACCGACGGCTCCGGCAACGGTAGCATTATGGGAGACGACGGCACCGATTCCCGACGCCGTAAACAAGGCGTTTACCATGGCTTCACGGGACACCTCCAAGATTTCAGCCTCAGCCATCATGACAGCCGGGACAATGCCGCAGGAGCCGGCCGTCGGACAGGCGACGATTTTAAACATCTTGGCATTAGCTTCACTGACCGCCAAGGCATAGACAGCGGCTTTATGAGCCAGTGGTCCTAAAAGAGTCGGCATACTCGCAGCTAACTTGTGGGCATCGCCGCCGACGAGGCCGCTGACAGATTTCCCCGGATCACTCATGCCGGCGTCGATGGATTCTTGAAAGACATCGAGACGACTGTCCATCATGGCACGCACTTTTTCTTCTGAAACTTCCGATGACTCTACTTCATGACGAACGACGATGTCCGCTAAGGTCGTCCCTTCTTTTTCGGCCAGCGTCAGCAGGTCATGAAGGCTATTGTATTCATATTTATACATTTTATTCCTCCTAAATAGGCCGCAGGGTCACGACGCTTTCAATGGCCGTAATGTTTTCAATCATATGGACGATTTCCGGCGGCACGGCACTGTCCGTGCAGACAATCATGACGGCCGTGGCATTCTTGGCACTGCGAAAGACACGCATATTCGACACGTTAATGTGGCCGATGGCCAAGACCGTCGTCGCCTGGGCAATGATGCCGGGCTGGTCGCGGTGGACCGTAATCAGCGTATGTTCTTCTCCGTTTAAGGCGACTTCGGCTCTATTTATTTCACGGATTTCAATTTTACCTCCGCCAAGGGATACGCCGAGGACTTCGACCTGCCGTCCTGATGCACCGGTCATAGCGATGCGCACCGTATTGGGGTGATGGACTTCATCATCAGAGCGACGAAAATCGATGTCGAGGCCTGCTTCCTTCGCCAGACTGAAGGCCGTTCGCAGGCGGACATCGTCTGCCGAAAATCCCAGCAGGCCGGCGACGAGAGCCCGGTCCGTTCCATGGCCCTTATACGTTTTGGCAAAGGACCCGTAGACCGTAATGACGGCCTTTTTCGGCTCGTCTTTCAAAATTTCTCTGGCCATGAGGCCGATGCGGGCGGCCCCTGCCGTATGGGAGCTGGACGGTCCGATCATAACCGGTCCGACAACATCAAAAACACCCATGAAAAAACCTCCTTTTACATCATAATTTCACGTTGTAAATGAAAACTATAGATATAGGTTTCCCGGACGGGAATTCCTGTAATCTGCTCCACAGCCTGGCGGTATAAGGCCAGTTGGACGGCATACCGGTCCTTGAAGTCTTTGTCTTGTTCCAACCGGTCCGACTTATAGTCGACGAGGATCCAGCCGTCATCTTCACGGAATAAGCAGTCAATGACGCCTTGAATCAAAAAGCGTTCCCCCGGTTCAACATCGGGCAGCGGCGGGCCGGCCATCAAGACGGTAAAGGAATATTCCCGATGCAGGGCCGGTGATGCTGCCATGCGCCGCCCCAAGTCAGACCGCCAAAAAGACGCCAGGACCGGAACATATATCAACGATTCTTCTTCCGGGCTGAGTACGCCTTTTCGGACGAAGGCCATCAGCTCCCGGCGCAGGGATGATTCCGTATGATCGCCTGCCGGCGTAATATACTGCATCGCCTTGTGCAGTGCCGTACCGCGCTGAGCGCCGCTGACAACGTCCTCATCTTCTGACAGCCATGACGGCAGCTCATCGAAGGGGCTTTGCTCTCCCGACGCCGGCGGAAGGATGGCCTCCGGCAACAAGGCCAAGTCCTTCTCTTCGTCCAGCATATCGCTCTGCAGTTCATGATACTTGCGCTTTACTTCAGATACAGAGAATTTAGCTGCCGTTATGACGGCTTTAGGATAACCATAGCGCCAGGATAACTGTTTATCGAGCCATTCCGGCACGGTTGTATCGGTCATAGCTCCGCGGCGCAAATCGTCTAACCGGGGTTCGCCGGCCAAAACTTCCGGCGTCAGCCCTTCAACAGGCTCCGGTGCGACGATACGAAGCTGCCAGCGGTCGCTTTCCCAGGACGCACCGGGGCAGACCGCTTCAGCGTCGGCGCGGGATCCGAAATGAGCCAGCACCGTCGGCATGACCCAGTCAAAATAGGAAGTTCCCTGAGCCGGATCAAGGCCGTCAGCCCAGCGCTGCCAATGATTGGCAGCTTTAGAGTCATGGCCGATCAGGATCAATTTATCCCGAGCCCGGGTCATGGCTACATAGAGAATGCGTTCTTCTTCGGCCGTCCCTTCCCAGCGGAGTTTAGCTTCAATGCCGCTCCAAATGAGGGTCGGATAAAACATCCGCCAGTTCGGATCATACTGTTTGAGGCCGATGCCCAGCTCATTATGAAAGAGAATCGGTTCCTGCAGATCCTTGCGATTGAATTCTTTTCCCATATCAGCAACGATGACGACGGGGAATTCCAGCCCTTTGCTCTGATGAATGCTCATGATGCGGACGACGTCTTCTTTTTCACTGACCACCTTGGCCGGCGCCAGATCGAGGCCGTCTTCCATCATCTTGTCGATGAGCTGCAAGTAGCGGAAAAGGCCGCGGAACCCGGCATCTTCATACTGCTGTGCCCGGTCATAGAGGGCCTTCAAGTTGGCCTGGCGAACGTCACCGCCAGGCATAGCACCGACAAAGTCGACGTAAGCCGTATCGGAATAGAGCCGCTGAATCAGTTCGGCCACGCCTTGACGCCGGCTGTAGGTCCGCCAATCTTCAAACTGGACGATAAACTCTTCGATGTCTTCCCGCAAGGGATCATCCTCGTCCAGCGATGCCGAAAAATCAGGCAGGTTCTGCCACAGCGTCCCGTCGCCAATGAGGCGAAGTTCGGCTAAGGCCGTTTCATCGAGGCCGACCAAGGGCGAACGCAGCACGGCAGCCATGGGAAGGTCCTGTTCGGGATTGTCGATGCAGCGCAGAAGGGCCAGCATAACCTGCACTTCGACGGCGGCAAAATAGCCCCCTCGCTGCTCGGCATACGACGGGATTCCCCGTTCCTGCAAGGCTTGTATCAATTTATCGGCTTTATTTTTCATCGAACGGACAAGGATGACGATGTGGCGATAGGATAAAGGCTCCAAGGCACCGTCTTTTCGAGCTGCCATCTTTCCTTCTTCCAAAAGCTCACTGATGCGGGCTGCGACGAAGCGGGCCTCCTGTTCAAAAGCCGTCAGGCCCTCATTGTCGCCGGACGTATCGACTACATCGACTTCCGTAGGTCCGCCCAGCCACGACGGATCTTCAGGTGCTGTCCGACCGGCATAGAGCATTTCTCGCTCGCCATAATCCATGCCGGCAGCATCGACTGTCATGGCCCGGGCAAAGACGTCGTTTACCGTATCGAGGATGATCGGTGCGCTGCGGAAATTCCGCCCCAAATCGATGCAGCGCTGACCGGCATCGGCATCGCGGCTGAAGGTGCGGTATTTATTCATGAACAGCGTCGGATCGGCCAGGCGGAAGCGATAGATGCTCTGCTTGATATCGCCGACCATAAAGCGATTATCATCCGATGAAACGAGGCGGGCAATCAGCTCCTGTACGCCGTTCGTATCCTGATACTCATCGATGAGGACTTCTTCATACTGGCTGCGCAGCTCTTCTGCTGCAGCCGAACGCAGGGGATTGTCCGGCGTCGCTTCCGGGCTGAGGAGTATTTTTAAACAGAGGTGCTCGAGGTCACTGAAATCGAGCCAGCCTTTTTCCCGTTTGGCTTGAGAAAAAGCTTTGGCAAAATCTAAGGTCAAGGTGACCAAACCGTCCATGATGGGCTTCATAATCCGAATCCCGTCGAGCCATTCTTCAGACGTTGCCGAAAAATAGACGGGCTGCAGGGTTTTCGTAACGTCTTTCTTGACACTGTCGCGAAGATCTTTGCACTGTTCCCAAACAGCCTTATCTTCGTCAGATAAACCGCGCAGCGTCTTTAACCGGGAAAATTCAACGGCATTGATCCGAAGTCTGAGGCCTTCCCAGCGCTCTTCACCGGCCGCTTCTTTAAGCCCTTCCTGTTCCGAGGAAAATTGCTCACAGGCAGCCTCAAAAACATCTCGTTGACGAAGATGGTACAAGGCCCGTTCATAGATGGCGATGTCCTTTTTAAGGATTCGCCGCACAAAATCTTTGACCGGCTGTGCCCAAGGCAAATCGTCTATCGTCGTTTCAGGACCCGTTTCGTAGGCAAGCGCCGACGATTTCAGCCAGTGTTCCGGCCAGGCCAGGCTTCGGGCATAGGTATACATGCGGCTTACCGTATCCATCAGGACGTCATCGCCGCGGTCACTGCCGAACATATCCGCCAGAGGATACAGGACGGATGCCCTTTCTTCGTCTTCATAATAGGATAAAAAGACGTCGGCCAGCACTTGACGGCGCAGGAGGTTCAATTCTTCCTGACCGGCAATGGAAAAATTCGGATCCAGATCGATGGTATAGAAATATTTGCGGATGACGTACTGGCAGAAAGAATGAAGGGTCGAAATATGGGCCGACGGCAATAAGGCCAACTGCCGTTCAATTCGCGGATCCTTCGTCTCCGACAGGGCCTTCATCAGCGCCTGTCCGACGCGGTCCCGCATTTCAGCAGCCGCGGCATTGGTAAAGGTAACCACCAAGAGTTCCGTAATGTCGATGGGATAGGTCTTATCCAAGAGGCGGCGAATGATGCGCTCGACCAGGACGGCCGTCTTCCCCGATCCGGCAGCTGCCGATAGGAGCAAAGTCTGTTTTCGGCTGTCAATGGCAGCCTGCTGTTCATTAGTCCACGCCATGGTCGTCACCTCCTCTGTCAAAAATCGTCTTTATCATCTCAGCCGTATCTTCTTGACCGGCCGCATCATAGGCATTGCCGGCCATCGAAAGATCGAATCGGCAAACCGCCCGATACGGGCAGTACTGGCAGGGCGTCTGCTGCTTCAGCATGACCGGGTGAATCGAAATATCGCCGTCGCCGATACCGCCGGCCAAATCCTGAAGTTTCTGCGAAGCCCAAGCCAAAAGATGACTCCAGCCGGCTTCGTCGTAAACGCTCTTCGACTGGTCGCTTAAGGTACCGTCTTTCTTGAGCCGTAAATTTAAAAAGTCTGAAAAGCCCTGCATGGACCGATCCAACTGCTTCATGACGTCTCCGTCATCGAGATAAAATCCGGTCAGCTTCCCTTTAGCATCGTACTGCTTCTTTTTCTCGGCCTCGTCGATGCGGTACGACAGGGAGACTTTGTCATTGCGGACGTAGCAGTAGAGCACAGCTGCCGGGACGGCGCCGTCTCCGATATTGAGGAGGGCGACGAACATATAGGTCAGGAGCTGCAGTTCCAGGCCCATAAAAATCTGGCTGATATCGAGCTGCTTCCGCCCCGATTTATAGTCGATGACGACGACATAGGTCCGATCCTCCTGCCGCAGCATATCGATGCGGTCAATCTGTCCTGTAATGACGACATCAAGGCCGCTCTTCAAGGTAAAATGAAGGGCTTCCCAAGGACTGCCCGGCCGGCCGAAGGATTTTTCCAATCCTGTCATCCGGAATCCCGAAGCCGCACTGAAGGCACAGAGGTGACGGACCGTGCGGGTCAGGGTTTGAATGAGTCGTTCTTTAATCTGCGAAAAATAAGCATTCGACATGAGGATGTCATGCTGAACCTGCGGCGCCAATTCATCTGTCGCCTGTCGGCAAATAGCCGGAACGTCCTCATCGGGAATGTCCTGCCACTGCTTCTTTTCCCAAAGCAGTTTCTCACCGATGATGCGCAGTGCCCCATGAACCAGCATTCCTAGGTCCGGGGCGGCAAACTGATAGCGCCGTCGTTCCTCTAAATTGAGGCCATAACGGGAAAAATAGGCAAAGGGACAGTTGCGGTACTGCTCAAATTTAGTCACGGATCCACGCAGTGTTCCGTCCGGTGCAAACAGACGGCGCACCAATTTTTCCGACAGGGTAACCGGTAAATTCGTATGGAACAGCCCCTGTACGGAACGGACGGCCTGATGACGCCAGCCGTGCTGCCAGGCCCAGTCATAGAGAGCCCACCAGGTCCCATCTACGGTCTGGCCATCGAGAACGGGCCGAAGCTTGCCCGGCAGGTAATGAAGCCCTGCCGGCAGGGCCAATACAGGCTTTTCTTCTTGTGAGAAATCCATGGCATCATCCTGTCGAATGACATCTTCCACATAGCCCTTATCACAGAGCTGATGAATCCACGACGCTTTTTCCACGGCACTGCCGTCATCGTCGGCAACCATATAGGAAATGACGAAGCGCTCACCGGCTCGGGTCGCTGCCAGATAGAACAGGAACCGTTCCTGAAAGGAACGAAATCGGCTCCCCGGTCCGAGAACGATGCCGAGGTCCGCCAAGCTGCGCCGTTCTTTATCACTGAACAAGCCTTCTTCACTGCTGTGCTGCGGAAAAATCCCGTCGTTGACGCCGCATAAAAAGACGACAGCCGCCTGCATCGTGTAACCTCGTTCTACCGACGTAAGGGTTACGTGGTCCAAGGTAGGCGGAATGAGGCTGAATTTCAGCGTCGCCAAACCGCCTTCGATGATTTGGGAAAATTCGTCGATGTCGGTCACATCATCGCCGCAGAGGTCGACGATTTCGGAAAGAAATTCCATGATTCGCTTCCAAACCTGTTCGTGCTCTTTCCCGTCTTCAGTCCGTCCTGACGCTTCATCGTCTTCCTGCCATTGGCGAAGGGCTGAGGGAACGCCAAGGGTCCGAAGCCATTGATACAAAAGGGTACACCAATCTCGGAGACTATGCGTTTCCTGAGCATTCTCCCAGGCCGGTATCAAGATATCCCGCACAGACTGGCAAATGGTCTGGATTCGCTGGAGATGAACTTCTTCCCGTTCATCGATGATGGCCTGTCCTTCATGGCGGCGTCCATAGTTCCACTCCTTGCCGCTCAGCCAATGATAGCCCTGTATCCCGTAAGCCAGGCAGTAGTTTTCCAGGTCGTCGACATCGTGACGGCTGATGGGGAATAGGTCGCTTTTAAGCAGTCGGAACAAGGCTTCATGAGACCAGCGACTGCGAAAGACGCTGAGCAGCGCTGAAATGGCTTCAGCTGCCGGATGGCTGGTCATGGGCCGCCGATAGTCACTAAAGACGGGAATCCCGTAGCGGCGAAAAATCCGTTCGACCCGATTATGATACATATCGCTCGACCGGGCCAAGACGAGAAAATCCCGATATCTCCGACCTTTACGGCACTGGCGAACGATTTCTCGGGCGACACTTTCGATTTCTCCGTCTTTATCCTGACATTCCCAAACGGATAAGGCCGATACCGGCTGAGATTGGGCCGCCGGGACAGGCTGGAAGAAGTCATCCTGAAATGCCGTCAATGCCTTTTGCGGCCCTTCGGGGACGACGGCCGTTTCCAGGTGAGGAAAGAGACTCTGTAAATCGCGGTATACCTCATAAGCCCGGTGGAAGAGAGCCGTTTCCCGCCGCTGCTGCTGAAGATGCTCGGCATCGATAGTCAGGGTAATGGTCAGCTTATCAGTCACCGTCTCAATTTGCTGCAGAATGTCCATCTGCTGCGGTGTAAACCATTGAAACCCGTCGACCCATACGCGGGCGCCCTGCAAAAAGGCATACTTGTCGACAGATTTCGCCAACAGCGTCATCGTATCGTCGGCTGAACCGAAGTGGTCGCTCAAAAAAGTCTGATACATCTCATACAACAGGGCCATATCCTGCAGTTTATGGGACAATGTCGGGCTGGAAACGGTATCAGCCGCCTTGCGCAAGTCCTCTGAAGACACGCAAAAAGAGCGGCATTCCCCTAAAAATCTGCCGGCCGTATCGGCAAAATTAGGCTGCCGGGCAGCCGTCTGCAAGAGAGAAAAATCCTTTTCCCCTTTGTGGAGCAGGCGCTGCAAAATTACCTTCCGGGCCAATTCTGACAACGAAGCATGAGAAAGGCCCTGCTCTTGAAAGACGTTATAAGCCAAACGGGAAAAGCCGACTACCTCAGTCCCTAAAAAGCCCTTGCCCTTCGAATGTTCGGCCAAACGCCGTTCAGCGCCGTATGTCGCCTGGTCAGGAACCAGGAGCATGGCCTTGCCGCCGGCAGATTCCCAGGCCTGCAGCTCTCTAAAACAGTGGGACGACTTGCCGCTTTCGGCCTTGCCCAACAAAATGGTAACTGCCATAAAAGTGCCTCCTTACGCCAATCTGATCTATCCTTATTATACCCGATTTCCACTGGAAAAGAACAGATAAAGTATTTTTTCTGCCCACAGGGGAATCTAAAAAATAAAGGGACTGCCGCCACTGCGATAGTCCCTTATCGGTCAAACAAAAGCTATTCAATTAATGAAACGCAGCACAGGCGGTCTTTAAGAAGGGCAGCCGTTTGCCAAGGCCTGTCCGCAACGGTTGGATCCATTTGAGATCATAAGGTTCAAAGACGACCTTACGATAGGCTTCGATATCAAGGGGAGTCCCGTCCCAATCGGAATGGATGGCACCGTTCTGCTTGATCAGGATGTCGTAGAGGATGTCGTATTTCTTGCCGTCCTTTTCATCTCGCTCAATCACTGTGCTGTAGGGCAGGGTCTTATGATAAGTCAGTTCCATGCCCTGATAATCGAAATGGAAACCGCAGCGCATGCGGCAGCCGTCAAGGCCCGTATACTCTGCAACGTTTTTTAAGTCGTGAAGAATCTGATCATTTTCTTCTTCATATAAGTTTTCCGGCGTCGTTTCCGTATAGTCAAAACGGAACTGAATCGACGCACCGTCGATTTTGATAAAACGATCCAAATAGGGTTTTAGCTGGTCGACAGGATATTTCTTATACAATACGCAGTTGATTCGGAAAGGAACGGCCAAGCGCGTCAAGAGCTGATCATTCGATTCTTCTACATAGTGCTGCATATGGCGTGATACGTTGATGCACGTAATTTTATGCCGATTCCGCTGTGTAAAAGCGACGATATCGTCTTCCGTCTGCGATTCAAAGACCGGAAGCGTTGTATTAATATATACCTTATGTGTCACGGGAATGCAGTCCAGCATGCGCTGCAGCGATTCCATGTCAGCAAAGGGTTCCCCACCCGTAAAGACAAAATCACATGAAGGCGTGATGCTGTCCATCAAGCGAATACTCCGGCAGATAGCTTCTTCCGAAAAGCCGGTCATATCTTCATATTCAGCCTTATTGATACAAAAAGGACAATGGTTATGGCAATTGTAGGGCACAAAAATAGTAACCGTAGCGCCTCCATCGCGCGTTTTATATGGGTAGGCCACACGTGGCACTGTCGTTGCCGCCATACTGATTGTTGTTTGCATTCTTTTTCGCCTCGAATCATGGATAAGATCCCAAGCTGTTCCCACACTGCTGCAATTGAAAAGGAAAGATTTTTTCATTTCACAACAGACAATCTTGTGACCCGAATGTAGTATCCATGCCTATTGTACCATAAAAGTCCATTTCTGCAAATGCATGTGGTATATTCTCGTTTTGCATGATTTTTATACCAAACAATTCACATCGAAGACAATTTTCCATTTACAGCAACATACTGCCTGCCGTCAGTCCAAGGCCTGGCTGATTTCACCGGCCGTCTTGGTAACGGCTTCGATGACAGTCTCCCGATTGGCATCTGCCACCCGTTCAGCCGGACCGGACACGCTGATGGCCGCGACGATGCGGCCGCCGCGAAAGATAGGCGCAGCTACACAGGACATGCCGAGTTCGACTTCTTCCCGTTCAATGGCATAGCCACGGCTGCAAATCTCTTCGAGCTCCGGAATAAGATCCTTCCAGTCCGTAACCGTGTATTCCGTAAACTTTTTCAGGGCACAGCCTTCATAGGCCTGACGATATTCTGCGGAAAAAGCCAGTAAACACTTGCCCGATGCCGAACAGTAGGCCGGGCGCACGGCACCAATCGGCGGTGCCGTATCGATCGTCCGGGGAGATTTAATCTTTTCCAGGATAATGTGCTGCGGATAAGCGGCCCCATTATGGGCAAAGGTCGTAATGTGCACCCCTTCGTTGCATTGCAGGGACAGGGCCTTGGCATAGGGATAGGCTACTTTATGAAACTTATCTTTTTCACGAAACAGCATGCCCAGTGCGTAGGCCTGAAGTCCGAGCCAATACATCCCCGTTTCCTCATCCTTTTGGATAAATCCGCGGTGTTCCAGTGTCTCCAGCGTGCGGCTGACCGTACTTTTATGGAGTTCCATGACTTTACTGATGCGCGTTACGCTGAGGGGTCGCTCTTCTTTTAAAAAAAGCTGCAAAACGGCCAGTGCCCGGTCAATGGATTCAATCATACTCGCTCCCCCGATCCGGCGTCATGGCGACGCCCAGAATAATAATCTTAATTATATGGGATGGACCCATAATGTCAAGCCAAAAGTCGCAAAGGCTTCGTCCTGGCGACGGATCAGTGGCTGGCGGCCTCGCCTTTAATCAGTCCTGACCGGTTGTGATCGTAGAGACACTTCGACAATTTCCGAATCAGGTCGTCACATTCCAAATTGCAGCTCCAGCTCTTGGGAATGGCTTTATCACCAAAGATGGTCCCCATGATATTCCCGCAGATAGCCCCGCAGGTATCGCTGTCTCCATCCTGGTTGCAGGCCATGAGAACGGCTTCTTTCAGCGTTCCTGTCTTGAGCACGCAGTAGACGGACAAGGCCAGGGCCTCATCGGCTTTTTTCCCGAGACCGATTTTTTTCATGGACCGGACGGGGTTGCGGTCCGTAACGGCCTCATCGATGGACCGAAGAAGCAGCTTCAAAAGACGCGTTCCCTCAGCATCACGCTGCAGGAGGTGGAGCGCCCCGCCGAGGGCCGTACTGATGTCCTTTCCGGCTGCCAAGGACGCAATGATGGCGCTTATCGTCGCCGTCGACAAGAATGCCCGGGGATTGCCATGAGTCAGGCTGGCTGCCTGACAGCCGACGGCAAAGGCCTTTTCCGGATCGCCTTCATAAAAGAGTCCGATAGGAGCCGCCCGCATAACCGTACTGTTGCCGCCGCTGTGATTGAGCGTTTCCTCACGGGACAGTTTTTTCCCCGACGCCAGGGCCGTCAAGCAGGTTTTCCCCGGAGACCGGCGGGCAAAAAGAGCCTGTTCGCCCATCATGTCATAGTCAAAGGAAACTTCATGGGCTTGGCGATTCATCCACTTTTCCTGTTCCGGGCGAATAATGCGCTCGGTCTGCGTATAGTACCAGCGCATATAAGACCGGTACAGCCCCTCTGCCGGTTCCAGTCCGTCATGATCGGCCCACAGCATTCCGTCAGCCGTAAATAAGGAAAGCTGAGTATCATCCGAAATGATACTTTTATTGCCGTTCTTTGCCGACTTTAACACCGTGCGCAATCCATAAGGGCCGTACTTCTTATGAATCGTCTTTAAATCGTCTTTACCAATGACAAAGCCCAAGGCATCGCCGACGGCTCCGCCCAACATACAACCCATAAATCGATTCAATCCATCCATGCAGCTCACTGCTGCTAAAAACACAGAATACAGGAGAGCTTTTGTCCTATAACAAGATGTTCGCAACGAAGGCAGATGTATCCTCCATATGCAGTTGTTTCCCCCGAAGTGAAGAGATTTGCCAATCCTTACACGGACGCGGTCTTCCGATCTATGTCTGCAGAGGCAGCAGCAGTTGTCCCACCTTTCTCAATTTATAAAGTCACACGCAGCTCAAGGGCCTCTGCCTATGCTTGAACTTTGCTCCATATGGAATAAAAAAAGTTGCTCCGATGTTCCATATGCCGTGCCAATAACGCTGCCCTCTGTAGAGAGGACCCCGTCCATTACCCGTTCTACTCACAATCTTTACAACTTCATATAAATAGTATATAATTATAAATTTATACTTACATTATACAGGTTCTGAGAGAATTTTGCAAATAAAAAGGATGACCAACACAAAAATTTTGGTCATCCTTTTGTCTTTTATTGTAAAAAATTATTTACCGGCCATGGAGAGGTGATTCATTCCATCAAGACCATCGACGGCCTTCTTAATCGTCCCTGCCAATCCCTTCATCTTGCTTTCGGCAATGGAGCAAATGCCCAGGCGCACGCCTTCGGCTAAGGGAACGGCAAAAATAAGATCCTCTTGAAGAGCCTGACAAAGGGCCATCGATTGATCCGTCGGAACGGAAATGAAAAAACCGCCCTGATAAGGAACGTGCTGCAGACCGCAGCGTCTGGCTTCCTCAACGAAAATGGCTCCGCGGCGGTGAAGCTTATCGGCAAAAGCCAGGCGTTCGGCATCGAGGCGGGCTTTCAAATCCCGGTCACCGCGAATTTCCGTCAGCAGCGTCATGGCCGCCCGGTTGACATTGGACCAGGCCGTCCGGGCCGAATACTTTCCAAGGTCAGAAAATTCATCGATGACAGCCTTATCCGACGATAGGCCGATAAGGGCGCCGGCACGCTGACCATACAAAGTGTACCCTTTAGACATACTGAAGGCAAACATAGAAAAGATATGTGCCGGAAGATTTGAGAACTGCTTCATAAAGGAGCGCACCTTATTTTTTTCGCCGGCATAGGCGATGTAGGCAATATCGATGAGAAGGCTCAGGCGTTTCCCCTGCTTTTCATGGAAACGACAGACGTCGAGGACTTGGCTCCATTCTTCATCGGACAAGGCAAATCCCGTCGGGTTGTTGGCCGGTGTATTGAGGATGATGAGCAGCGAATCCTGGCGTTCCAAGATCTGCGATACAGCCTCTGAAAAAGCAGGGACATTAAAATGACCGTCTTTATCAATCATGGAAAAAGGTTCAAGGCGTCGACCGATTTCCTGACACAAGGCATCGTAAATATTCCAGCGCCAATTCGTTGTCAGAACCGTGTCACCGACTTCCGAATAGTTGGCAATGGCAATATGGATGGCCCCGGTACCGCCAGCCGTAGCCACAGCATCGGCATAGCCTTCCGGGCGGCAGTCTTCAAAGGCCTCTGCAATGGCCCCCTGACGGTAAGATTCTAAACCCAAAGGCGGTGCGTAAGTGATGAAATCACGCATCGGCAGCGCCCGGTAGAGCTCTTCAACGACGGGCAGACAGGCCAGCTGCTCATCATCACCGGCATAACAACCGATAGCGGCATTGACGACGCGCTCCGTTCCATACCGGCCTGCCGCTTCCCGCGCGGCGGCACTGGCGGAAAACACGACGTCACGCAAAACCTTTCCTTCTCTGCTTGCTGCTGCCATTATCGTCATATTAAAGTCCCCTCTCTATCTATCCATTACCCCTTCAGTCACGCCAAAGGTTCCGATGTTCTGCATTATAGCACCGGAGCCGTCATTTTTACATAGGAAAGGGCGCAAAATACTGTATACATAAGAGGTATATTGTATACAGTATTTTCAAGGCCGGGAAATTTCTTTTTTCTGGCCGTCATCGGCATAAAAAGTCCCTTCTTTTATCCCTTTGACAGCTAAGAGGTCGCTGACGACTTCCGCCGCATCCAAGTGGGATGCCGCCATCAGTTCCAGGTCTATTTCTGCAAATGGCTCCTCATCATCACTGCGGTTGCGGAAGGTCTTGATGTGCAGCTGATGGTCGCGGATAAAATTCGACAATTTCCGGGCTTGGCCGATATTGTTCTTCATGACCACATGCATGACGTATTTTTCCCTGAGCTGGCCGTCCAGACGGGCATCTAAGCGGACGAAGACGGTCAGGACCAAAAAGATAAGCACCGTCGCAACAATAGCCACGACGAGATAGCCCGCACCGACGACGAGGCCGATGGCCGATACAGCCCAGATGCCGGCCGCTGTCGTAAGCCCGCGGACACTGCGGTCCTTCTGATTGGCAAGAATTGTCCCGGCTCCGATAAAACCGACGCCCGATACGACCTGGGCAGCAATTCGACCGGGATCGGCATTTCGGTATCCAAAGTCAAAATAGTATTCCATGGCAATATTAATCGATATAATCATGCAAAGACAGGAGCCGACGCAGACCAGCGTATGAGTCCGAAGTCCGGCCGACTTGCTTTGGGACTGCCGTTCATAGCCGATAATGGCACCGAGGACAAGAGATATTATCAATCGAATAATGCTGTCTTCCGTAGAAATCATAAATACTTCACTTCTTTCAAAACATTTTTATCCGTAAAAAGCATCGTATGTGGTATGATTAGGCTGTAAAAATTCCCATTTACTCATCTACTTTTACGGATTCGCGGCCCCAAAAAGGTTCCATGTTATGAGCCGCCCCGAATGGTGATCGGTTTCAGGTTCCGGTGCGTCTCTTGCGTTATCGCTTCCTTTTTATCAACTCAGGGAACTGGATGATATTATCCTGCTTTCCTTCTAAGAGGTCTACCAATTTTCGCATCTGCTTGCGGACCAATCCTTTCAAGATGACCGTCTCATGTTCACCGGCACCGGCTTCTTCCCTGTCAAAATAGTTCTTTACGAATACCAATAACATCATTAAACCTTCGTCAATTTTCCGTTCTTTTTCTTCGTTCGTCATCGAATCATCTCCTCTCTGACAGTTTCAGGAAACAGAAAGATTTCTCTGTTCGGATGGCTGTTAAGAAAATCAATGGGACGCTGCCGAGAACCCGGCGAAAAAATTTATGATGAAATCATAAAAAGCAAGACTCGGTTCTATCCACAGTGTACCATATTCGATACCGTCTCGTCAGGGCCATTCCAAATTGATAAGAGCCATTATTTTCAGAATATTTTTTACATCCGTTAAGAAAACGTTATAATATCAATATAGTATATAAAAGCAGTCGGAACAAGCGCTTCGTTTTTCACTGCCCTTAAGAAAGAAGGTCATGAACCATGAATCGATTCATTTATTTCGATAACCTGCGAAGCTTATCGATCATATTGACCCTGGCCGCCTTATTACTGCCGCTGGGAACGGTCTTTTATGAACAGAGCACGGCCATTGCCATTGCCGTCATATTTTTTATCAGTGCCTATTTCGGCGCATCCAAACTGCGGATACGGACGATTTCCTTTTTCCTGAAAGATCGTTGGCACCGACTGGGCCTGCCGATGATCGTCTTGGCGCTCTTTGGCATTGAAGAAAAAATAGTGACCGGCACCCTGCCCGCCCTATCGTGGGCCCTGGCCTGGATGCTCATCTTACTAGCCTTGCTGAGCCTGGTAAAGAAATTGGCTCACGGATTTTTACAGCATCGAAAACTCGCTCCGCCGTCCCTTCCTTTTCTCGCCTTGTTTTTCATATTATTGGCAGCGGCCTTATACGGCAGTCAGCGCTTCCTGCCTCAATCGCTGATGATTCCTTACCTCGCTGTCATCCGCCCCGATTGGTTGATTCTGTCCTTGTTTTCCTTCATCTTGGGACTTCAAGCCTTTCGCAGTCAATGGTTTACGGCTAAGGGCTACATGCCCGGGAAGGGAAGTTTCATCGCCTTTATCGTCGTCCTCATGGCAGGCAGCCTGACGATGAGCGGTACGATTCCGTCCCCTCCCTGGCTGTCCGCCCTCTTAGCAGCGGCCCTTCCTGTGACGGCCATATTGGGACTGACGGCTTTCTTTCATCAGTATGGCAGCAGCCACCGCCCATGGTCGCACAGCCTTCACCGCCTTGGCTACGCCTTGTTCTTCATCAGTGAACCGATTATCCTCCATACGGCCTGGTTTCTCCATCCCCTGGCAGCCGCTTCCTGGCTGAAGACGCTTTTGACCGTGCTGATTCTTGTCGTTTACAGTTATCTCCTTTGCCGATATGCATTGCTCCACCTATCATGCTTTAAAAGCAAGGGGTAATTCGTATAGCGACTAGCCCGTGCAGGTCATCTATGCTATGATATATCGTAAGTTTATTTTTTTAGTCACCCTAAGGAGAGTGCCTCATTGGATACACTATTACAACTCATGGAATCGTACGGCTATATCGCGCTTTTTATCGCTATGGTCTTAGAAAATGCTAATATTCCCATTCCCAGTGAAGTCGTACTGGGCTTTGCCGGTTTTCTTATTTCTCAGCAAATATTCACCTTCTGGACGACCTTCATCGTCGCCTGTCTGGCCGGTCTCGTCGGATCCGTCCTCAGTTACTGGCTCGGTTCTTACGGCGGCCGTCCCCTTCTGTTAAAGTACGGCAAGTACATCTTCTTTAACGAGCACAAATTTCAGATGGCAGAAAACATGTTCAACAAGTACGGCGGAGCTGCCGTTCTCATCTGCCGCTGCCTGCCCGGCGTCCGTACCTTCATCTCGTTCCCGGCCGGTGTCGCCCGCTATCCCTTCTGGAAATTCACAATTTTCACGATCATCGGTACCATCCCCTGGACGCTGCTTCTCGTATGGGCTGGTTCGATTTTGGGAAGTCATTGGCGAGACCTCATCCAATACAACCACATCTTCCTCATCGTCATTGCCGTCGTCTGTGTCATCGCAGCCGCCGTCTATATCTGGCATAAGCGCCGTCGGAGAAATGCAGCATGAAACAATGGCTATATGAAAATCGCTACGGCCTTACCGTCGCCTTGGTGGCAGCAAT
This sequence comes from uncultured Megasphaera sp., assembly GCF_900539295.1. Lineage (GTDB taxonomy): Bacteria > Bacillota > Negativicutes > Veillonellales > Megasphaeraceae > Megasphaera. The sequence goes on from NZ_UQBH01000001.1 coordinate 127,771, forward strand.
TATCTTGCTGCCATTTTTAGGTGCTGTCCCCCTTACCGATCCGGACGAACCGGTATACGGCGAAACGGCCCGAGAAATGCTGGCCGCCGGCGACTGGCTGTCGCCCCGAATTTTTGGCAGCTATTGGTATGATAAACCGCCTTTCTTTTACTGGCTGGAAATGATTTCCTACAGCATCTTTGGCGTCACGAACTTTGCCTCCCGCCTGCCCAGCGCCCTGGCCGCTATGGCGACGACGATGTACGTCTATGCTGCCGGCCGCGACGTATTCAACAAACCCATCGCCGCCTTATCTTCCCTGCTGCTGGTATCAAGCTTCGGCTTCATGTACATCGGCAAGGCCGCCGTCACCGACATGACCCTCGTCCTGACCTTGACGGTCGCCCTGATGTCCTTCTACCGGAAAAAATACTATACGGCCTATATCTTCTGCGGCCTGTCCTTGTTGGTCAAGGGCCCGATCGGTTATGCCTTTCCGGCCTTCATCATGCTGATCTATATCGCCTGCACCCGCCAATGGCCGCTGCTAAAAGAAATGAAGATTCCCCAGGGGATTCTCTTGGCCTTTGCCGTCGGCCTTCCCTGGTACGTCCTCATGTATAAAGTCCACGGTGAAGTCTTCCTGGACACCTTCATCGGCTATCACAACTTCACTCGCTTTGCCGCTCCGGAACACCCGGGCCAGAACAGCCTCTTCTTCTTCATTCCCGTCTTATTGGCCGCTATGATGCCTTGGACGATCTATCTCGCCCCGGCCATGCGGCGGCTGTTCAAAAAGCGCGATCCTTTCCGCGATCCGCTCCACTTCTGTCTCATATGGGCCGGGTTCATCTTCATCTTTTTCTCCCTTTCGAAGACACAGCTCGTCACCTATATCGCCCCCATGTTTCCGCCGACGGCGTATCTCATCGGCTGGTACTGGTACCGCGGTTACATCGAGCGGTCTTTTCCCCGCTCGCTCCTGGCCGCCTCGTATCTGCTGGGAATCCTGCTCTTAGCCTGTAATGCCATCCCCCTGAGCGCCGGTGCAGAGTTCTTCCGCCCGACTATCGCCTGGGTATCGGGTGGTCTTGCTGCCGCCCTCTTCCTGCCGACCTACTTTTTATGGCACCGCCGCTATCAGGCGGCCTTTATCGCAGCCGCCGTCACGATGGTACTCTTTTCCTGGGCTCTTTTCGGCGCCGTCATCCCGGGACTTAAGAGCCATATCACCTCCTATGATACGGCCCAAATCCTGCCCGATGTCTACGACGGCCATTCCCGACTGTACGTCGAAAAATTTCTCCGCCCGGGCATTACCTACTACAGCGGAATGTACGGCGAAGAATGGGATCCCGTAAAAAACCCGGAACTGGAAACCCTGCTAACGCAGGACGATAAGATTTTCCTCATCATGTCCAAGGCGACCTTCCATAAGCTGGCCCATTCGAAGCCTTTAATCGACCGCTTCGGCATTGCCGGCGAAACGCCGTCACAAGTCATCCTCATCAATCACCCATAGGAGGTACGTATGAAACAGTCATCCCTGCTTACTCTCATCTTTGCAGCAACTTTTCTGTTTCTGGCAGCCGGCATTTCGGCCTTGGCCGTTACCGACCCTGTCGAGTCCAATTACGCCTTGACGGCCCTTGAAATGGTTCATAGCGGCGACTGGATTTCACCTCAGATTTACGGTATCTATTGGTACGATAAACCGATCTTTCTCTATTGGCTCCTGAGCCTGTCCTACAGCATTTTCGGTGCTGCGGACTTTGCCTCCCGCCTGCCGACGGTCCTCTTCGGGGCTGCGTCGTGCACCCTAGCCGCCTGGTTCGCCCTGCGTCAGACCGGACGAACGGCAACGGCCCTTCTCTTTTCGGCCATGACGGCGACGTCCCTGGCCGTCTGGCTCATCAGCCGGTCAGTCATCACCGATCAGCCTTTATTTTTCTTTAGCGGCGCAACTTTATTCTTTGCTTATATCGGCCTGACAGAAGCAAAAAAAAGTTACATCATCGCAGCCTACGTCATGGCTGCCGGAGCGGTTCTCACCAAAGGGCCTGTCGGCATCGTCCTGCCCGGCCTGTTTTTACTTGTCTTTGCCCTCATCCAAAAGAATAGGGACTACGCCAAAAGGCTCTTCCCTCCGGTCGGCATCATTCTCTTCCTACTCCTCGTCTTCAGTTGGTACGGCCCCATGTACAGCATCCACGGCCAGGCTTTCATCGACGGTCTCCTCGGTTTTAACAACGTCGTAAGAGCCACCGTATCAGAGCACCCGCAAGACAACGTCTGGTACTACTATCTGGTCCTCGTCCCGGCCAGTCTTCTGCCATGGACCGGTCCCTCGCTGTACGGCTTATGGAAACGCCGCCGTCACGATGATGTCTATGTCTTCATGGCCGTGTGGGCCATTGGAACGGTTTTATTCTACAGCCTCATGGCCACCAAGTATCCGACCTATACCTATATTGCCAATTGGCCCTTACTCTATTTCGGTGCCTTAGAAATCCAGTCTTGGAATGACAATGACAGCCACCGGCCTTGGCTCATCGCCCTCATTCCGGCCATCTTGTACAGCCTGCTCTTTGCTTCCTTGAACTTCTTTACCGACAAGGCGCCCTTTGCCGTCGACGGACTCATGATGCTGACCGTATTCATCGCCGTCATGATCATCCTGACCCTCCTTGCCTGGTGGCAAAAGGCCTATATCGCCCTGCCGATCCTCATTACGGCGACGACGGTCGTCACCTATCTCATGGTGACCATCCAGGTATTGACGCCTTTTTATCAGTATCGTTCCGCCCAAAGCCTGCTTGCCATGGAAGCAACTGGCCAAGTCTACTTCTTTGAAGACTATCGGACCTCCTACCCCTATTACACCGGAAAAACAGCTATTTGGACAGCACCGGAAGTATACGACGAAAACACCAAGCTAAAGCGAGACGCCGTCTGGTCTAAAAAACATCTCTATCCGACCGAAGAAGAAGGATCGGTCCTCAACCGCTTGGAAAGCCGTCAGCCCCTGACCCTGGTCGTTCCCAAGAGCCGCTATCAGGACTACCTGGCATCGAATTTCTTCCCCCTGACCCGCGAAACCGCTCAAATCGGCTCGTACTATATCTTTACGACGGCGCCATAGCCGAAAAGGAGTATCATGAAAAATCTTATTCAGACACTTTGCGATTACCATGAACCGGATGTCTTCAATCCCTGGGCAGACTACGACGCACAGTGCGATATAGGCCCCGAAGCTCCGGCCATCCGCTGCCGTCAGCTCGAGGACTACCTGAACCCCCGTCTGAACCGCGCCCGTATCGTCCTCATCGCTGAGGCAGCAGGCTACCAAGGCTGCCGCTTTACGGGAATCCCCATCACCTGCGAACGGATGCTCCTCGATGAGCATAAACAGATTTCCTCATCCATCATTCTCGGCCGCCGGGGAGAACGGACGAGCCGTCCTGACTGCCCCTTCATGACCAGTCGTCCCCAGCAGGAAAAGGGCATGAATGAACCGACTGACACCTATGTCTGGGGAGCGGTCGTCGACAACGGTCTCGATCCCCAAGACGTCCTGCTGTGGAATATCTTCCCTTTCCATCCCCATAAAAAATCGCCCTTCTCCAACCGCACGCCGAGCGACAGCGAACTGGCAGCAGGCCTTTCTTATGCCAAAACCCTGCTTAATCTCTGCCGTCCGGACATCCGCGTCGCTGCCATTGGCCGAAAGTCGGCAGAAACTTTGGAAGCCGCCGGAATTCCCGCTCAGACCATGCGCCATCCGGCCAACGGCGGAGCCTCCCTCTTCAGAGAACAGTTTTCACGTTTTTCTCTTTGATATCCTTTAAAAATAACGATAAATTCGATTTTTACATTAAAATTATCAGTATTTTTGTTCATTTATTCAAAAAAGTCATTGCATCGCCCCTATAAATGGTCTATAATCATAAGTGCACCACAGTATCCACGAGCCCTCTCTCATACAGTGACGGCTCGTTTTTATATACGCAAAGGGGGACTTTCTATGAATAAAAAAATGCGCGATCTGCCGGCACCGCAAGGCCTGTATGATCCGTCATACGAACACGATGCCTGCGGCATCGGCATCGTGGCCAATATAAAAGGGATAAAATCATACAGCATTATCGACGACGCCCTTACGATTTTAGAAAACCTCCGCCATCGCGGCGCCGAAGGGGCCGATGCCAACAGCGGTGACGGCGCCGGCATCTTAGTCCAGATTCCGCACCAATTCTTCTGCCGTGAATGCGACGTCCTCGGCTTTTCGCTGCCCGACGAGGGCGACTATGGCGTGGGCATGATTTTTGCACATCGTTATAAAACATTTCGTAAGGAACAAATGAATGCCTTTGAAGACATCGTCCGTGCCGAAGGCCTTTCCATCCTCGGCTGGCGCGACGTTCCTGTCGACGAAAGCCTGATCGGCAATATCGCAAAAAAAACGTGCCCCCATTTTCTGCAGGTCTTTATCCGCAAAGACCCGGCCATGAAGACCCAAATGGATTTCGAACGGAAACTGTACGTCATCCGAAAATTAGCCGAAAAAGCCATCGTTCCCAAAAGCCGAGACCAGGGAACTGATTTTTATATCGCCAGCCTGTCGTCAAAGACCATCGTCTATAAGGGCATGCTGACGTCAGTCCAGCTGCGCCACTTCTTCCTCGATTTATCGGACCTGGACTTCATCACCTCCATGGCCCTCATCCACTCCCGCTTCAGCACCAATACCTTCCCCAGCTGGGCTCGGGCCCATCCGAACCGCTACATCGTTCACAACGGGGAAATCAATACCATTCAGGGCAACATCAACTGGCTCAATGCCCGGGAAGGCAAGTCAAAATCTACCTTCTTCCCGGATATGGAAAAAGTCTTCCCCGTCGTCGACGACACGGGCAGTGATTCTTCCATGTTCGACAACTGCTTGGAATACCTCTACATGACCGGCCATTCTCTGCCTCACGCCATGATGATGATGATTCCGGAACCTTGGGAACGGGATCCTTTGATGAGTCCCGAAAAACGCGACTTCTACCGCTACCACAACTTCATGCTCGAACCTTGGGACGGACCGGCGGCCATCGGCTTCTGCGACGGCACGGTCATCGGCGGCATGCTCGACCGGAACGGCCTGCGGCCGGGCCGCTATTACGTCACCCGCGACGACCGGGTCATCGTCAGTTCCGAAGTCGGCGTCGTCACCGTCCCGCCGGAAGACATTCTCTACAAAGGCCGCCTCGAACCGGGGAAGATGCTCCTCGTCGACACGAAGAAACAGCGCATCATCGGCGACGATGAAATAAAGCACGAAATCGCATCCGAACATCCTTATGCCGAATGGTATAAAGAACACATCACCAGCCTCGACGACCTCATGGCCAGCCAACCCTTGCCTCACAGCGAAGCCATCATCCCCTATGACTTAAAGGAACAGGAAAAGGTCTTCGGCTATACCCAGGAAGACATGGACAAGGTCGTCCTGCCCATGGCCCGTGACGGCCGCCACGCCATCGATTCCATGGGCGTCGACGTCCCCCTGGCCGTCCTCAATGACAGACCGCAGCTCTTATACGATTACTTCAAAGAAAATTTTGCCCAAGTCACCAATCCGGCTATCGACGGCGTCCGCGAAAAGACGGTCATGTCTTCTTCAATCATGGTCGGCAACGTAGCCAATATCATGGATCCCAATGAAGCCTCGACGGCAGCGTTGTACTTAAAGACGCCCATCCTGACCAATGAACAGATGGCAGTCATCAAATCGCTCATGACGCCCAAGCTCCACACGGCAACCTTATCCATGCTCTATCCCGTAAACAACGGCGCCGAAGGGATGGAAACCGCCATCGAATCCCTCTGTATCGACGCCTTAAAGGCCATCAAGAACGGAGCCAACATTCTGGTCTTATCGGACCGAGGCATTAATTCCCGCATGGCCGCTATTCCGGCACTCTTGGCCTCGGCAGCCCTGCACCACTACCTCATCGACAAGGCTGTTCGTTCCGACGTCGGTCTGGTCCTGGAATCGGGAGAACCGAGAGAAGTCCATCACTTCTGCACCCTCATCGGCTACGGCATTACGGCCATCAATCCTTATATCGCCTTAGAATCGATTAAAGAACTGATAGCCGGTAAAAAATTGCCCCATCTCGATTATGAACAAGCCCGGCAGAATTATATCGACGCTGCCGTAAAAGGCATCTTAGCCGTCATGTCCAAAATGGGGATTTCGACCATCCACAGCTACCACGGCGCCCAGATTTTCGAAGCCGTCGGCATCAGCCGTGACCTCATCGACAAGTATTTCTGCAACACTCCGTCTCCCATCGAAGGCCTGGGAATTGCCGAAATCGCAGCCGAAAACGCCTTGCGCCATAAAGAAGCCTACCACTCGGGAGACGCCTTGGACCGCGGCGATTTCTACCAATACCATAAGGGCGGCCAGCCCCATATCATCGATCCGGAAACGGTACAGCTGCTGCAGAAAGCCGTCCAGACCAATGACTATGCAGCGTATAAAAAGTACGCCGCTCACGTCAACAGAGAAACCATTTTCCGCCTGCGTGACCTCCTGGAATTTGAATATCCTGCCGGCTGCAGCATTCCTATTGAAGAAGTCGAATCGGCCGATTCCATCGTCAAGCGCTTCCGCACCGGCGCCATGAGTTACGGCGCCCTCAGCAAAGAAGCCCACGAATGCATCGCAACGGCCATGAACCGTCTGGGCAGCATGAGCAATACCGGCGAAGGCGGCGAAGATGCAGCCCGCTTCCATACGGAAAAGAACGACGGCATCAAGCAGGTCGCATCGGCCCGTTTCGGTGTCACCAGCGACTACCTCATCCACGCCGACGAACTGCAGATCAAATGCTCCCAAGGGGCAAAACCGGGAGAAGGCGGCCATCTGCCGGGCAATAAAGTCTATCCCGACATCGCCAAAACCCGTCACGCCACGACCGGCGTCGCCCTCATTTCACCGCCGCCCCACCACGATATCTATTCCATTGAAGACTTAGCGGAACTCATCTTCGATTTAAAGAATGCCAACCGCCAGGCATCCATCGGCGTAAAACTGACGTCCGGCGCCGGCATCGGCACTATCGCTGCCGGTGTCGTCAAGGCTAAGGCCGATTCCATCGTCGTCAGCGGCTACGACGGCGGTACCGGGGCCTCGCCGCGGACGAGCCTGCGCCATGCCGGCCTGCCCTGGGAAATCGGCCTGGCCGAAGTCCAGCAGACCCTTCTCCTCAACAGCCTCCGCGACCGGGTCACCTTAGAAGTAGACGGCAAGCTCCTCACCGGCCGTGACGTCGCCATCGCTGCCTTATTCGGTGCCGAACGGTTCGGCTTCGGCACGGCACCGCTGCTGGCTATCGGCTGCCACATGCTCCGCGTCTGCCACCTCAACACCTGCCCGTACGGCGTCTGCACACAGGACGAAAAACTGCGAAAACGCTTCAAAGGCAAACCGGAATACATCATCAACTTCATGCATTTCGTCGCCGAAGACCTGCGGGAAATCATGGCTCGCCTGGGCTTCCATACCGTAGAAGAAATGATTGGCCGCTACGACTGCTTAAAACAGCGGAATCATATAAGCCATTGGAAAGCCCGGACGGTCAATTTAAAGAATCTCTTGTACCGGCCGTATACGGATGCCTCCGTAGGCCATCACTTCACGACGCCTCAAGACCATAAGATCAATACGACCCTCGACATGTCCAAACTGGTCCGCATGTGCCGGCCGGCCCTGGAACAGCAGAAGCATATCCGCGCCCGCCTGCGCATTAAGAATACGGACCGCGTCACGGGGACCATCCTCGGCAGTGAAATCACCAAAGCCTACGGGGAAAAAGGTCTGCCGGAAGATACGATCATCCTATCCTTCGTCGGCTCTGCCGGCCAGAGCTTCGGGGCCTTCATTCCCCACGGCCTGACCCTGACCCTTGAGGGGGATGCCAACGACTACCTGGGCAAGGGCCTGTCCGGCGGCAAGATTATCGTATCGCCGCCGCGGGAATCGATTTTCCCGGCAGAAGACAATATCATCATCGGCAACGTCGCCTTTTATGGAGCGACCGCCGGTGAAGCCTACATCAACGGCACGGCAGGCGAACGGTTCTGCGTCCGCAACAGCGGCATCGACGCCGTCGTCGAAGGCGTCGGCAACCACGGCTGTGAATATATGACCGGCGGCCGGGTCCTCATCCTCGGTCAGACGGGACATAACTTTGCCGCCGGCATGTCCGGCGGCGTCGCCTACATCTATGACTTAGACCCGCAAAAGTGCAATACCGACTTAGTAAAACTGGAACCTCTGACGGATGAAGCAGAAAAAGCCGCGGTCAAAACGATGCTGGAAAACCACGTCCGCTTCACGGACAGCAACTTAGGCCATATCCTCTTAGAAAACTGGGACGATACGGTAAATCACTTGACCAAGGTCATTCCCGAAGCCTATGAAGAAATGGTTTCCCTCATCGAAAAGGCCAAGGCCGACGGCCATTCCGACGAAGAAGCCCATATGATTGCCTTTGAAAAGAAACACGGCAAAAACGGCAAGAAATAAGGAAAAAGAGCTGCCCCAGCAGCTCTTTTTTCTATGCCCTATATGCGCACTCGCAGGAAACGGACTCCCCTTGCCCCTCTATTAGCTCTCGTGTATACTTAAAGAATAATAACACGGCAAAGGAGGTCTTAGCATGACCAAAACGCAGCATGGTATCATAGCTTGTGTCATCGGAGCGGTGACGTGGGGCGTTAACGGCGTCGCCAGTCAGTTTTTGCTCTCCAATTATCCCGTAGAACCCTCATGGGTGGCATCGATTCGCATGGCCCTGGCAGGCCTGCTCCTCACGCTCATGGTCATACCGAAAAAAAGCCATTTAATTCGACAGATGCTGCATGACCCGATCAGTCTGCGGCATTTGGTCATTTTTGCGATTTTCGGCCTCACCCTAAGCCAATTTGCCTATTTATCCGCCATAAAAAATTCAAATGCCGGCACAGCGACGGTCCTGCAGACACTGTGCGTCGTCTTCATGTCCTTCTACTTAGCCCTCCGCTTCCGTAAGAAGCCGACGACGAGGGAAATCATCTCCGTCTTCCTGGCCTTTGGCGGCGTCTACTTGTCAGCAACCCACGGCAACCCGTCGACGATGGTCCTCTCACCCCTGGGCCTGACCTGGGGCCTCATAGGCGCCGTCGCCGGCGTTGCCTATCCCGTCCTATCCCAAGGTCTGGCCGCTCACTGGGGAGCTCTCATCACCAACGGCCTGGGCATGATTACCGGCAGTATCGTCTTAGGCCTGTCGACACAGGTTTGGACCAACTGGCCGGTCCTCGACGCTATGGGATGGTTTGCCGTAGCCTTCATTGTCATCGTCGGAACGGCCATTTCCTTTACGGCCTTCGTCACCGGCATCAGTGAAATCGGCCCCATGAAAGCTACCTTAATAGGAACCTTGGAACCGGTCATCGCCTCGGTGACCTCAGCCATCGTCCTGGGAACGACCTTCCATCCCATTGAACTTGTCGGCTACGCCTGCATCATCGCCACGGTATTCATCATCATTCTTCAGAAAAAAACTCCTTCTGAATCTATTTCGTAATACGTATTTTTCGTGTATAATATACTGTATCTTAATAATCTATATACTACCCATTGAAAGGTGTGATTTATATGATCATTGACGACGCCGGCGGCCTCGTTTTTCGTCCGCCCAGTGAAGCCCGCAGCTTTATCCTGCGCGTAACCATCGGCTGTTCCCATAATACCTGTCGTTTCTGCAATATGTATAAAGCCTCGAAATTCCGCATCCGTCCCCTCGAAGAAATCGAAGGGATCATCGAACGCGGCGCTGAGGCCCTGCCCTTTATTCGGCGCATCTTCCTGGCTGACGGCGATGCGATGGTACTGCCAACCGATACCTTAATCACAATCATGAAAAAATGCTACGAAAAGTTCCCCAAGCTCACCCGCATCGGCGCCTATGCAACACCGGCCGACTTAATCCGCAAGACGCCGGAAGAATTGAATCGCCTCCGCGAAGCCGGCCTGGCCATCGTATACATGGGTATCGAAAGTGGTGACGACGACGTCCTGACCTACGTCGACAAGGGAACGACGGCAGACCTTACCATCGAAGCCGGCAAAAAAGCGTTAGCCGCCGGCATGAAGCTGTCGACGATGATCCTCCTCGGCCTCGGCGGTCAGGAACGGACAAAAGAGCATGCCCTCCATACGGCCAAAGTCGTCTCGGCCATCAACCCGACCATGCTCAGTGCCCTGTCCCTCATCATTCCCCATGAAGTCCCCCTCTACGATGACGTCGTCAGCGGTAAATTCACGCCCCTTACGGCCCGAGGATTCCTCAAAGAATTGGACATGATCCTGCGCCATACGGAAATGACCAACCCCTGCATCTTCCGCAGCAATCACGTATCGAACCTCTTCCCCGTCGGCGGCACCCTGCCCATGGACAAAGACAAGATGCTGGCTGCACTGGAACAATACATTCCCCGGGCAGACGATACGCGTCCCCTCTTAAACGATAACGGCAATTTCTAATATGACGGGAGGTGCCTCTATGAAAAAAATATTTTTCCTTCTCCTGTTCTTCCTGCTGACCCTTACGGTTGCCAATGCCGACAGCGTTCGCTTCGACAATATGCGTACCGTCGTCATCGCCAATACGACGCAAAACAATTACCCTGCCCGTTACATGAAACGGACCCTTAAAGAACCGTTCCGCATCCCCTATTGGGACCGCATCGAATCGTCAGCCCTCCTCGCGCCGGAAGACGTGACCGAAGATAATCTGCGCATCTTGGCCTCCCAGTACAAGGCCGATGTCGTCCTGGTCCCTGTCGTACAGACCTGGTACTGGCGCCAGTTCATGGGAAGCTATCGCTTCCGCGACGGCGACGAGATGTACACCGAATACCGCTACCGCCTGACGGTCTACGCCTACGACAAGCGCACCGGTCGGATGAACAGCTATTCCGACAGCGGCTACGACATCGAATCGACGTCAATCCTAAACAACCCCGACGACGTCCTCTATCCGGCCATGACCCGAATCTTAAAGAAGCTCCCGTATAAACGAATCCCAACGGACATCGAAACGACGGGAAATACCATTCCGGGCCTGCAAACCCAGACGACGGACGGCGGAGCAACCATCCTGACCAACGCCTTTCCTCAAGCCATTTAAGTCGAATTCATACAGTAAAAGTGTCTGCTCATCAAGGGCTGCTAAAAAAAATAATATAGTTATCGTAACTGCCACCGGTTTCCGGTGGCAGTTGTTTTATTCTATCAACCTATAAACCTGTACTTTTTCATCGGGGTAAACTCCCTCCGCTTCGCCGTATTCACGAATATATCTGGTCCAAGGAATGCTTCCTGCATCGTAATCAGCCATTCCCTGTCCATAAGACGATGACATGATACCGGTCCTATTTCTCATGAGATTCCCAAAATTCAGAAAAGCATTAATACAATAATACAAAAACACGCCCCTTTCGGCAGCACAAAATCGAATGCGTCTAGTGCCTGCCTAAAAGGGGCGTATGTCAAGTTTTAATGTCTATAGACCTTTATGAATCTTGTATTAACGCTTTTTCTCAACCGAAATAACGTCGATTCCTTTCCCGCTGCTGCGTGAAGAAATAACCTGATTACGGGCATCAGAGCTGTTCGAAGCTTTTACCCTCGTTGAACTTACACTGCTGCGCGAGTTGGAATTCGTGTTTTTGTACCTGAATTTCACTTCATAACTATCACTCATAATGTAACATCTCCTTTTCTAAAAATACATCTGACGGCTAAGCCTTGCCGACTAGTTGAAATAAGAAAACAGCAGATATTAACCATAAGTCCATTATATATGAACTAATGAGTAATTACGACAGACAACTAATGATTTCCCGGTACGGTATCCATAACCGCTTGAGCTTTGATGGCCGCACGTTGTTTCTGTTCCCGGACTTCCATATGACGGGCAAAGAGCCCTGCCAAAATGGATCCCGTTACCTGATGGATGGCAGCTCCGACAGCAGCCGGAATGGCGACGGCCGGTGCAAAGAATACCGATACCAACGAAATAGCCAGGGCATCGTTCTGCATCCCGACTTCAAGGGTAACCGAGTGCTGCTGCTTCTTCCCGAGACCCAATTTTCCGGTGACGAAATAGCCCAGAAGGAAGCCGCCGAGATTATGGAGGAGGACCATAAGGATGATGAAGATGCCCATATCCAAAATCTTAGCCCCGTTGATGGCGATAACGCCGCCGACGATGACCAAAACGCCAAAAGCCGAAACGAGGACCAATACCTTCGACAAAGAGGCGATATGCGTTTCTCCCATGAGTCGATGAGCAAAAAGCCCTAAGACAAGGGGAACCAAGATGACTTTCATGACCGTCATGGCCATGGCTGCAAAGGAGACTTCAACCCACTGACCGGCCAGGCCCCAGACGATAAAAGGCATCATAATGGGAGCCAAGAGTGTCGAGCAAGTCGTAATGGAAACGGACAGGGGAACGTCGGCTTTCGCCAAAAAGCCCATGACATTCGACGCCGTGCCGCTCGGGCAGGAACCGAGGAGAATCATGCCGACAGCAATTTCAGGCGGCATTTCAAAGGCCAGGACCAACCCGTAGGCCAAGAGGGGCATGATTGTATAATGAGCCGTACAGCCGATGAGTACTTCCTTCGGACGCTGGAGAATCAACTTGAAATCACTGGCATGGAGGGTCATACCCATACCAAACATGATGATTCCCAAGAGGAGGACCGTATGGGGCACAGCCCATAAAAAGGCACCGGGCATAAAGTATGCTCCCACAACAACCAAGAGAACGATATAAGTTAAATTCTTTCCCACAAAACCGCTTAATCTTCCGATGAAATTCATCATCATCATGCACATCCTTTCAGAAAATAAGTAATATACAAATACGCAAACGGTTTTGATGGAGCAAAAAAAGGCTTTGCCTCTAAAAAAGAGACAAAGCCTTCACTCTGCGGTACCACTCTTATTGTCATAACGACCACTTTTCCGGCATCTCCGGAGTTCCCCTTCCAATGCCTGGCCGGATAACGGTTGCCTGCCGGCTGCGTCTACTGGCAAATCTGCGTTCGGGCAGCAGCTCCTGGATGACTTCATGCCGGGATTTCATCCTGCCTCTCAGCCTGCAGCAGGTCTCTGTCATGAAATCCCAAACATTACTACTTCCATTCAACACTGTTCTGTATTTGTTGGTGATAATTATACATCCGTCTAATTTAATAGTCAATAGATTATTCATCTTTTTATCTAATTATTTTAAGTTACGTTTTCCTTATACATAAATCTTATATATTTCAGATGTAAAAATATTTTTATAATATTTACGCTTTGACGCCGTACCACTCGGACAAGGGCCGAGGAGAATCATACCGACGCCCTCGTCAGAGACACATAATCTATGCCAAAAGGCTCCTCTTAAGCCGCACCGATTTTATTCCGGTCTCAACGTTAAAGAGGAGCCTCTCAAGTTTAGATTCTATCAACCTTTATTCGATTACCGCTTTTTCACAACGGATATCACCGTAATTCCGTTTCCACTGCTGTGTGAGGCAATGACCTGATTACGTGCATCAGAGGCACTCGAAGCGTTTACCATCGTCGAGCTTACACTGCCTCGAGACGTTTTACTCGTCGTTTTATATCTAAATCTTACTTCATACCGACCACCCATAACGTAACATCTCCTTTTCAAAAACAGTCCGACAGCGAAGCCCTGCTGACTATTCGCTGTAAGAAACGAGCAGATATTCATTATGAGTCCATTATATACGGAATAAAGAACACTGACAATGGCAGCTTAATGATTGCCCGGTACGGCAACGGCCTTTGCTTGGAGGGCCGCATTATGTTTCTTTTCTCTGGCATCCATGTGACGAGCAAAGAGGCCTGCCAGAATGGATCCGGTTACCTGATGAACAAGGGCGCCGACGGCGGCCGGAATGGCGACGGCCGGTGCAAAGAATACCGATACTAAGGAAATGGCCAGGGCGTCATTCTGCATCCCGACTTCAAGGGTAACCGAGTGCTGCTGTTTTTTCCCGAATCCCAATTTTCCCGTGACGAAATACCCGAGAAGGAAACCGCCGAGATTGTGAAGGAGAACCATGACGATAACAAAGAGTCCCATTTCCAAGATCTTAGCACCATTGACAGCAATGACGCCGCCGAGGATAACCAAAACACCAAAAGCGGAAACAAGAACCAAGATTTTCGAAAGAGAAGCCACGTGTTTTTCCCCCATCATCCGATGAGCCAAAAGACCGAGGACTAAGGGAACCAAGATAACTTTCATGACCGTCATGGCCATGGCGGTAAAGGAGACTTCAACCCACTGACCAGCGAGACCCCAGACGATAAAGGGCATCATGAGCGGTGCCAAAAGGGTCGAGCAGGTCGTAATAGAAACGGAGAGAGGCACATCGGCCTTCGCTAAAAAGCCCATGACATTCGACGCCGTGCCGCTCGGGCAGGAACCGAGGAGAATCATGCCGACAGCAATTTCAGGCGGCATTTCAAAGGCCAGGACCAACCCGTAGGCCAAGAGGGGCATGATTGTATAATGAGCCGTACAGCCGATGAGTACTTCCTTCGGACGCTGGAGAATCAACTTGAAATCACTGGCATGGAGGGTCATACCCATACCAAACATGATGATTCCCAAGAGGAGGACCGTATGGGGCACAGCCCATAAAAAGGCACCGGGCATAAAGTATGCTCCCACAACAACCAAGAGAACGATATAAGTTAAATTCTTTCCCACAAAACCGCTTAATCTTCCGATGAAATTCATCATCATCATGCACATCCTTTCAGAAAATAAGTAATATACAAATACGCAAACGGTTTTGATGGAGCAAAAAAAGGCTTTGCCTCTAAAAAAGAGACAAAGCCTTCACTCTGCGGTACCACTCTTATTGTCATAACGACCACTTTTCCAGCATCTCCGGAGTTCCCCTTCCAATGCCTGGCTGGATAACGGTTGCCTGCCGGCTGCGTCTACTGGCATCTCTGCGTTCGGGCAGCAGCTCCTGGATGATTTTTCATGTCCGTATTCCATCCTGCCTCTCAGCTTTCAGCAGGTCTCTGTCATGGCGTTCCCGACATTACTTCTTCCATTCAACACTGTTCTGTATTTGTTGTTGTAATTATACAGCCATCGGCATCAGTCGTCAATAGATTGTTAAGTATATTTCCATGTTTTATCATTAAGTTAAGTTTTACAAAATGTAATCCCGTTTATTATAACGTTTAACTTGGGGTAAATAATTATTTATGCCAAAATATCCGCCACTTTTTGCTGTAAAACAGGCACGACGTCGGCCTTAAACCAGGGATTGGCCGCCTGCCAGCGGAAATTCAGCGGGCTGGGATGGACGATGGGGAAATAATCGGGCAAATAGGCTTCGAAGTTTCTTACCGTTTCGGTCAGATTGCGTCCCTTCCGGCCTTTTAAATAGTAATCCATGGCGTATTTCCCAATCAGTAAGGTCAGGGAAAGGTCGGGCATGAGGTTCAAAATCTCAGGGTGATATTCAGCGGCAATGAATTTGCGCGGCGGTTTATCACCTGTTTTCGCCTTGCCGGGGTAGTAGAAGTCCATGGGCATGATGGAAATGGCGGTTGAGTAGAAAACAGAAGCGTCGATCCCCATCCAGTCCATCAGGGTTTCACCGGACTTGTCATGAAAAGGAATGCCCGATTCTTCGACCTTACGCCCCGGAGCTTGGCCGATAATCAAAATCTTGGCTTCCTCGTGAATCTGAAAAATGGGGTCAATCCCCCGTTCTGTATAGTCTTTGTTTCGTTCGTCTTGACGAAGTTTTTCAATGATGTCCTGCAAATTCATAAAATATTCCCTCCATTCGATAAAAAGGCAGAAACCTGATTCCAGATCTCTGCCCACAAAGGATTATATCAAAAAGCTGTAGTATATGATGGGTATGAATAAGGCCGGCAAAAAATCGGCGACCTTAAATTTCGTCAGTTGAAGCATATTGAGGGCAATGGCCAAAATCATAAGGCAGCCGACGGCATTGAGTTCGCGGACGACATCCGGTGTCATCAAGGGCAGTAAGAAGGTCGCCAAGATGTAGAATACCGTTTCATAAACGAAGAGGACGATGCCCACAGGAACGACGCCAAGCCCGTATAAGGCGCCGAAAATAAAAGACGATACGGCATCAATGGCGCTTTTAAAATACAGTAAGTCGTTGCTCCCCAGGGCTGCCTGAATGGGTCCGATAATAGCCATGGCACCGATGGTCTCCATCATGGACAAGGTCACAAAACCTTTGACGAATTTAGAATCGTCGCCGCGGCTCAAATGCTTTTTAAGGAATTCTCCGAATTGATTCATCCGGTCTTCAATCCTGATGGCCGTCCCGAGGACCGTACCGATAATCATACTGGCTAAGACGAGGAGCATATTCTGACTTTGTACAGCCCCCTGAATCCCCATGGCAGCCAGTCCCAGGGCGATGACCCACAGAACGGGAGTCGTAAATCGCTCAGATATCCGATTTTTTAATCCGACCCCAATAACTGCCGCCAGGGATGAGGACACTGCGTTGACAATAACACCGATCATAAACTTGCCTCCTGACTTTTAGACTACGTTCATTATAGCAAAAAAAGGTGCTGCCGAACATCAAGCAACACCTTTTTTATAAAACAAAACACGTTTTCGCCATTACTTATGAGCGGCCGACAGAGAAGCGCCTGCTCTCGTATCGTCTTGCTCTGCTTCATACTCGCTGTCAAAGCGTTTATTCAGGTAGTTGACATAGAGGTAGGCAAGGCCGGCCCCGGAAATATTGTGCCAAGCGCTGAAAATCGCGCCGGGGACGCCGGCCATGGGAAGGGCGGCAAAATGGGTTTTGGCAAGCCCCGTGGCCAAGCCCGAATTCTGCATGCCGACTTCAATGGATACGGCAACCATCTTTTTCCAGCTCATGCCGCAGAGGTGACCGATAAAGAATCCCAAGGCATAGCCGAGGCAGTTATGCAAAATGACGACTAACAGGATAAGGCCTGAACTGTTAAGAATGGAATCACGGCTGGCACCGATGATGCCGGCGATGAGGAAGGAAATAGCCATGGCTGAAACAGCCGGCAGATAATCGAGGGCAGCGCCGGCAAGTTTCGGAAGAAAACGCTTGACCAAGAGGCCTAAGGCGATAGGAACGATGACGATCTGAACGATAGATAAGAACATACTGACAGGATTAAAGGAAATACGCTGACCGATGATCAGATACGTCAAGAGCGGCGTCAAGACCGGAGACAATAAGGTCGAAATACTGGTAATAGTGACTGACAAGGGAACGTCGCCCTTACTCATGAAGGTGATGACATTGGACGACGTACCGCCCGGGCAGGTCCCGACGAGGACGACGCCTGCCGTCAGAGCCGGATCAAGACGAAATACGGTTGCCAGGACGAAGGCCAGAAAAGGCATGACAAAATACTGGGCACAAACGCCGAAAAAGACGTCCTTAGGCTGCTTCAAAACGAGGACGAAATCGCTGGCGCTCATGGTCATGCCCATGCCAAACATGATAATGCCTAAGAGAACCGACAAAACGGAAATACCGCCGACATGGCCTAAAACCCAAGAAAAACTGGTCGGCATCGTAAGGCCGATGATGAGAAAGATGATGGCGATGACGCCAAAAAACTTACCGATGAGAGCACAAACCTGTTTCATAATAAGCCCCTTTTCATATCATTTTATATTCAGATAAAATAAATCTCCTGCTCCCCATTCCCTGCGCAGCATAGGCGAAGGGCACGGAAGCAGGAGACAGCATTCAGTCTTACTGCATAACGGCGCCGGTATTGGCCGACGTAACAAGCTTAGCATACCTTGACAAGTAGCCGGTCTTAACCTTCGGTTCCGGCTGCTTCCAAGCGGCCCGGCGTTTGGCCAATTCTTCATCGCTGACTTCCAATTCCAATTTACGATTGGGGATGTCGATCGAAATGGTATCGCCGTCGTGAACTAAGGCCAAGGGACCGCCCTCCATCGCTTCCGGTGAAATGTGGCCGATGCAGGCACCGCGGCTGGCACCGCTGAAACGACCGTCGGTCAAGAGGGCGACTTTCAGCCCCATGCCGGTAATAACGGCTGTCGGGTTGAGCATTTCGCGCATGCCGGGCCCGCCTTTCGGCCCTTCGTAGCGGATGACGACGACGTGCCCTTCCTTGATGTCGCCGCGGATAATGGCTTCGATGGCGTCTTCTTCAGCATCGTAGCATTTGGCCGTTCCCTTATAGACCAAGAGGTCTTCTTCAACGGCACTTTCTTTGATGACCGAGCCTAAGGGCGCCAAATTCCCCTTGAGGACGGCAATGCCCCCTTTATTCATGTACGCATTGTCGACGGAGTGGATGACGTCGCGGTTGAGGACTTCCGCATCTTTAATGCGGTCGCCGACGGTACCGGTAATGGTCTTGGCGTCGGTGTGGATCAGGCCCAACTTCGAGACTTCCTTCATGACGGCACAGATGCCGCCGGCTTCATCGAGGTCCTGCATGTGATAAGTCCCGCCGGGGCTCATCTTGCAGATATAGGCAGCCTTACGGCTGATGGTATCGAACTCATCGAGGGACAGCTGGACCCCGGCTTCATGGGCAATGGCCGGCAGATGCAGAGCCGTATTGGTAGAACCGCCGATAGCCATGTCGACGGCAATGGCATTTTCAAAGGCTTCGAGAGTCATGATGTCCCGAGGCTTCACATCGCGACGGACGAGGTCCAATACGACTTCGCCGGCTTTTTTCGCCAACATGCGGCGAAGGCCCGTATAGGCTGCGGGGATCGTGCCGTTGCCGGGAAGTCCCATGCCCAAGACTTCGGTCATGCAGTTCATGGTGTTGGCCGTAAATAAGCCGGAGCAGGAACCGCAGCCCGGGCAGGCGTGAAATTCCATTTCATGCATTTCTTCAGCCGTCATCTGACCCGATTCGACCTTGCCGGCAGCTTCAAACATCGTACTGACGCTGATATTGCGGCCTTTATGACGGCCGGCCAGCATGGGGCCGCCGCTGACGACGACGGTCGGGATATTCAGTCGTCCGGCTGCCATGAGCATAGCCGGCACGATTTTATCGCAGTTCGGAATGAGGACCAAGCCGTCGAAGGCATGGGCCGTAGCTACGGCTTCGATGGAATCGCAGATCAGTTCGCGGCTCGAAAGGGAGAAGCTCATGCCCCGATGCCCCATGGCGATGCCGTCGCAGACGCCGATAGAAGGAAATTCGATAGGCGTACCGCCGGCAGCTGCCACGCCGAGTTTGACGGCTTGGGCAATTTCGCCCAAGTGGACGTGACCCGGAATAATTTCATTAAAGGCATTACAGATGCCGATTAAAGGCTTCTGCAAATCTTCATCACTATAGCCCATGGCATGAAACAAACTCCGATGGGCCGTTCGGGTAACCCCTTTTTTTACAACATCACTGCGCATAATATCCATCCTCTCTCTTCCCTACATATCCTTCACAGCCTGTTCGCCGCGGGACAGGGAAACCTGCCCCGTCCGGGCAATTTCAAGCACTTCATAATCTTTCATCATATCGAGGAGAGCCTCGATACGGTCTTCCTTACCGGTAATTCGCATGGTAAGCGAATGCCGCTGGACGTCGACGATTTTCGCCTTGAGCAGTCCGGCAATATTGGTCAGGTCTTCCCGGGCCTGAGGCGTCGGGCTCTTGACCTTTATCATGGCCAGTTCATAGCTGATAAAGGGCGCATCGTCGAGATTGACGATCTTGATGACGTCGATGAGTTTCGCCAGCTGGTTGACCGCTTGGTCGAGATCCCGACGATTTTCGACGGACACGACGATATTGATGCGGCTCACATCGTCTTCTTCCGTATAGCCGGCGTTGATACATTCGATATTAATGGCTCTGCGGCTGATGAGTCCGCAGACGTGCGTCAGGACGCCGGGCTTATTGTCACAGAGCAGAGCCAGGTGCTGTTTTATCATTGCCCTTCACCTCCCAGTACCATCTGTTCCAGTCCTTTTCCGCCGGGAACCATGGGGTAGACATTTTCATCCGGCGGAATGGAAACGTCAAGCAAGGCCGGACCATCCGTCTCAAACAGCCGCGCCACGGCTTCATCCAGTTTGTCAGGCAGGCAGACATGCTCTCCCGGGACTCCCATAGAAGCTGCGACAGCCGTCAAATCGGGATTGTCGGCAATGATGGACTGAGAGCAGTGACCCTTATAAAACATACGCTGCCACTGATTGACCATGCCCAGCACCTTATTGTGAAGGACGACGACTTTGACATCGATACCGTATTTATGGAGGGTCGCAAATTCCTGACAGTTCATCATGATGCTGCCGTCTCCGGTAAAGAGGACGACCTTGGCCTTGGGACAGGCAATTTTAGCGCCCATGGCTGCCGGAAGGCCGTACCCCATCGTCCCCAGCCCGCCGGAGGTAACGAAGCGGCGCGGCTCGTTCAGATTGAAGAACTGTGCCGTCCACATCTGGTGCTGGCCGACGTCGGTAACGACGACGGTTTCGTCATCGGTCCAACGCTGAACGACTTCAAATAATCGCTGCGGCGAAATGGCATCGTCCAGATTACGGGTTCCAAAAGGATGGGACGCCTTCAGATTCAAAACATCCTTCAGCCACGATTCGTACTGCTTGGCCAGGGTATCCCCGTACGGTTTCAATCCGTCGCAAAGGAGCGGCAGCGACCACCGAAGGTCGGCGTGGACACTGATATCGGCGTGGACGATTTTATTGATCTCGACCTTGTCGATATCGAAGTGAACGACTTTCGCCAGCGGCGCAAACTGCGTGACGTCACCGGTAACGCGGTCGTCAAAGCGGACACCGACAGCCAGGAGCAGGTCACAGCGGGTAACGGCCAGATTGGCAGCATAAGAGCCGTGCATGCCGACCATCCCCAAGTGCCCTTCATAGTCATCGGGAACACTGCCCTTGCCCATCAGCGTCGTTACGACCGGAATCTGAAGCTGCCGGACGACGGCCCGCAAAGGTTCTGCCATGTCGGATAAGACGATGCCGCCGCCCGTAATGAGGACGGGACGCCTGGCTTCGACCAAGGCTTCGACGGCCTTATCGACGTCGGCTTTATGGCCGTCGGGACAGCTGCAGTAACCGCGAAGATGAACCTCTTCAGGATAAGAAAATTCAAAAGGCGTATCGAAAACATCTTTCGCAATATCGACCAGGACCGGCCCCGGCCGGCCTGTCGTCGCAATGTAGAACGCCTCTTTCAAGACCCGCGGCAGTTCGTGAACGTCTTTTACAAGATAGTTATGCTTTGTAATCGGCGTCGTAATTCCGGAAATATCCGCTTCTTGAAAGGAATCGCGGCCGATAAGAGGCGTCGCCACCTGGCCGCTGATGATAACCAGGGGAATGGAATCCATGTTGGCCGTCGCAATGCCTGTCACCATGTTGCAGACTCCCGGTCCGGAAGTTGCAAAGCAGACACCAGGGCGCCCCGTCACTCGGGCATAGCCGTCAGCTGCGTGAACAGCTCCCTGTTCGTGTCCCGTTAGGATATGAGGAAACTGAGATTTATACAATTCGTCATACAAAGTTAGGACAGCTCCTCCGGGATAGCCGAATACGACGTCTACACCTTCTCGCTTTAAGCATTCAAGGACAGCCTGTGCGCCGGTCATGTTCATATCATTCACCTCGTTATCATGTAATTAAGAGCATGGCCCATGAGCCATGGAGAAATTAGTCGTTCTGGTCGTTGCTGTGGAGCCAGGGCATCATAGCGCGGAGTTTTTCACCGACCTGTTCGAGGGGATGTTCCGCATGCTGACGACGCATAGCCAGGAAATGAGCACGGCCGCCGGCTTTATTTTCAAGGAGCCAATCTTTGGCAAAGGCACCGGACTGGATGTCATCGAGAACTTCTTTCATGGCCTTCTTCGAATCCTGCGTTACGACGCGGGGGCCGGCCGTATAATCACCGTATTCAGCCGTATCGCTGATGGATTTACGCATCTTGGCCATGCCGCCTTCATACATGAGGTCGACGATCAGCTTCATTTCATGGAAGGTTTCAAAGTAAGCGATTTCCGGCTGATACCCGGCTTCGCAAAGGGTTTCAAACCCGTTAGTGATAAGCTGGCAGATGCCGCCGCAGAGGACAGCCTGTTCACCGAAGAGGTCCGTTTCCGTTTCTTCCTGGAAGGTCGTCTGGATAACGCCGGCCCGAGTGCCGCCGATACCGCGGGCATAGGCCAAAGCGAGGTCGAAACAAGTTCCCGTTGCATCCTGTTCAACAGCGAATACGTCGGGAACGCCGCCGCCTTCGACAAAAGTACGGCGTACGAGATGGCCCGGACCCTTAGGAGCTACCATGAAGACATCGACGTCGGCCGGCGGGACGATTTGCTTGAAATGAACGTTAAAACCGTGAGCAAAAGCAAGGGCACTGCCGGATTTTAAATTCGGAGCGATTTCAGATTTATAGACGTCAGCCTGTTTTTCATCCGGAATGAGGACCATGGTAACGTCCGCTTCTTTAACGGCTTCAGCAACGGTCTTGACTTCAAGACCTGCCTTTTTGGCTTTTTCTACGGACTTACTGCCTTCATACAAACCGACGACGACGTCTACGCCGCTTTCTTTCAAATTCAAGGCATGGGCATGGCCCTGGCTGCCATAACCGACGACAGCTACCTTTTTACCTCTCATGACATCCCAATTTACATCTTGATCATAAAAAACCTTTGCCATAATAACATCGCTCCTTTGAGTATAAAATAATTTATTCTCGTTGGAATTTAGAGATGCGTCGAAAGAGGTAACAAAAAAACTCCGCCCATATGAGGGACGGAGTTTATTCCGCGATACCACCCTGATTCCCGGCTCATTACTGCGGCCGGGCTCTCTACAACGTACCAACATACGCGTTTCCTATAACGTGGAAAAGTCGTCAGTGCTTAGTTTACTTCAGCACTCCTCTTCAGGGATGATTTTCAATCGATCTTCACTATCGGCTCGCACCAGCCGCCGACTCTCTGGAAGTATCCGAAGGACCTACTCTTTCCCGTCATCAGATTTTACTCTATGCTTTTGCGAGCCTTTATCAGTTCGGCTCGTTTGAAAAGCTTGAACACATTCTACAAAACGACACGTCATTTGTCAATGATTTTTTCGGAATTAATTTTAAAATTTTCAGTTAAACGCTCTACTTATTAATATTATTAAGTAGATGATTTGCCGACATACCATTTCACAAATTGCCGGGCAATCCGCCCGTTGCGGCCGGAATGTTCCATTTCCCAGCGAAGCCCTTCGATACGCAGTTTTTCCGGGTCGAGATCGATGCCGGCTTTCTTCAATTCGTGGCTGATGATTTCCAAGTATTCATCCTGAGTCGGTGCCGCGTAGTGCAGGATGAGGCCAAAGCGGTCCGATAATGAAATCGACTCATTGGTGTTATCGTCACGGTAGACTTCATCCCATTCGTCATTCCGATCATGCCAGGTTTCCTTGAGCAGGTGACGGCGGTTCGATGTTGCATAAATAACCACATTTTCCGGCTGCGGCGTAACACCGCCATCCATGGCCGACTTCAAGTATTTATAAGAAGCTTCATTTTCGTCAAACGAGAGGTCGTCGAGAAATAAGATGAATCGTTTACTGCCGATGGCAGCCAACTTTTCCATAAGAGGCTGCAAATCGCACAGCTGATCGCGCTGAAGTTGAACCAGGCGCAGTCCCTGGCCATGATAGCGGCAGACAAGAGCCTTTACAGCCGTCGATTTTCCCGTGCCGCGTGCTCCCGTAAGAAGTACGTTGTTGGCCCCCTTGCCCGTTACAAAGGCTTCCGTATTGGCCAGCAGCTTTTCCTTCTGTACGGCATAACCGATCAAGTCGTCCCAATCAAAGTACGGGAAGTTTTCAATTCCGATGAGACGGCCGCCCTCACCCAGGCGAAAAGCCCTAAAATGAGCCAACTGTCCGCGGCCGAATACCGTATAATACCGGAGCAAAGCAGCGGCCGCTTCGTCTGCCGTCACCACACCTTTAAAGGCCTCTTCCAAGGCCTGCATATACCCGTAGTCTTTGGGCACGGCCGGTTCATAATCGTCTAAGAAGTCGACGTCAAAGAAATCCGAGGCCTTCCTCTGTAAATACGGAAACAGGAGCACCATATCGAAAGCAAAGGCCTTGGTCAACCCCACGCCAGCCCGGCCGGACCGCTCTACAACATCAGCTGCAACAGTACGTCCTTCGCCAAAGAGGTGTAAAAAATACTTCCGCAGCACATTTCCCTGAAGTCCCAGTCGTTCGGCCTGTTCCAACAGCGTCGCCGCACCGGCTCGCTGTAAAAACAAAGCCTCCCCCGGTTCCGCTTCTTGAACGGCCGACAAAGCTTTGATGACAGGATCATTCAAAAAGCCTCGGCAAACGACGAGGCTCTGTAAACTTTCACATTCCATAGAACCATCTCCCCCTTACAGGCCGGAACGATGACTGCACTCCCGTACAGTCTTAGCGTCCATGCCCGCAGTATTTGGACTATTATACCGCCGGAGTAGACGATGGTCAAGGTATCAAATTTATATTTATGCAAAACAGCATTTTATTTTACTGAATATTATCGACCAAAGCATCGGCCATGCGGCACATGCGGGCAATAGGCTTCACGTCATGAACGCGAACGATAGTGCATCCTGAAAGGACTCCCGCCACACAAGTCGCCCCGGTCCCTTCCATCCGTTCCGTTACGGGCAGGTCGAGGATTTTTCCGATAAAGCCCTTGCGGCTCGTCCCCAGCAGCATGGGATACGGCAGGACCGTCAATTCGCGCAGATGCTTCATGACATAGACGTTCTGTTCAAAAGTCTTGCCAAAACCGATCCCCGGATCGGTAATAATTTGTTCCTGCTTCATCCCGGCCTTATCGGCAATGATAGCCGAGCGAACGAAAAACTCCTTCATATCACCGATAAGGTCACCGTATTCCGTGCCGTCCTGGTTGTGCATGACCACGACGGGGACACCGTATTTCGCGGCAACGGCTGCCATTTTCCCGGGCTCCGGAGCATACTGCAGCCCCCAAATATCATTCATGATGTGAGCCCCCGTGCTCATGGCATATTCTGCCGTTTCGGCCTTATACGTATCGACGGAAATAGGAACCGGGCAATAGGCGACGAGGCGGGGCAGAATCCGTTCCAATCGTTCAATTTCTTCAGCCGCCGAAATGGGCGTAAAGCCCGGGCGGGACGATTCGGCTCCGATATCGATGATATCCGCGCCATCGGAAACCATATCTTCCATATGGCGTAAGGCCGTGTCGATATCATTCCACTTACCTCCATCAGAAAAAGAATCGGGCGTATAATTCAAAACTCCCATGACCAGCGTTTTTTCCCCGACCGTCAGTTTTTTTCCATCATTCCAGCGATAATGACGAATTTCCATATCCATTCCTCCTATAAAAAAAAGAGATAACCCGGGCGCCCAAAAGGACGCACAGTCGTTATCCCTAAAAAAAGTCCGTAACCTGTACGTTACTATGTAGTATACCAAAATAAGGGCTGCCGGGCAATAAGGCCATTGTCAAAAGGCACTTGTTTTTCAGTAAAACACTCTTCTCAATTGAATATATGAAACAAGGCCTTTTGTTGACGTAAAGTATGTATATGATATACTAAAAGGGGTTTATATTTACGAATTACAAGACAAAGGGGGATTTGTTATATGAAAAAGACGCCTGTTATCTTCATCGGACACGGAAGCCCTATGCTGGCCATCGATGAAAATGATCTTACGCGCGAAATGCAGCGCATCGGCGCCGACATTCAAAACAGCCCGGAAAAGCCAAAAGCCATACTAGCCATATCGGCGCATTGGTATGTGCCGGGAACGTATATTCAAAGTGCTGAAAAACCACGGCAAGTATACGACATGTACGGCTTCCCTGAAGAACTCTACCAACTTCAGTACCCTGTCAAAGGCTGTCAGGAGCTGACAAAAGAAGTATGTGACCTCCTGGGCAGCGACGTTTCCATCAACGACAGCTGGGGTATCGATCACGGAACCTGGAGCGTAATGGTTCATATGTTTCCCGATGCTTCTATCCCCGTCGTACAGCTCTCGGTAAACAGCCATCTGAGAACGGAACAATGTGTCGAAATCGGGAGAAAATTAGCCCCTTTGCGCGAGCAGGGATACCTGATCTGGGGCAGCGGCAACATCGTCCACAACCTGCGGCGAATCGAATGGAACAACCGCGGCGGTTCCGACCAGGCTGACCACTTCAGCAAATACATCGTAGACAACGTACTCAGCGGCAATATCGATGCCGTCATCAACTACCAAGAACACGAAAACGCATCCTACTCCGTTCCTACACCGGACCACTATATGCCGCTGCTTTACTGTCTCGGCGCCGCCGGTGAAGATTCGGCAACGGTCTTCAACAACACCTGTACCATGGGCTCCCTGTCTATGGCCAGCTTCGTGTGGGCTTAATCAATAACTTGATCGATAAGAAAAAGGCTTTCCATGATATTGAACTGCTACCCGTCAAGTAGACACTCGAAAAAACATAAATAGGTTTTGTTTCTGCCACCGGTTTTGATGTGACCCCAAAAAGTTAGACCTGCCACCGTAACATTTCTGTTGCGGTGGTT
>NZ_UQBH01000002.1 GCF_900539295.1 uncultured Megasphaera sp.
CACGTCCATTCGCGGTGGATGATTTAGTTGGCACCCCAATATTTGACAAAGAGCCTTCTTTCTTTGCCCCTAAGGTTATTTCAGCCATCCGCACGGAAATCGTATCTATCCTGCTCGGCTACAACAACTGGTGGCAAATTGCACAAAATGCAGATTATTTTACCCGCCTTACCAATCAGTCACCCTTTACGCATCTATGGTTTTTAGCCATTGAGCTGCAGTACTATGTGGTATGGCCCCTATATTTTATTTTCTTCGTCGGTATTTCCCAAGTGTACGGAAAACGAATTGCCATCGTCGTCACGGCATTTTTGGGACTGGCCGCATCCCTTCTCATGCCCTTCATGTATCAGCCCGGTATGGACGTCACCCGTCTTTACTATGGAACGGATACCCGCATCTATGCCTTGATTTTAGGGGCTGCCATGGGGCTGTATCATGATAATTTTACCTTTAGCCAGTTCCGACAAGATTGGTTAAAGCCGATTAAATGTGTCCTGTTCTTGCTTCTCTTGGGAATCACTGTGGCTGCCTATCTTTTAATGAATGGGCAAGATCCTTTCACCTACCAGGGAGGCATGCTGCTCATGACCCTGCTGTTTTGCCTGATGCTGTCCATCACCGTTGACAGGGAGTTACGAATTGGCCAGGTTCTTGATTTGCCGGTATTTCGCTGGATCGGCAAGAAGAGTTACGGTATCTTTCTTTGGCAGTATCCTGTCATTTTTTTATTCCAGTACATGAAGTGGAATATGAATACGAATTTTTTTGGCATGGAGCTGCCTTATGCCATGCCGATTATTGAAATAGCTGTCATCGTTCTGCTGGCGGTATGGTCGGATATTTTGGTGGGATGTATCTCTGCATTGCCGAAACTGCCCATCATACCTCGACGGTCGGTCATTTATATCTTTTTCGTATTTCTGCTGTCCTTGCCGGGATTTACCATGATGGGATATGGCTGCAAGGGGATTTATGAATCGGCAGCGTATAAGGCGGCTGATTCCGGTGAACTGAAAGCCAGGTTAGAGAAAAACTCAAAGGCCTTGAACGAACAGCAGACAAGCCAATCTGTACCTGTCGTTTTGGAGAAAGCGATTGATTTAAACGGCATTGCCTGCATTGGTGATTCGGTCATGTTAGGCTCGGCGATGGAGCTGAAAAAGACACTTCCTGACTGCTATATCGATGCCAAGGTATCGCGATATGTCGGCGCCGGCGTGGAGGTTGCTGAAGCCATGGAGGCAGAGAATCGGCTGGGGAATGTGGTTTTAATCGCCTTAGGAACCAATGGTCCCCTCGATGGTCAGTATGAAGCGCAAACGGAAGCGCTGTTGTCATACCTTGGCCCGAAACGCCAAATTTTTTGGGTCAATGTATATTGCCCCAGTACGGGGTGGCAGGAAAGCAACAATGCTTATTTAAAGAAAATCCAAGCTGAACATTCCAATGTTACGGTTATTGATTGGTATAATTTGATCCAGAAGCATCCCGATTGGTTGACCGATGACGGCATTCACCCCAATACGGAAGGGACAAAAGCATATGCAAAACTTATCCATAGTACGATAACGGAAACCTTGCAGACTTCCGTTTGATACCGTGGCGTGACGGAAAGAGGGCCTTGTGACGAACCTGTTCACAGGCCCTGTTTTTATTATCGCGTCGTTTTTCAGCGTAATTTTAATAGTCTTTTACCAAAAGCTCTTAGCATGAGACGGTCTGACAGGCTACGCAAGGCGTCCCTTTTTTGGTACAATAAAGGTGATAACTTATTACGAGGTGTATTGGAATGGATATAACCTATTACGATATTGGGCTTAACCTATTTACCCGTTCTTTTCCCAATCCGGAGAAGATTATTGCCGATGCCGAAGCCGATGGCATTTGCTGCATCCTGACAGGCTCTGAAGATCGGGAAAACAAGCTGGTCGATGCCTTTGTCCGCAAACATGCTGTCTTTGGTACGGCCGGCATTCATCCTCATGTCGCCGACGCTGCGACAGAGAAGGATTTGGAAGAAATACGGCGCATCGTTACGACGAATCCGAAGGTCGTTGCCGTCGGTGAAACGGGTCTTGACTATGACCGCATGTATTCTAAAAAAGAAAATCAAATCTACTTCTTTAAAAAACTGATTGCCATGGCGGAAGAACTGGATAAACCCATGTTTCTTCATGAACGCGATGCCGGAGACGACTTTTTAGCCTGTTTTAAAGGCCATGAAAAGGTCTGCCCGAAGTCGGTCGTCCACTGCTATACCGGCGATAAGAAAACACTGGAGCGCATGCTCGACATGGGGTTTTATATCGGCATCACCGGCTGGATCTGTGATGAACGGAGGGCAGCACCCCTTCGCGAGGCCGTGTCTGTCCTTCCCTTGAATCGGGTACTCCTAGAGACCGATGCTCCTTATTTGACGCCGCGCGGATTTAACTTGCCGCGGACTAACGTCCCCAATAATATTACCTATGTTGCCAGCACCCTGGCTGAGTATATGAATGTTTCCGTCGAAGATTTGAAAATCCGGGCAAAAGCCAATACAGAGAAACTGTTTCGCCTGTAAGGGCTGCCCAGTTTTCTACCTTAGTAAGGAGGTCTTTTTATGAATATTGTTCAATATACGAAGGCGGCATCCCTCGAGGAAGCGTGGGAATTAAATCAAGGCCGAGGGGCCGTCGTCCTTGGCGGCTGCTGTTGGCTCCGCTTGTCGCCTCAGCGGCGCATTGCTCAGGCCATCGATCTGTCAGGTCTTGGACTCGATGTGATCGAAGAGCTGGATGATTCCTTTAAAATCGGGGCCATGGTGACCCTCGGCGCTTTTGGCAGCCATGAGGGACTCCTGTCCTATACAAAAGGGGCTGTCAAAGAAGCGGTGTGCCATATCGTCGGGACCCAGTTCCGTAATTTAGCGACTATCGGCGGCAGCGTCAGCGGCCGGTTCGGGTTCTCCGATATTTGGACACTGCTGTTGGCTCTGGATGCGGAAGTTGACTTGTATAAGGGCGGCCGCATCAGCTTGGCTGATTTTGGAAAGAAGGGACCCGGCAAGGATATCGTAACCCATGTCATCGTTCCGAAAAAGAGCGGCTCTACGGCCTATGCATCCCTTCGCCTTAATGCGACGGATTTTCCCATCATCGCGGCTGCTGTCCATGTGGCCGGAGAGGAAGTGCGTTGTGCTATCGGGGCTCGTCCTGCAAGAGCCGAGGTCATGAGCCTTTCCGCAGATACGGTGAAGTCCCTGGGCTATGAACAGGCCGGACAGCAATTAGCCGACATGGTGACCTATGAAACTAACCTGCGCGGCTCTTCAGAATATCGCCACGCTATGGCTGCCGTCTTATGTCGGCGCCTGCTGGCCCAAACGATGGGAGATGATGTCTGATGCTTATTACGTATTGGCTCAATGGAAAAAAAGGCTCGGCTGATATCGAACCGGGGACGATGCTTTACGATTTTCTCCGCAGCCAGGGCTGTTATAGTGTAAAATGCGGCTGTGAAACGACGAACTGCGGCCTGTGTACGGTTTGGGTCGATGAAATTCCCGTCCTGTCCTGTGCCGTACTAGCTGTCCGTATCGACGGCTGTCAGGTTACAACCCTTGAAGGACTCCAGGAAGAAGCCAAAGAATTTGCCTTCTATATGGGCCGTCAAGGTGCCGATCAGTGCGGTTTCTGTAATCCCGGTTTCGTCATGAACGTTCTGGCCATGGTCCGTCGCTTCGATTCGCCGACGGAAAACGAAATCAAGGAATTTTTATCCGGCAATCTATGCCGCTGTACGGGCTATATGAGCCACATGAGGGCCATTAAGGAATATTTCAAGGCCAAGGGGAAGGAGGTCCGGTCGTGATGGAATTTAAAGCAATCAATAAGGTCGTGGCCAAAAAGGACTCTCAGGCGTTGATTACCGGCCAGCCTGTCTATACGGAAGATATCATGCCTAAGGACTGCCTCATCGTCAAAGTCCTTCGAAGCCCCCATGCCAGGGCCATCGTCAAAAATGTTAACAAGAGCGCTGCTGAAAAAATACCGGGGATCGTCTGTATCGCAACGGCTGACGACGTGCCTCATTCGCGATTTACCATTGCCGGTCAGACTTACCCGGAACCGAGCCCTTACGACCGCCTTATTTTGGATAAACAGATCCGTTTTGTCGGTGACGCCGTGGCCCTCGTAGCAGGAACGAATCAAGCGGCTGTAGACAAGGCGCTGCGTGCGATTCGCGTCGAATATGAAGTCCAGGAACCGCTCCTCGATTTTACGAAGGCCTTGGACAACGATATCGTCGTCCATCCGGAAGATGATTGGAAGCCCTTAGTCGACGTAGGCGGTGACAACAAGCGCAACCTCGTCGCCAAGGCCTGCGACAGCCACGGTGATATTGAGGCCGTTCTGGCTTCGTCAGACGTCGTCATCGACCGAACCTATCATACTCGTCAGAACCAGCAGGCAGCTATGGAAACCTTCCGGGCTTATGCTTATAAAGATGCCTTCGGGCGGCTGACCATCGTCAGCTCGACCCAGGTTCCCTTCCATGTGCGCCGCGTCGTTTCTCATGCTCTGGAAATCCCGAAATCCAAGATACGGGTCATTAAACCGCGTATTGGCGGCGGCTTTGGTTCGAAACAGACCGTCGTCATGGAAGTTTACCCGGCCTTCATCGCTTGGCTGACGGGTAAGCCTGCCTATATGGTTTACAGCCGGGAAGAATCGCTGACCGTATCGACGCCGCGCCATGAATCGCAGATTCGCGTCGTCCTCGGCGCGTCGAAAGACGGCCATATCCGCGGCATTCGCCTCGATTCTTTATGGAATGCCGGCGCTTATGGCGAACATACGCCGACGACGGTTACCTTGTCGGGACACAAGTCGATTCCTCTGTATAACGCTGCTGAGGCCTTTCAATTCAGCTATACCTGTGTCTATACCAATACTATTGCGGCCGGAGCCTACCGCGGCTATGGGGCTACACAGGGGCTCTTTGCCTTAGAAACGGCGGTCAACGAATTGGCTGAAGCCCTTCATATGAGTCCGGTGGAACTGCGGTTTAAGAATATGGTCCGCCAAAATCAGGTCCTGCCGGCCTATTTTAATGAAACAGCTCTCAGCTGCACCCTCGACAAGTGTCTGGAACGCGTCGTTTCCATGTCTGGCTGGGACGATGCCTCGCCGCGAAAAGTACTGCCTAACGGTCATATTCAATCGGTGGGGCTGGCCATTGCCATGCAGGGTTCCAGCGTTTCTAACGTCGACGTGGCCTCAGTTACGATAAAAGTCAATGATGACGGTTTCTATACGCTCCA
Organism: uncultured Megasphaera sp.; assembly: GCF_900539295.1. GTDB lineage: Bacteria > Bacillota > Negativicutes > Veillonellales > Megasphaeraceae > Megasphaera. The sequence goes on from NZ_UQBH01000002.1 coordinate 5,309, forward strand.
TATCGGTGCTACCGACATGGGGACCGGCTGCGATACGATCTTAGCGCAGATTGCTGCCGAATGCCTCATGTGTTCTGTCGACGACATCGTCACTGACGGCGTCGATACCGATACGTCCCCTTATGACAGCGGCTCTTATGCCTCGTCTACGACGTATCTGACGGGCAATGCCGTCGTCAAGACCTGTGAAAGCTTGATTCGGCGGATGAAAGAATTGGCTGCCATTAAATTGGGGCTGTCCGATACGGATTTGGACGACCTGGAATTTGACGGCAGGGCCATTACCAGTCTGGAGTCCGGTAAATCGATTACCGTTCGCGATCTCGGAAACGGAGCCATGTTCATGAATGGCATTGCCCTCGAGGCGACGGAATCGTGCTATTCGCCGACCAGTCCGCCGCCCTATATGGCTGGGGCTGCGACGATTGATGTCGATCCCGAAACGGGACATATCACCCTTTTGAAATACGACGCCGTCATCGACTGCGGTACGGTCATCAACCCCAGTTTGGCCCGCGTTCAGGCTGAAGGGGGCATCGTCCAGGCTATCGGCATGGCCCTCACTGAAAACGTTCAGTATTCGCCGACCGGCCGTCTGCAGAACAACTCTTTTATGCAGTACCGCCTGCCGACGCGCCTCGATGTCGGACCGGTCAACGTTGAATTTGAACCGAGTTATGAACCGAACGGTCCCTTCGGTGCTAAATCTATCGGTGAACTGGTCATCGATTCGCCGTCGCCGGCCATTGCCCATGCTGTGTACAATGCGACAGGCGTATGGGTCCGCGACCTTCCCATTACGGCTGAAAAACTCTATCAGGCCATGAAGCATAAGAAGGTTTGAGGGATATATTCTGAAAGACAACGAAACGCCCTTCCATGATGTTGTATATCATGGAAGGGCGTTCTTTGTGATGGCTTTATTTATTTTTCAAGGGAACTGTTGATGCGGACGCCGCTCATGAAGGGAAGAACCGGTTTGGTGTCTTCCTGGACTGTTTCCCGGATGCCTTCAAAAGTCGTGGTCAGCATTAATTTCAGACGGTTCGTCTGATTGACCGAGCTGGCACTGGGGTCGTAGTCGATGGCGACGATATTCGTTTCAGGGAAGGCCGCTTTCAAGGTCTTGATCATGCCCTTGCCCGTGACGTGATTGGGCAGGCAGGCCCAGGGCTGGAGGCAGACGATGTTCTTGGCTCCGCGATGGATGAGGTCGATCATATCCCCTGTGAGGAACCAGCCTTCACCGGCTTCATGGCCGAGGGACAAGAATTTCTTGGCTTCGTCGGCAATGTCGTAAATCGACGTAATGGGATCGAAGTGGCGGCTCTTAGCGACAGCCTGTTCGTAAGGCTTGCGGTACCATTCGAGGAGGCGGACGCCGGTTTTGCTGAATAAGGCGTCTTTCCAGCTGCCCGAGAGGTACTTGTGGCGGAACTGGTCGTCGAGCAGACCGTAGAGGAAGAAGTCGGCCAAACCGGAGACGATGATTTCACCGCCTTCTTCTTCAATCATGCGGACGATGTGGTTGTTGGCGATGGGGTGGAACTTGACGTAGATTTCACCGACCAGGCCGATGCGCGGTTTCTTTTCTTCGCTCATTTCGATGTGATCGAATTCGTCGATGAGGTCGCGAAGGTTGCGCTTAAAGGATTTAAAGTCAGCTTTTTTGAGCTGCTGAGTGCATTTTTTCTGCCACTTATGGAACAGGGCTTCGGCCGTACCTTTGACCTTTTCATAAGGCCGTGTGCGGTATAAGACCTGCTGCAGGGCGTCGCCGTAAATCATGCCCATGATGAGGCGGTGCCAGAAGCCGAGTCCCGGCTGGAATCCGGGCTGCTTGTTCATGCCCTTCATGTTGAGGGACAGAATGGCAACTTGCGACATATTAGCGTCGTTCAAGGCCTTGCGGATCATGCCGATGTAATTCGTGGCCCGGCAGCAGCCGCCGGTCTGGGAAATCATGACCGTCGTATGGTCCAGATCGTACTTTCCTGACTTCAAGGCCGTGAGGATTTGGCCCAGACTCATGATAGCCGGGTAGCAGGCGTCGTTGTGGATATAGGCCAGGCCCGTGTCGATGGCTTCCTGGTTCTGATGGGGCAAGAGCTCGACGTGATAGCCTTCGTGTTCGAAGGCCGACATGAGCATGGGAAAATGGATCGGCGTCATGGACGGAGCCAGGATGACGTTCTTTTTGGCGTCTTCTTTGGTGAAAATCGTCTTTTCGTAAGAATAGGGTTCGAGGGTGTAATCCTCTTTCGGACGATGATTCATGACGAACAGCAGGGAGCGCAGTCGGATGCGGATGGCGCCGAGGTTCGACCCTTCGTCGATCTTGAGCAGGGTGTGAATCTTGTGGCCGTGGGCCAGGATATCCTGTACCTGATCGGCGACGATGGCGTCGAGGCCGCAGCCGAAGGAATTGAGCTCTACCAGTTCGAGGTTCGGATGCTGAGTGACGTACTGGGCTGCCCGGTAAAGGCGGGAGTGATACGACCACTGGTCGACGACGCGGAGATTGCCGTCAAAGGTCGACAAGGATGCGACGCCGTCTTCCGTAAGAACGGCCAGGCCCAGACTGTTGATCAATTCCGGGATGCCGTGGTTGATTTCCGGGTCGACGTGATACGGGCGGCCGCAGAGGACGATAGCCCGCTGTCCTGTTTTCTTGAGGTCGTCTAAAATCTTTTGGGTCAGGTTGTAGACCTTCTGTTTGTAAGCCTCTTCTTCTTCCCAGGCTGCCATGGCGGCCTGCTTGATTTCGCGGTCCGGCAGATTCCAAGCCTTCAATTCTTCAATGAGGCGCTTAGCAATCCGCTTCTTGTCGTGGAGGGGCAGGAAGGGGCAGAGATAGGGCGTATTGGTTTCAGCCAGTCGTTCACCCATATTGTTGCGGATGACTTCCGGATAGCTCATGACCATGGGGCAGTTGAAGGTATTGTCCTTGCTGCCTTCTTGCGGGCCGTTTTGGATGCACGGATAGAAGATGCGGTCGACCCCTTTTTGAAGGAGGTTTTCGATATGGCCGTGGACGAGTTTGGCCGGATAGCAGGCCGAATCGGACGGAATCGTATCCATGGCTTTTTCAAAGAGCCCTTTCGAAGAAGGATCGGACAGGACAACGGAATAACCGAGCTTGGTGAAGAAGGTAAACCAGAAAGGATAGTCTTCATACATATTGAGGACCCGCGGGATGCCAATCGTGCCGCGCGGCGCGTCGACAAGGGGTTTATAGCCGAAAAGAAGATTGTATTTTATCTTATACATATTCGGCAAAGGTTTCTTGCGGGCCGTCGTCGAGCCGGCAGCTCCGCGTTCGCAGCGGTTGCCCGTAATGAAGGACCGGCCGTCGTTAAAGGTGTTGACCGTCAGCAAGCAGTTGTTGGTGCAGAGGCCGCAGTGACGGATCGACGTGGTGATGCTCAGGTCCTGCAAGGACTTTTCGTCGACGATGGTCGATACGGCGTGGTCCTGATGATAGGCTGTACGGCAGATGATGCCCATGCCGAAGGCACCCATGAGGCCTGAAATCGAAGGGCGGATGACCTGCCGGCCCAAGAGCTTTTCAAAAGCCCGGAGGACGGCGTCGTTGTAAAATGTACCGCCTTGGACGACGATGTGCTGGCCAAGTTTTGCAGGGTCTTTGACTTTGATAACTTTATAAAGGGCATTTTTAATGACCGAGTAAGACAGGCCGGCAGAGATATCGGCTAAGGTAGCACCTTCTTTCTGCGCCTGTTTGACTTTGGAATTCATGAATACTGTGCAGCGGGAACCGAGGTCGATGGGACTCTTGGCCAGGAGTGCTGCCTTAGAAAATTCCTGAATGGACATTTTCAACGATTTGGCAAAGGTATCGAGGAAGGAGCCGCAGCCCGACGAGCAGGCTTCGTTGAGCAGGATGTCCTCGATGTGGCCGTCTTTGATGCGGCTGCACTTCATGTCCTGACCGCCGATGTCGAGGAGAAAGTCGACATCCGGGCAAAAATGCGAGGCTGCCTGATAGTGGGCAATCGTTTCGACTTCGCCAAGATCCAGGTGCAGGGCTTCTTTGAGGAGGGCTTCGCCGTAGCCGGTGATGCCCGATTTGGCAATGAAGGCACCCTTGGGCAGGCGGGAATAGACGGCGGCTACGATTTTCTTAGCGGCTGTCAGGGGACTTCCTTCATTATTCTGATAGTGAGAATAGAGAATCTTCATGTCTTCGCTCAAGACGACGGCTTTAATGGTCGTCGAGCCGGCATCAATGCCGAGATAGCAGGGACCGCTGTAGCTTTCGAGATCTCCGTGCGGCACGGTATGTCGGCTGTGGCGTTCTTGGAATTCGTCAAGTTCGGCCTGGCTGTTAAAGAGGGGGGCTACCCGGTCTGATTTAGCCAGCGTCGATTCGTCGACGTTCTTAAGCTGTCCCATGAGATTCATGAAGGACACGGGCTTGGTGTTCATGCTGCCAAGGGCAGCGCCGATAGCGACATATACTTGAGCGTTTTCCGGGGCAATGACCTTGTCCGGCGTCAAGTGAAGGGTCTTGGCGAATTGTTCGCGCAGCTGCGATAAATACGTCAGCGGGCCACCGAGGAAGCAGACCGTGCCCTTGATAGGACGGCCGCAGGCAAGTCCCGTTATAGTCTGGAATACGATGGACTGAAAGACCGAGGCAGCGACGTTTTCCTTGCTGGCCCCTTCGTTTAAGAGTGCTTGGATATCGGTCTTGGCAAAGACGCCGCAGCGGGCGGCAATGGGGTAGATCGTATCTGACTTTTTAGCCAGTTCATTCAGGCCGCTGGCTTCCGTGTCGAGGAGGGTTGCCATCTGATCGATGAAAGCACCCGTTCCGCCGGCGCAGTTGCCGTTCATGCGGTGTTCATTGCCGCCGGTGAGGTAGGTGATCTTTGCATCTTCACCGCCCAGCTCGATGATGACATCGGACTGCGGGTAGTACGTCCGGACGGCTTTCGTGCCGGCAATGACTTCCTGCAGGAAGGGGATGTGCAAATAGTCGGCCAGGGCAATACCGCCGGAACCGGTGATGGCCATGGTGATCTCACGGTCGCCAAAGATTTCATAGGCGTTTTGGAGTAAATCCCAAACTTTCTGGCGTATATCCGTATAGTGGCGGACATAGCATGCGTGCAGGCATTGTTTGGCATGGTTGAGAACAGCGATTTTTACTGTCGTCGAACCGATGTCAATGCCGATGTGTAAGAGATTCTTCATGTTTTGTCACCCTATCGGTTTATAAACCGACTCTTTCTTTAAAAAATTTTATTTATAATAAAGACTATATGTAAAAAGTCTACTTTATATTGTACCATAATCCCTTTATTCTGTAAGGGGGTGACACAAAGGATTTTTCTTATTAAGAAGAAATCGATATCATTTTAGAAATCATGAAATGCGCTGCGACAAACGATGCTAAATATGCTAAAATGAAGTCACTATCGGAATATGATAAAAACAGGCTATTACTAAGGAGTATACTATGAAAAAATTTATAACGGAACATCAGTCCCCTTACTTAGACCTGACGACGGAAGCCTCGGATATTCTCTATCGCGGCCATTCTGATTTTCAGGATATCATCGTTGCCGATTCGAAAGAATTCGGCCGCATGCTGGTATTAGACGGTGTATTTCAAACGTCGATCAAGGATGAATTCATGTACCATGAAAGCATCGTCCATATCCCCCTGTTCCTGCATCCTGATCCCAAACGGGTTCTCATCATCGGTGGCGGTGACGGCGGCTCGGCGCGGGAAGCCGTTCGTCATCCTGAAGTCGAATCGGTGGACATGGTTGATATCGACGGCAAGGTCATCGAACTGTCTAAAAAATATTTTCCGGAGATTTCAAAGGCTATGTTGGAAGAAAATCCCAAACTGACCGTAACGGTTGGCGACGGCATCGCCTTTATGCGCCAGGCTGAAAACTATTACGACGTCATCATCGTCGACTGCTCCGATCCGGTCGGACCCGGGGAAGGCCTTTTCACCTATGATTTTTACAAGGATACCTTTAAGGCACTGAAAGATGACGGCATTTTTGTCCAGCAGACGGAATCGCCCTTCATGCACGGAAAGCTGGTGAAAGACGTGTTTGACTGCGTTTCGGATATCTTCCCCATCGCCCGGTTGTACACAGCTTTCATCCCGCTCTATCCGTCGGGGATGCACTGCTTTACGATGGGATCGAAAAAATACGATCCCCTGCAGTGGACGCCCAATCGCAAGCGGACCTTCCCGACGCGCTACTATAATGAAGGAATTCAGCAGAGCGCCTTCGTCCTGCCGAACTTCGTAAAGGATCTGCTGTACGGAAAAGCTGACCGCTGATTACGCGTATTTTGCAGCTATGCTTTTTAGGTCGCGATTCTTTTGTGATTAAATGTAAAAAATACTTGACTTTGTAATTGAGTCATGGTAAGATTATCTACGTTGACGACGCTGATTCGGCGTCGTTACGGCAGATAATCTTATATGGCGGGTATGGTGAAGTGGTTAACACGGCGGATTGTGGCTCCGTTATGCTAGGGTTCGAATCCCTATACTCGCCCCATAGGGGTATAGCCAAGTGGTAAGGCACCGGACTTTGACTCCGCTATGCGCTGGTTCGAATCCAGCTACCCCTGCCAGCCATGATTCATTAGCTCAGCTGGTAGAGCACCTGACTTTTAATCAGGGTGTCCCGAGTTCGAATCTCGGATGGATCACCAAAGAAGGCGTCGCACATCGTGCGGCGCCTTTTGTTTTACCCTTATGCTTTATGGATGAGAAATTTTTTTGGTCAGACGTAAAAAAGCAGGACTGCGAACAGTCCTGCTTTTTTATAACCTTTTTTCTTATAAGAAGAAAACGAAGGTATTGATGATGAATACCGGGATGAGGATGGCGATAGACCAGCCCATGTATCCGAAGAAGCTCGGCATTTTGATCTTATTTTCTTCAGCAATGGACTTAACCATGAAGTTCGGGGCATTGCCGATGTAGGTGTTGGCGCCCATGAAGACGGCACCGGCCGAGATAGCTTCCAACATGATTTGAGAGACTGTACCGACGGAAGTCGTAATGCCTTCCGTTGCGCCAAGCGCTCCGGCTGTCTGCAGGAATACCAAGTAGGTCGGCGTGTTGTCGAGGAAGGACGACAGGGCGCCGGTAGCCCAGAACATCTGCCAGGGATTGTTCATGCCCAATTCAGCCCCGTGGGCTTTAAGCAGAATCAGGGCAGGGATCATGGTGACGAAGATGCCGATAAAGAGTTTGGCAACTTCGATAATGGGAGCATACGTAAATTCGTTGAGGTCTCGCGTCGATTTTTTCGTCGTTTTGATCGAAAGGAAGGCTGCCGCTAAGATGATGATGATTTCAGCCAGGGTTGCATAGGGGAAGACGATTTCATCGTAAATGTGGATGCCGGCACCGTTGGCAAAGAAGGGGTGCATTTCCGGCAGGAGACCGTTGGCCAAAACACCGATGATGATCATGGCGATGAAAATCAGGTTATGAGCTCCTTCGAGGCTGATCGGCTCTTTGCTGCCGGCGGCCAAAGCGTCATGAGGAGAGCGGCCTTCTTTTATTTCTTTATTATAAAAATGTTTGTCCATTAAGGCGAAGATGGCGAACATGATGACCAAGTTCAAGAGCAGAATTGGCAGGAGGTGGAAGGTCCAGGTGAAGGGAACACCGCGCTGGAAGCCCATGAACAGGGGTGGATCGCCAAGCGGCGTCAGGCAGCCGCCCATGTTGGCAACGAGGAAGATAAAGAAGACCATGAGGTGTACTTTATTCTTACGCCAGGCGTTGGCTCGGATCATCGGCCGGATGAGCAGCATGGCGGCACCGGTCGTGCCGATCCAGCTGGCGAGTGCCGTACCGATGAACAAGAGGAGACAGTTGACCTTCGTCGTTCCGGCCAGGGTGCCCCGGACGGCGATGCCGCCGGCTACGACAAATAGCCCCAGGAGAAGCACGATAAAGGGAATGTAGTCGAGGAGTACCGATTCCAAAAGGCGGAACCATGACTCACCGATGCCATAAGCAACTGCAAAGGGAATAAGGAATAATAAAGACCAGGCAAAAGCCACGCCGAGCATGTGTTTTTCCCACCACTCCGGTCGGACGAGGGGGACGATGGCGATGGATAGGAGCATCCCGGCAAAGGGAATAATGCTCCATACGGGTAAGGTCGCACTTACGAGTTCGTGTGTCATAAAAACCACCTTTCTTAATCATTACAAAAAAGTAAATTTAAGTATGCTATAATTAACATTATATCATAAGAAAATGAAAGTTTATACTCTATTTTTACATTTTTTAATGTCATTTAGGCTGAGATCAATTTGTGCTTTTAAAAATAAGGCTCTTTTTTTCTAAATAATTTTTTTGCCAGGCAGGAATCTGCTAAGGGGGTGACGAATATATACTTAACGACAAGGCATTATAAGGAGGGATTCATATGAAGCAATATAATAACATCATCGTTCCGACCGACGGTTCGGTCAATTCGAAACGGGCTTTGGAACATGCCGTCGTCATTGCATCATCCTTGGGCGCTATGATTACGCTGGTCTATGTTGCCAACATTGTATCGGTTATTTCTAATTTCGATCAGATTCCCAACGCCAGCGGCTATGTAACCGAACAGGTTGCACTCGATATGGAAGAAGAAGGTAAAGGCATTCTCGATGAGTTTGCCAAGGCCATTCCTCAGAACATCGAAGTCAAGAGCGTCTTTGAAGTCGGCTCGCCAGGTCCTGCCGTCCTGTCGGTAGCCAAAAAATTTAATGCCGACCTGATCGTCATGGGCAGCCGCGGCCTCGGACCGCTGAAAGGCTTGTTCATGGGTTCTGTCAGCAGTTATGTCGTCACTCATTCGGTCTGCCCCGTATTAATCGTAAAATAAACGGTGACGCAATGCCTTAATGGCCTTGTCCTGCCGCAGGCTGGCTAAAGGGTCTTCTTGGGATTTTCCCGGAGGCCCTTTTTTCGTGCCCTACGTGAAAGGGGTCAATCGTTTCACTCGTGACGGTTACGGGCAATTTATTCTTTTGGGAATATGTAAAAATTTGGCGGATGCCATAGGGAAAAGAGTCATTTTGTGATATACTGAATAGACAGGTGTGCTTTTTTAGGACTGCCTGAAATATCACATTACGAAGGGTCCCGGAGTGCCTCGTTCCGGGATGGCGCCTGGGAGGCAAGTATGAGACGGAATACCAATGAATGGTTGGACCACAAGGTCACTGACTGGGTTTCTAAAGGCTGGATTACGGAAGAAGCCCGTGAAAAAATACGAAAATCTTACGGCAGGGATGAACAAAGGACTTCTCTTTTGGCGCCCCTGCCTTTATATGCGTTTTTATCGGCCCTGGGCTTTGCAGCCGTTGTTATGGCCGTCATCTGGGGCCTTTCCCAATTATGGTACTATGTATCGGTTCCGGCCCGCATGGCCTTGGCCAGCGTGCTGTTGCTGGTGACTCAGGCCGGCGTAGGACTGGCCATGTTTCAGAAGCGCCAGGGGTCAGTGGCTGCTGACGGCATTGCCCTCATCCATTGTCTGGGTGTGTTTGTCGTCATGGCCATGGCTGAACAGACCTTTTATATCGGCTGGGATGTGCCGGCTTATGTCGTAGCTTGTGCCATCTTGTGCCTGCCTGTCGTCTACCTTTTGTGCTCCGTTGCGGCCCTTATCGTCTACGACGTGTCGATCCTCTATTGGACGGCTGCCGGCGGTCCTATCAACACCTTTGGCGGGACTGCCCTGCTGTGGCTGCTCCTGCTGTTGGCCGTGCCTTTCTATAATACCTTAATTAATCTTCGCGATGAACGGCGTCTGTCTGTCTTTTCGTGGGTCATGACGATTACCGTCTTCATTGCCTTTGGCCTGGCAGCCAGGACGACGGAATACATTTCCTTCCTGCTCTCCGGCAGTTTGGCTGTTACCATTATGCTGGTCGGCTACTCCATCGATATTCACCAGTCGTGGGGCGTGCCTTTCCGCTGGTTTGGCCGTTTTGCAGCCGTCGGTTCGCTCCTCGTTTCCTGCTTGCCTTTTTCCTGGGATGGTGTGGCTCAGGTTCAGGATTTCCATTGGACGACCGATTTGGTAACGGTCCTGCTCTTCGTCATCATGGCAGGACTTATGGCTAAAACCGTGAAAAAACGGCTGTGGGGACCGGTGCTGTACCTGGCAATTCCGGTTATCCTGGCCTTTGAAACGCTCCTCGTCCGGTCGGCCCTTTATTCGTCCATTCCTTTGATCCTTTCATCGCTGTACATCGTCGTCATCGCTGTCTATGAAACGGCTCAGGGCTTTAAGCCGGACCACAAGGCGCACATGCAGTTTGGTGTCGTCACCTTTATCAGCTTAGTCCTGTCCTTCGTCTTTGGCACGCATTTTTCACCGTTGGCGCCGATTCTGGCCATCATCATTTTGGCCTTGATTATCTTCCAATTCAAACGGACTCAGAAAGATAAAACCTCGGCGGCTCAGCGGGCTTCGCGTCGGGCACGACTTCGCCATTCGGCGGCTCGTATCCGCAATGATGAAGCCGTTCTTGAGGAGGAACCGGCCCCAGAAGAAGAGCTCCCCGTGTGGTATGCTCCCGACGAACCGGAACGGGATGAAACGGTGGAAGAATGGATGAAGGATATCCGCATCCCGTCGCCTTCCGAGTTGGGTCTTGGCGGGGACACGGATACGGCCGAAACGATGCCGGCGGCGACCGAAAATAAGACGGCGCCCCCGTTGGTATTTAACTTGTCGGTCCCGACTGAAAGTACGGATCGAGACGATCTGCCTCCGCGCCAAGTCGTTCGTGAAAGAACAGAAGCCGTACCGCAGCAGATGGCCGTTCCTCAGGAAAAGACGAAAGAAAAGTCTCCGGCCGTCACTGAATCGCCGTGGAGTCATATGAAACCGGAACCGAAACGCAAAAAACACTTTACCCAGTCGCCGTGGTCCCATCAAGGAGGCAAGTCGGAATGAAATTTTCACCACCTTTGCAGGGCATACATCTTTCTTTTTCACCGGAAGGCCGTTATCGCTGGCTGGCCTTCGGTTTAGTCGTCTTTATCCAGTTTGCCGCCCTGGCCTATATCGGCTGGCGCTGGCATAATATTTCTGTCGACGGGATTCCCTATCAGTGGCGCGCTGTGCCGCGGTTAGAAATCTCTACCTTCGGGACCGACTATGTCCGCGTCGTATTCCCGGAAGATACGACGACTTGGCGTGACGAAACGCCGCCTGAAAAGGGGCAGCAGATTTATGTGGCTATCTCACGCGACGCGTCAGGTATTATGAAAGTCGAAGGAGCGTCGGCGTCAAAGCCCGACTCCGGCACGGATTATATGCGGGCGACGGCTGTTTCCTATAAAGACGGCAGCGTCCAGTTTCAGGTAGGCTTTGACCGCTATCGCCTGTCTCCGGAACTGGCTGACGGTATTTATAGTCTTCGCACCGATGACAGTATCATCGCCAGCATCCGTATCAAGCGGGGCGAAGGTGTGATCGAAGGGATTTTTGTCAATGGCGTTCCCTTAGAAGAGCTCAGTAATGCAGCTGCCATGGATAAGGCCCGCGCCGATAAGGCCGGCCAATCCCTGTTTGATAAGCCCCATCTTGTCGATTCCGGGATGGTGCCGCCAAAAGAAGAATGACAGAAAGGGAGGAATTTATGAAAGGGTATTCGAAATTTGCCAAACTTGCTATGACCGTCATGTTATTGGCTGCGTTCTTCCTCTTATCGGGGTTTCGGGCGCAGACGATTATTCATGACGATGGCAGTGAAACGCAGGACGTTTTGAAAGTGTCGGATACTGCAGAAGGACAGCAAAGCCTGAAAGCCGATGCCGATGAGTTCCAAAAACGCAGTTATACCATTATGGATTATAGTAATGACAACGGCGAAGGTTTTCGGGCTATGAAGACCATTACCAATGACGGAGCTAGCCGAAGCTCTGTCGACCACATCGTCCATAAGACCCATGACGGTCTGTTTGCCTCGACGTATTATATCAATTATAATTTCGATGCCAACAGTATTCAGAATCTTCGTTTGGGTGCGCCTATGCCGGAAAACGGCGTCGATTTGGAATACATGGTATCCTTCCCGTCCGGTACGCAGGTCGAAAGCAACAGCAATAAGGCCGATGATCAGGCCAGCACCTACCTGTGGCAGCTATCTGATTCGCAGCCGACGACCATAAGTCTGCAGGCCACGGTTTGGCATAAACTCTTCATCTATATGGCCTTGTTCTTAATCGGACTGATCTTACTCGTCGTCCTCATTATGGAACATCGCCGCAAAAGCGTCATCAGTTGGAAGCGGGCAGCTCAGATGCGCCGGTTGGAAATGATGCTGCTCTGTATTCCTATCGTCATCTTAGGGTATATGGGCTATGAATACTATGTCGGCACCCACGTCACGACGGCCTCCCTTGATAAAGTCGCTGAGCAGCAGCAGGAAGAACTCCTGGAAAATCGTGAAGAAGATCGGAAAATGCAGGAAGCAGATGCCAGGAAACAGCGCAGCGGGGAATTGGCAGCGGCTCGTATTCGCAGTAAAGCCAGTGAGATTTCAAACGAACTGCGCAGCTTGAAGCGGCAGTACCGCGACGGAGCTGTCAGCGGCAGTTCGGCCCGTTCACAGGCTCAGAGCCTGGCCCAGCAGGCCCGGGATATGATCAGCGGCAATGCCGATCTGTCTCAGGCTGACCGCGAAGTCTTGGAACAGCTCATCAACAGCGTCGTATCGGAAGCCGAGTCGATCAGCGATTCCGTGCCGGCAGTGACTCGGAATGCAGCGCCGGAACGGCAGCGCAGCGATGCATCTGAATCAGAAAGAAAGAGCCGTGCCTCAGCGGATAGTGATGAAAAAGAATCGGACGGTGAATCTCGTTCTAATGCTTCAAAGAGCCGTCAGTCCGGAGATCGCGAAACGTCTTCTGACAGCGGGGACAGCCAGGAAACAGATAAAAATAATAAATAATAGATATCTTTTGGTAGGTTTTTTCATTTATACTATTTCCTATTTATCTAAAAGATGTTATGATAGAAACGTGATAATTGACATTACAGCATAACTGTGCTGGTACTATTTAAGGAGGTTATACATATATGCATTGTGTAGAAGAAATTAAAAACGGTATCTATTGGATGGGATGCAACGACTTCCGGACGGAATTATTTGAACGGATCTTCCCCCTCCCGGAAGGGATTTCGTACAACACCTATTTCATCGATGATGAAAAGACGTGCCTCATCGATGCCATGGATAAGTCTTGCCGTGACGAATTTCTTGAAGATGTAGAATACTTGCTCAAAGGCCGTAAACTGGACTACTTCGTCCTTCAGCATATGGAACCGGATCACGCAAGTTCGGCCCTGGCCCTTCTGGAAAAATATCCGGAAGCCAAAATCATCGGCCAGCCGTCGACCTTTAAGCTCTTTGAACAGTTTTTCCGCCATCCCATGCCGGAACGCTACATGGTCGTCAACGAAGGGGATAAGCTGGAATTGGGGAAACACACTCTGCAGTTTATCAAAGCCCCGATGGTTCACTGGCCGGAAGTCATCATGACTTATGAAGTAACGGATCATGTCCTGTTCAGTGCCGATGCCTTTGGTCACTTCGGTACCGTCGGCAACGTCTTCGCCGACCAGGCTGATTTTGAAGAAAACTACCTCGATGAAGCTCGTCGCTACTATGTCAATATCGTCGGAAAATATGGCCCTCAGGTCATGAACGTCCTTAAAAAAGCATCCAAGCTGCCTATCGATGTTATTTGCCCCCTCCACGGTTTCGTCTTCCGTACGCCGGAAACGATTAAGTACATCGTGGACAAACACCTGCACTGGGCACAGCACGTACCGGAAAAGAAGGGCGTCGTCATCGCTTTCTCTTCCATTTACGGCAATACGGAACGGGCTGCCTGCGTCTTGGCCAATAAATTGAGCCGCCGCGGCGTTCGCGATATCCGCATGTACGACGTTGCCAAAGTCCACGCTTCTTTCGTAACGGCGAAGGCTTGGGAATACAGCCACCTTCTCCTGGCTGCACCGACGTACAATTTAAATCTCTTCCTGCCCATGGAAAGCTTCCTCCACGACTTGAAGACCCTCATGTTCCAGAAGCGCACCATCGGAATCGTCGCCTGCCACAGCTGGGCTTCGGCTGCGTATAAGACTATGGCAGATTACGTTGAAAACGAATTTAAATGCTGCGAACTCCTTGAACCGACGATGGATTTGAAATCGTCTCTTCATGACGATCAGGAATGCCTGATGGATGAATTAGCCGATAAAATGGCAGAAAGCATTGAACAGTATCCCGATCCCAAGACTTTGCTCTAAGGGCCGAGAGGACTGAAAACCTGGCTGCTGCACTATGGAAGGGCGATTCTTGAGTTGATTCTGACTCAAGAGTCTGCCTTTCTGTGGCAGTAGTTTTTTTTCTTCATATAGGCGAACATTTTTTCGAAAATGGGAGCATTTTCCTTTTAGGACGCCCCTTCGATGTGGTATAATAAAGAAAATATGATAGGAGGTGGTACGATGATCATTCGTGACGACAGTGCCAAAAGCGGCGACAAGCACGAACAGGACAAGGCCCGCAGCAACGGCGAAGAACTGCACATCGACTTGGGCCGTGATTTGACGGAAGACGAACAGAAGATATTTGAAAAACTGCGTGAAGGTTTGAATTTATAATGGACAGGGACTGCCTGAGGAAGCCATGCTTTCATCGGGCAGTTTCTTTTAAAAATATAAAGGATGAGTCCCTGACGGGGGAGGTGTAACGGTGGATTGGGATCGGATTGAAGCGAAACTGCATATTTTGAGTGATGCGGCTAAGTATGATGTATCCTGCTCATCGAGCGGCAGCCATCGGGCCAATAAAGCCGGCGGTATCGGGAATGCAGCGGCATGCGGCATTTGCCATACCTGGTCTGCCGACGGGCGGTGTGTATCCCTCTTGAAGATACTCATGACCAACTACTGCATCTACGACTGTGCCTACTGTGTCAATGGGACGAGCCGTGAAGCCAAAAGGGCTATCTTGACGCCGGAGGAAATCGCCGATGTGACCCTTGCCTTTTACCGGCGCAACTATATCGAAGGACTCTTCCTCAGTTCCGGTGTCTATCGCTCACCGGACTATACGACGGAGCTCTTGATACGAACGGCCCGGATCTTGAGGGACGATAAGAAGTTTAACGGCTACATCCATATGAAAGGCATTCCCGGAACGAGTGCGGCCCTCATTCGTGAGCTCGGCCGCTACGTCGACCGCCTGAGCGTCAACATCGAACTGCCGTCGTCATCGAGCCTGAAGCTCTTGGCTCCGCAGAAGACCAAAGAGAACATCCTCGTTCCCATGGGGCATATCCGGGAAGGCATCGACCAGTGGCGCGATGAAAAGAAACGGTACAAGAAGGTGCCGTCATTTGTTCCGGCCGGACAGACGACGCAGCTCATCGTCGGGGCGACGCCGGACAGCGACCGGACGATCCTGCGTCTCAGCCAGGCCCTGTATGACAAGGTAGAGATGAAGCGCGTCTATTATTCGGCCTATGTGCCGGCCGTTACCGGTTCAAATCTGCCGGCGATTGTAAAACCGCCGCTCCTTCGCGAACATCGCCTGTATCAGGCCGACTGGCTGCTGCGGTTTTACCAGTTTAACGTCGAAGAAATTTTGACCGATGAGGCACCGAACTTCGATTTGGACCTCGATCCGAAAGCCTGCTGGGCCCTGCGCCATCCGGAAGTTTTCCCCCTTGAAGTCAATCGGGCTTCTTACCACGATTTGCTTCGCGTACCCGGTATTGGCGTCACTTCGGCGCGCCGCATCTGCGCTGCCCGCCGCCAGGCCTTCCTGTCGTACGACAGTCTGAAACGCTTAGGCGTCGTGTTAAAACGGGCCCGCTATTTTATTACCTGCAAGGGAAAATATTACGGCCTTTCGACAGATCCGGCCTATGTCCGGCGGATGCTTTTATCAGGACAGACGCAGCCGTCTGCCTATGAGCCCATGAGTTTATTTTAGAGGCACTGCGATGATATATATATACGATGGAAGTTTTTTCGGATACCTGTCGGCTGTCTTTGACGGCTGGCATGACGGCGTGGCGCAGATCGAGGATATCTGTTTGGAAACCGATGAGGCATCGCTTTTTTCTGAGTCACGCTTCGTTCCGACGGACGACGGCAAGGCCCGGCGCATCCTTGACGGCCTTTTGCTGCAATGTGGTCCCAAGGCCTGTCATTATTTCTACTATGCCTTTTTGGCCGAGCAGAAAGATCGGGGCCTTTCGCTGTTGACCTATTTACGGACGGCTTTTCGGTATAAAAAGGATTTTCTCTGCCATCTCGGTGAAGAACCGATTTGGAAGGTTCGTCAATGGGCCCGGAAAACGGGAAACGAACGCCATAAACTCTTGGGGCTGGCCCGCTTTCAAGAACTGTCCGACGGTATGCTCTACTGCCGGCTGAAGCCGACGTGCTGCGTCATACCGGTCATGGCGCCGCACTTTGTCCGCCGTTTTCCCGGTGAGCGCTGGGTTCTCCACGATACGGGCAGAGGTTTTGGCGTTTACTATGATCGAAAGACGCCGGTCATGGTTACCATTCCCGACGTACAGGCGGCTCCGGAATTATCGGCCGATGAATTAGCTGTTGAACGGGTCTGGCAGACCTATTACCGCACGATTGCCATCCCGTCGCGGAAAAATGAGGCCCTTCGCCGCAATTTTATGCCTAAAAAATATTGGCCGACTCTTATTGAAATGAAGTGAAAAAAAGTGTTTCTTTTTCCCGGCACTTGATATATAATAGTAACATTGGATTGGTGATAGGAAAGGTGGAATACATTGAAACCTGTCTTAGTAAGTGTACAGAGTATCCAACGCGACCCGGAAGGGCAAGAGCTGAAAATAGAGCTCGTTTCCGAAGGTAAGTATTATATCAAAGACGATACCCAGTACATCGTCTATGAAGAGAGCGAACTGACGGAAATGAAAGGCGTTACGACGGTCATTAAGGTCTTACCCGGAGGGTCCGTCTTATTGTTGCGTCTGGGGAAACTTCGCCAGCGTCAGGAATTTCATAAGGGGAAAACGACCCATTCCCAGTATGAAACACCGGTTGGTACCTTTGATGTGAAGATGAAAACCTATGAATGCCGTACCGATCTTCAGGACGGTATCGGTACGATTTACCTGGGCTATGACGTCCATATTGAGGATATCAGTTCCATGTATACTCAATTAACCATAACTGTGCAGGAGGATAAAGCGTAATGGAAATGAAGGATTTATTGAAGCAGGGGATTACGGAAGCCTTAAATAAGGCCATTGATGCAGGGACGCTTCCAGCCGGCGACTATCCGAGTGTTGCCTTGGAAGTGCCGCCGCAGAAAGAATTCGGCGACTTTGCCAGCAATATCGCCATGCAGTCGGCCCGCGTCGCCCATAAGGCACCGAAACTCATTGCCCAGGCCATCGTCGATGAAATGGATTATCCCTGGCTCGAACGGGCTGAAATCGCCGGTGCCGGCTTCATAAACTTCTTTTTGAAGAACGACGTCATTTACGATACGCTTAAACAGATCCTGGCCGCCGGCGATGCTTACGGCCATGCTCCTTTGCGTGAGGAGGATTCGGTCCAAGTCGAATATGTCAGTGCCAATCCGACGGGACCGCTTCATGTCGGCCACGGCCGCGGCGCCGCTTACGGCAGCACCTTGGTCAACCTCCTGCGGGCAGCCGGCTATAACGTTCAGGCTGAATACTACATCAATGATGCCGGCAACCAGATGAATAATTTGGCCGCATCGGTCAATGCCCGCTACCTGGAATTATTGGGCCGGCCGTCGGAAATTCCGGAAAACGGCTACCACGGCCACGACATCATCGAAACGGCTCAGGCCATTATCGACCAGGACGGCGATAAATACCTCGACATGCCGGAAGAAGAACGGCTTGACTTGTTTAAAGACCGGGCCTATGTTGAAAAACTGAAGGCTCTGAAACGAGATTTAGCGCATTTTAACGTTTCTTACGATAACTGGTTCAGCGAACGGACTCTTCATCCAGATGCCATTGAGGCTGCTTGTGACGTCCTGAAGGGCCGGGGGAAGATTTATGAAAAAGACGGTGCCCTGTGGCTGAAGTCGACTGATTACGGCGATGACAAGGACCGCGTCGTCATTCGTGACAACGGCGTTCCGACCTATTTAGCTGCCGACATCGCCTATCATAAGAATAAGTATGAACGGGGCTTTAAGACCATGATCAATATTTGGGGCGCCGATCATCATGGCTACGTCGCCCGCGTAAAGGCCGCTATGGCTGCCTTGGGGTTCGACACGGATCAGCTGGAAGTCCTCTTGCTGCAGATGGTCAGCCTCTTCCGGGACGGCAAGCCCGTCAAGATGAGTAAGCGGACCGGTCAGGCCATTACCTTGAATGAACTGATCGAAGAAGTCGGTACCGATGCAGCTCGTTACTTCTTCATCATGCGGTCCCTTGATACGCAGCTCGATTTCGATTTGGATTTGGCCAAATCGCACAGCAATGAAAACCCCGTTTACTATATCCAATACGCTCACGCTCGGATTTACAGCATCTATCGCCAGGCCAAAGAAGCCGGCGTCGAGCTTAACAGCGATTGGTCCGATGTCAAATGGGATACCTTGACCAATGACTATGAATTGGCTTTGATTAAGAAGATGGCTGCATTCCCGGAAGAAATCCAGAATGCGGCTCGTGAACGGGCTCCGCACCGCATCGCTCATTTCGTTCACGAACTGGCCAGCTTGTTCCATGCATTCTATAATCACTGCCGCATCATCCAGGAAGATAAGGATTTGGAAAAAGCGCGGCTGGCCTTGGTTACGGCTGTACGCATTACCATTGCCAACAGCTTGGCTATTTTAGGGGTTTCTGCTCCTGAAAAAATGTAATATAATAAAATGATAAGTTATTGAATTGATTTTGATTCGCAGTGGGCAGAAGCTCGACAGGGAGGAAATATGGCTAAATATATCTTTGTAACAGGCGGCGTCGTTTCTTCGTTAGGGAAAGGCATTACAGCGGCTTCATTGGGCCGTTTGCTGAAGAACCGCGGCTACAAGGTTACGATCCAGAAGTTTGACCCTTATATCAATATTGACCCGGGCACGATGAGCCCTTATCAGCACGGTGAAGTCTTCGTCACTGACGACGGCACGGAAACAGACCTCGACCTCGGCCACTATGAACGCTTCATCGATATCAATCTCGGTAAGAATTCCAATGTCACGACCGGCAAAATCTATTGGTCGGTCCTTCAGAAAGAACGGCGCGGCGATTACTTGGGCCATACGGTACAGGTTATTCCGCACATTACGAATGAAATCAAAAACCGCGTCTATCGCGTCGGTGACGACGACAATGCCGATATCGTCATTACAGAAATCGGCGGTACTGTCGGCGATATTGAAAGCCTGCCTTTCTTGGAAGCCATTCGCCAGATCAAGAAGGAAGTCGGCCGCAACGACGTCTTGTACATCCACGTCACCCTTGTTCCTTATATCGGCGCTGCCGGTGAATTGAAAACCAAGCCGACTCAGCACAGCGTAAAAGAACTGCGCAGCATCGGTATCCAGCCGGATATCATCGTCTGCCGTACAGAACGGGCTTTGTCGGATGAAATGAAAGATAAGCTGGCCCTGTTCTGCGATATCGACAAAGATGCCGTTATCGAAAACAAGACCTTGAACAGCATCTATGAAGTGCCGCTCCTCTTGTCAGAAGAAGGCATGGACCGCATCGTTTTGGAAAAACTCGACCTTCCTAACCGTCCCTGCGACATGGAAGATTGGAAGAAGATGGTCGAATCCATTTACAACACGGAAAAGACCTTGGAAATCGCGTTAGTCGGTAAGTACGTCGCCCTCCACGACGCCTACCTCAGCGTTGCCGAAGCCTTGAATCATGCCGGTATCGCCAATAAAGCCAAAGTCAATATCCACTGGATCGATTCGGAAACTTTGGAAGATCCCAAGCTGACGATGGAAGACGTATTCAAGGGCATTGACGGCATCGTCGTTCCCGGCGGCTTCGGCAACCGCGGCATCGAAGGCAAAATCCGCGCTGTCCAGTACGCCCGTGAGAACAAGGTTCCGTACCTCGGCCTCTGCTTGGGAATGCAGTGTGCCGTCATGGAATTTGCCCGCCACGTCGTCGGCCTTGAAGGTGCTACGTCATCGGAATTCTGTGAAGACGCTGAATTCCCGGTCATCGACCTCATGCCGGACCAAGTCGATATCTCGGAAAAAGGCGGAACCATGCGTCTCGGCCTCTATCCCTGCAAATTGGTAGACGGCACGAAAGCCCAGGCTGTATACGATGCCAACCTCATTTATGAACGCCATCGCCATCGCTGGGAATTCAATAACAAGTACCGTACGGAAATGGTCAATGCCGGCCTGATCTTGTCCGGTACGTCACCGGACGACCGCTTGGTAGAAATCGTCGAAATCAAGGATCATCCCTGGTTCGTCGGCTGCCAGTTCCATCCGGAATTCAAATCTCGCCCGACCAAGGCTCACCCCTTGTTCAACGGCCTTATCAAAGCCGCTCTGGATCTGAAAAAATAATAGAAGTAAATCGAAGCTATAAAAGGACGCTCTCTTGGAGGGCGTCTTTTTTTACATTTCGTGCATTTTCATGAATCTTGCAAATATCGTATAAATTCTTCGCGGTCATTCTAATTTCGGGATGCAAGGTATAAAGATACAGTGAATGCGAGGTATCATGTTGTTTATGAATATAATATACACGCCATATGTGCCTGGTGTAACATATGGCGAAATGTTATATGCCTTTAAAATATGATAAAATCAGAGGTCTTGAAAAGGGTTTGTAAACTATTTATTTGTTATTCCGCTTCCTTGAAAATCCCGTAAAATGGCCGTTTATACTATACAAAATAGGTGTCGTATGAAGAAATGTAAACCAAAATATCTTTTTAAATTTGGACGGCTTTTGACTTCTTTTTCCTTCGCATTGCATATTATAAAAATAAGTTAAATGTGAAACTTTGCTCCGATTTTCACATTGAATAATACGCTACATAATGATATAATGTAAGCGATTGGAAGCATGATTCATGTTTTTATTATTTTTCATTATATAATAATGAGGTGATTTTTGATGTTGAATACCTTTAAACGAGGTGGGGTCCATCCTGATGATGGCAAGATCTATGCAAAAGATAAAGCCATAGAAACCCCGGCAGTACCGGCTCAAGTCGTCATTCCCATGAGCCAGCACTTTGGTGCCCCTTGTACACCGACCGTCAAAGTTGGCGATATGGTCAAAAAGGGACAGCTTATCGGGACCAGTGACGCATTCTTGCATGCCGACATTCATGCATCTACGTCCGGCAAAGTCATCAAAGTTGCGCCGATGCCGCACAACATGATGGTTCAGTGCATGGCTGTCGTCATCGAAGCAGATGGTAAGGATGAATGGGTAGAAGGACTTCCCGAAGAGCACGACTGGAAACAGCTCGACAGCAAGGAAATCCTGGAACTCATCAAAAAAGCTGGCGTCGTCGGCTGCGGCGGTGCTACTTTCCCGGCTCATGTCAAACTGGCTCCGAACAAACCGGTTGACACCTTCATCGTCAATGGTGCCGAATGCGAACCGTATCTGACCTGTGACTACCGTGCGATGGTAGAAAAGGAAACGACGGATAAACTCGTAACGGGCGTCCAGATCTGCATGAAAGTGCTCGGAATTAAAACTGCTTTCATCGGGATCGAAGACAACAAACCGGAAGCCATCCAGAACCTGACCGAAGCTTTCAAAGATATTCCCGAAGTTACGGTTGTCACCTGCAAGACCAAGTATCCTCAGGGTGCTGAAAAAATGATGATCGAAGCCTGCACGGGCCGTCAGGTAGAACCGGGCGGACTCCCGATGAACGTTGGCTGTGTCGTCAGTAACGTCGGTACGGTTATCGCCATTACCGATGCTGTTTGTCAGGGTATTCCCTTCATCGAACGTCTCACGACCGTTACCGGTGACTGCATCAAAGAACCGAAAAACCTCCGTCTTCGTATTGGCACGACCTTCCAGGAAGTTATCGACTACTGTGGCGGCTTTACGGAAAAACCGGATCGCCTGATTGCCGGTGGCCCGATGATGGGTCTTGCCCAGTATCAGCTCGACGTACCTGTAACTAAAGGTGCTTCCGGTATCCTGGCCCTGTCTCCGGAAAAATGCCAGGCCGGTGAAGAATCTCCCTGTATCCGCTGCGGCCGCTGCGTAGAAGCATGTCCCATGGGGCTCGTTCCGAGTCAGCTCAGCATCTTCTCGTCCTGCCAGGCTTGGGATAAATGCATGGAATACGGTGTCATGAACTGTGTCGAATGCGGCAGCTGTGTTTATACTTGCCCGGCTAAACGCAATATTGTCCAGTATATCCGCAACGCAAAAGGTCAGTGCAAAGCTATCCAGCGCGAAGCGCAGGCGAAAGCAGAAGCACAGAAAGCCAATAACTAATTGGAAGAAGGGATATCATGAGTCCAGAAGCTAAAGGACAAACAAATGGAAAGGATGCTAAAGACATGCAGGAAATTAAACTTACCGTAGCATCTTCACCGCATGTTCGCTGTAACGAAACCATTCCTAAGATCATGTGGAATGTAGTTGCCGCTCTCGTACCGGCTGCTGCGTTCGGCGTTTACTATTTCGGTGTCAATGCTCTCGTCAATATCATCGTCGCAATTGTCTCGGCTGTTATCTTTGAATTCTTATGGGAAAAAGCGATGCACAAACGCATCACCATTACCGACGGCTCTGCTGTCATCACAGGCCTTCTGTTGGCTATGACCTGTCCTCCGAGCCTTCCTTGGTGGATGAGCATCGTCGGTTCTTTCCTGGCTATCGTCGTCTGTAAACAAGCTATGGGCGGCCTCGGCTACAACATCTTCAACCCGGCTCACGTCGGTCGTGCAGGCTTGATGGTTTCCTGGCCGGTCGCTATGACCACCTGGACCCAGCTCAACGGTACGGTCATCGACGGCGTTGCAGGCGCTACTCCTTTGAACATCTTCAAACATGGCGGTTCCGATGCCCTGTTCCAGCTCTTCGGCACGAATGACTGGGGCAGCATCTACCAGAGCATGTTCTTCGGATTCCGTAATGGTTCCCTCGGCGAAACATCTACGGTTCTCCTCATCCTCGGCGGCTTATGGCTGATTTACAAAGGCTATGTTAACTGGCAGGTTCCGGTCGTCATGATCGCAACGGTCGGTATTCTCACCGGCGCTGTATACGGCAGTGCAAACGTTGCGCTTTTCCAAATGATGGCAGGCGGTCTTATCATTGGCGCTTTCTTCATGGCAACGGATATGGTAACGGCTCCGATTACCGTTAAAGGCCAGGTCATCTTCGCATTAGGCTGCGGCCTGATTACGGTTTTGATCCGTGTACTCGGCGGTTATCCTGAAGGGGTTTGCTACTCCATCTTGCTCATGAATACCTTGACTCCGCTCATCGACCGTTTGGTTAAACCGACTGTCTTTGGTGCGGTAAAGACAAAGGGGGCTAAATAAAATGGCAGACAAAAACGAAAGCGGGATCTTTAAGGTCGCAATGAACCTTATCCTCACCTGCCTTGTTTCCGGTTGCATTATCGGTGTCGTTTTCTTCATCACCGGCCCGATTGCTACGGCAAAAGCAGAACAGATGAAACAGGAATCCATGAAGACCCTCGTTCCCGATGCTGACAAATTCGTCCCTGTACAGGGCGAAGAAGATACGTTTATTGCTGAAAAAGGCGGCCAGAAAGTCGCTTACATCATCCCGACGGCTCCGAAAGGCTACGGCGGCCCGATTAAGCTGCTGACGGCTGTATCCATGGACGGTACGGTTATGGACTACACCGTTCTTGAAGCCAATGAAACGCCGGGCCTTGGCGATAAAGGTGCAAAATCTCCGTTTAAAGACCAGTTTAAAGGTAAGAAAATCGCCGGTCTTGAAGTCACAAAGGACAGAAGCGCAAAAGATAAGATCCAGGCACTGACTGGTGCAACGATTTCTTCCCGTGCCTTCACCTTGGGCGTTAAAGAGGCTGTTGAAAAAGCAGCACAGATGGGGGGTAAATAATAATGAATCTTTGGAAAATCTTTACTAGAGGCATTATTGAAGAAAACCCGTACTTCGTCTTGGCCTTGAGCCTGTGCCCCGGTCTTGCCGTAACGACGAGCATCGTCAACGGTTTGACAATGGGCTTTACGGTATGGTTCGTTATCACCGCCAACAACGTCGTCGTTTCGATCATCCACAAATTGATCAACAAAAAAGTACGTATTCCGGTTTACATTACGTGTATCGCTACGATTGTAACTTGTGTTCAGTTGTTCTTACAGGCTTATGCTCCTGATCTGTACAAAGCCCTCGGCGTATACCTCGACTTGGTCGTCGTATTTGCTATCATCCTGGCTCGTGCTGAATCGGTCGCATCGAAAAACGGCGTCGTCGTTTCCTTCCTCGATGGCATGGGCATGGGCATGGGCTTCACCATCGCTATGTTTATCATCTCCTGCATCCGTGAAGTCATCGGCAACGGCACCTTCTTTGGTCTCGAAGTATTCGGTCCGTCTTACCAGCCGGCTCTCATCATGGCACTGCCGCCCGGAGCTTTCATGCTGATCGGTTTCATCATGGCTGGTTTCAAGATTTGGAATGAACGTGTTGAAAGACAGAGACAACTGAAAGGGAGTGAAGGATAATGGAATACTTTACGCTGTTTATCGGGGCTGTCTTGATTAACAACTTCGTATTGACCAAGTTCCTCGGCTTGTGTATCTTCTTCGGCGTTTCAAAAAACCTGAACGCTTCGGTCGGTATGGGTTTCGCTGTTACGGCCGTCATCACCTTGAGTACCATCTTAGCTTGGAGTTTATACAACTGGGTCCTCGTTCCGCTCAACCTGACCTTCTTGCGGACGATTTCCTTCGTTATCTTGATTGCAAGTTTCGTACAGCTCTTGGAAATCATCATCAAGAAACAATCTCCGACACTGTATAACATGTGGGGTATTTACCTCATGCTGATTGCGACGAACTGTATCGTTCTGTCCGTCCCGGTCATCAGTGTTACCAGTGGCTATAATTTCCTCGAAAATATCATCTTCGCTGTCGGTGCCGGCATTGGCTTCGCTATTGCCCTTATCCTGATGGCAAGCTGCCGTGAAAAAATGGATTTTGCCGATATTCCTCATGCTATGAAGGGGACACCAATCGCCTTTGTCCTGGCTGGCATGATGTCCTTGGCTTTCCTTGGCTTCTCCGGCATGATTTAAGGCAAAGGAGTTGAAAACTGATTATGGATTACTCATTTATTGCAATCATGGCCGTCGTCGTCATGGTTTGTATCGGCCTTGTATTCGGCTTTATCCTTGCAAGTGCTGACAAGAAGTTTGCTATGGAAGAAAATCCGCTCATCGGCGAAGTAAAAGAAGCACTGCCTCAGGGCCAGTGCGGTGCCTGCGGTTTCGCCGGCTGTGCAAAATATGCAGAAGCTGTCGTCCTCGACCCCAACGTGGCCCCGAACCTCTGCGTTCCCGGTAAGGCAGAAGTTGCTGAAATCGTCGCTAAATTGACGGGTAAAATTGCGGAAGCTACGGAACCGAAGTTTGCTCATGTCAAATGCCGCGGCGGCAATGGCATTGCTAAACTCGCTTATGAATACCAGGGTGTTCATGACTGTGCGGCTGCTAAGATCGTTCAGCAGGGCCCGAAATTCTGTAAATTCGGCTGTTTAGGCTTCGGTAACTGCACGCGTTCCTGCCCCTTCGGTGCTATGCACATGGGTGAAGACGGATTGCCGGTCATCGACAAACGTCTCTGCACAGGCTGCGGTAAATGTGCTTCTATCTGCCCGAACCACGTCATCGAATTGCTTCCGATCAGTGCCAAAGTTGCCATCAGCTGCAGCTCCAAAGATTTTGGTGCTGCTGCCATGAAGAACTGCAAAGCTATGTGTATCGGCTGCGGTTCCTGCATGCGTAACTGCTCTCATCAGGAAGAAGGCGCCATCAAGATCGTCGACCATCTGGCTGTCGTCAATCAGGCTGTCTGCCACAACTGCGATAACGCTACCTGCATGACCAAGTGTCCGACAGGCGCTATCAACGAAATGATTAAAGGTTCTTTCAAGAAAGAAGAAAAAGTAGGTTAACAGATGGGTAAGAAACGGTATGTATGGGTTCTTCTCACCATGGCGTTCCTCATCGTAATGAGCAGCTCCGGATGCACTCTGCATCCGGAGTCTTCTTTTGATAGGAGCGGCGTCGCCATGGATACATCGGTCTCTCTCCGGGCGACCGGGAAGGAAGCGAAAGAGGCCGTCGACGAAGGCTTTGAACGCTTGGCCGTCTTAGATAAACTGGCCGGTCAAAACGAAGACAGCGACGTCAGCCGCATCAATGCTGCGGCCGGTAAGGACTATGTTCAGGTCGATCCTGCCATTTATGAAATGATTGAATACGCTAAGGACTATTCGGCGAAGAGCCAGGGCGAATGGGATATCACCATTGGTGTCATGACCAACTTATGGCATATCGGCAATGCCGACCAGCATGTGCCGTCGCCGGAAGAAGTTTCCCATGCCTTGATGAAGGTCAATTATAAGGATATCCTCCTGCGGCCGGAAGACCACAGCGTCATGCTGGCAAAACCGGGGATGGCCATCGACCTCGGCGGTGTCGCCAAGGGCTATGCCGTCGATGAAATCCGCAAGATTTATGACAAGCATCACATTGAAAGCGGTCTCATCAACCTCGGTGCCAGTTCGATGTATGCCGTCGGCAAGACGACTAAGGGGAAGCCGTGGAACATCGGCATCAAGCATCCCCGGTCTGATAATAACCAGGACTTTTTGGGTATCGTCGCCATTGAAAACCAAGCCTTGTCCACGTCCGGCGATTATGAACGCTACTTCATCCAAGACGGCGTCCGCTATCATCACATCTTTGATCCCCGTACAGGCTATCCGGCCCGGTCCGGCGTCATGAGCGATTCCATCGTCATCGACGGTTCCGTTCCCCATGCCGGCATGCTCAGCGATATGCTGACGACGATCGTCTTCGTCTTGGGGCCCCAGAAAGGCCTTGACTTGGTCCACAGTATGGAAGGTGTGGACTGTGAAATTACCGGAACGGATAATGCCATTTATATGACACCCGGATTCCGAGACCATTTCTCTGATCTAAATGCTGATTTTCATATTTCAGAATAAAAAGACTTCCATAGAAGTAAAAAGTATAGTGAATAAATAATTAATAACTTTAAGTCTATTTACTTTTTGCGATCTTTGTAAGATAATATAGGTATAATAGATTTTAAAGCTATGGAGGGTAGTATTGGCAGATGGATCATATTGATGACAAGATTTTAATGATTTTGAAACGAAATGGAAAAGCATCGGCAACAGAAATAAGTAAAGTTGTCGGCTTGTCCATTCCCGCCGTTGCCGAACGAATTCGTAAGATGGAACACAACGGCATCATTGAAGGCTACGGTGCGAAGATAAACCGCCGCAAGACGGGATACAACGTGACCGCCTTCATTATGGTCAACCTGGAACGGTCGGGCGATGACGAAGATTTCCGTGCGAAAATCGTTCAGTATTCTGAAGTTTTGGAATGCCATCATGTCGTCGGCGCCTTCGATTACTTATTAAAAGTGCTCGTTAAGACACCGGATGATTTGGAACATTTCCTCATGCAGGTATTGAATGAGATTCCAACGGTTGCTTCCTCGCAGACGTTCATGTGCTTATCAACCTTGAAAGAAGAATGGAACGTTTAAAAAAAAGATGCTGTCGCACTTGCGGCAGCATCTTTTTTTGTTATAGGGGTGCAGGTCAGGCCGTTATTCTTCCGTCGGGACTGATGACTTTGACCTGAAGGTCAAGGGATTTACCGCTCTGATCCAGCGCTTTTTTTACGGCCAATTCCAGGCCTCGGCAGCAGGGGACTTCCATGCGGACGACGGTGACGTCTTGAAGGGTATTCTGACGGATGATTTCCGTCAGTTTTTCGGAATAATCGATGTCATCGAGCTTGGGACAGCCGATGAGGGTGATATGGCCCTTGATGAAATCGTCGTGGAAGCGGGCGTAGGCGTAGGCTGTACAGTCGGCAGCAATCAACAGGCGGGCGCCGTTGAAGTAAGGCGCATGGGGCGGAACGAGTTTGAGCTGGACCGGCCATTGACGGAGCTGAGAACTGCTTCCCTGTACGGCATTCTCCTGGGCTGTCGGTGTTACGACATGAGATTGGCTTCCGGGGCAGCGGCCTTTGTATTCGCGTCCTTGGGCAGCCATGTGTTTTTTGACGGCTTCTTCATCGTAGTCGGCAGCTTCTCGTTCGACGAAGGTAATGGCGCCGGTCGGGCAGTGGGGGAGGCAATCCCCTAATCCGTCACAGTAATCGTCGCGCATGAGTCGAGCTTTGCCGCCTATCATGGCGATGGCTCCTTCATGACAGGCTTCAGCACAGGCACGGCAACCATTGCATTTTTCTTGATCAATTTGTATAATTTTACGTATCATAGTTATTTCCTCCATCGGCAGTTTCGTTGATGATGTTAGTATATCGTAGTTTTACGGATATTGCCGTTGTTTTTCCAACTACATTCAGCAGGAGGTGCTGCTAATGGAACAATATCTTTCCCTTATCGAAAAATCTCCTCTTTTCCGCGGCGTCGCCAAAGGCGATGTCCTGCCGCTCTTGCAGGACTTAAAAGTCCGTCAGAAAAACTATAAAAAAGGAGAATTTCTCTTTTATTCCGGTGATCCGATCGCCTATATCGGCTTGGTCCTCGAAGGCTCGGTCCATATCATCCAAGAAGATTATTGGGGCAACCGGAATATTTTATCACAGATACCGGAAGGCTTTTTTTTCGGAGAAGCCTTTGCCTGTCTTCCGGAAGAACCGGCGACGGTTGACGTCGTGGCTTCTTCCGATGCGGTCATCATTCAAATTTATGTAGCCGGCGTTCTCCACGGAGGCCATATGCTGACGCCGGCGGAGGCTCAGTTTACGGGGAATCTCTTAGGCCTCATGGCCGAGAAGAATCGGCTCCTTACAGAAAAGATGCGCTATTTGACCCAGCGCTCGACGCGGCAGAAAATCATGCTCTACTTGTCGAACTTGGCTCGGGACAGGGGGAATTCGACCTTTGTCCTGCCCTTTAACCGTCAGCAGATGGCAGATTTTCTGTCCGTCGACCGCAGTGCCTTGTCGGCAGAATTGAGCAAGATGAAGAAGGACGGCCTCATCGACTACCATAAGAATCAGTTTTCATTGCTATAAAAAATCCTCCTTCGGGAAACGAGGCGGAATGGAAAAAGGCAGGGATTGCCCGGTATCAGCAATCCCTGCCTTTTTATATCTAAGGATTAGTGGAGATGAGGCAGAATGTGGCCCATCTTATTCTTCTTCGTTTCTAAATAGAATTCATCGAATTTCTGCGGTTCCATTTCGATGGGAACGCGTTCGACGATTTCGACGCCAAAGCCTTCGAGTCCGTAAATCTTTTCCGGATTATTGGTCAACAGTCGGATTTCCTTAGCACCCATATCCTGGAGCATTTGAGCGCCGATCCAGTATTCGCGAAGGTCCGGCGCAAAGCCGAGTTTTTCGTTGGCTTCGACCGTATCGTAGCCTTGTTCCTGGAGGACATAGGCTTTCAGTTTATTGATGAGACCGATGCCGCGGCCTTCTTGGCGCATGTAGAGCAGGATGCCCCGGCCTTCGGCATTGATCTGGCTGAGGGCAGCGGCCAGCTGTTCGCCGCAGTCGCAGCGGCACGAGCCGAAGACGTCGCCGGTCAGGCATTCGGAGTGGACGCGGCATAAGAGGTTCTTGCCGTCGCCGATATCGCCTTTGATGAGGGCTACGTGGTGTTCGCCCGTGAGGTCGTTGATGTAGCCGTAGATTTTGAATTCGCCGTACTTGGTCGGCATCTTAGCGACGGCTTCGCGGATGACGTGTTTGTCATGACGACGGCAGTAGTTCTGCAAGTCGTGGATGGTGATGAATTTTAAGTTGTACTTATCGGCAATTTCCCAGAGGGACGGCGTGCGCATCATCGTGCCATCGTCGGCCATGATTTCGCAGCACAATCCGACTTGTTTAAGGCCGGCCAGGCGCAGGAGGTCGACAGTCGCTTCCGTATGGCCGTTGCGGGTCAGGACGCCGCCTCTTTTGGCGATGAGGGGGAAGTTGTGGCCCGGACGGCGGAAATCTTCGGGACGAGCCGATTCTTCGGCGCATTTGCGGGCCGTAAGGGCACGTTCGACAGCCGAGATGCCCGTCGTCGTATCGACGTGATCGATGGAGACCGTAAAAGCCGTTTCATGGTTGTCTGTATTTTCACTGACCATCGGGGGCAATCCTAATTTATGGGCATATTCGATGCTCATGGGCATGCATATGAGGCCCTTGCCGTGGCTGGCCATGAAATTCATGTTTTCTGTCGTGCAGTATTGGGCTGCACAGATGAAGTCCCCTTCATTTTCACGGTCCGGGTCGTCGGTGACGATGACGATATGGCCGGCTTGCAGTTCTTCGATAGCTTCTTCAATGGTGTTGAATTTTCGTTTTTCTGTCGTCAAAATAAAGACCTCCTTATAACTAAAGCCCTGCGCCGATAACGGCTCAGGGCTCTTTTGTGCAATGTAAGGCAGGCTGCCGAAGCAGCACGCCACATCTTCTTCCATCCAGACTATACTGTCGGTTTTGGAGTTTCACCAAATCACGAGCCAATGGCTCCTACGCTGATGCGTTCGCGGACTGTACCGCCGATCGGGAATTTCACCCTGCCCTGAAGATATACGTTTTATTTAGTTCTGTTTTG
This sequence comes from uncultured Megasphaera sp., assembly GCF_900539295.1. GTDB lineage: Bacteria > Bacillota > Negativicutes > Veillonellales > Megasphaeraceae > Megasphaera. The sequence goes on from NZ_UQBH01000002.1 coordinate 36,227, forward strand.
TATTATACACGGTAGCCGTGATTTTTGCAAGTCGCGGCCGGGTCTCAGTCTTTTTCGTCGATGTCGAAGATCTTCCCGGGGTTTAAGATGTTGTTCGGATCGAGAGCCCTTTTTATGTCCATCATCATTTCCAGTTCACCGGGATCGGTGAATTCTTTCATCAGTGCTTTTCGCTTATAGCCAATGCCGTGTTCGCCGGACAGGCGGCCGCCATGGGCGTAGATGAAGGCGTACAGTTCCTGTTGGTTGGCCTTGACCCGCTCATCCCATGCTTCGTAGGTTTCATCGTCGCCTTTTAAGATGTTCAAATGGATGTTGCCGTCGCCGGCATGGCTGGCGATGCGGGTAATGAGGTTATATTTTTTGGCAAGGCGCAGGATTTCGTCGAGGAGGAGGGCTTCCTGGTCGACGGGAACGACGACGTCTTCTTTGCAGACGATGAGGCTTTCGGCACGAACGGCTTCGGCAAAGGCTTTGCGGGCCTGCCAAATCTTGTTGTGATCGGCGACGAGAACCGATGAAGCCCCGTTTTCGGTGCAGATTTCGTCGAGGACGACGGCCTTGTCGTCGAGGTCGTCTTCGTTGGTCCCTTCGACTTCGACGATGATGTAGTTGCCGTTGTCACTGCCTTGGAGGGTTTCGTTGAGATATTTTTCGACGGATTTAATGGTGATGTTGTCCATGAATTCGACGCAGGTCGGCGTGATGCCGGCCTTGATGAGTTTGGTGACGACGCCCATGGCCTTTTGGCGGTCGTCGAAAATAGCCAGCAGATCGAGGGCATATTTCGGTTTCGGTACCAGTTTCAAGGTCGCCTTGGTGATGATGCCCAAGGTGCCTTCCGAGCCGATGATGAGCTGATCTAAGGAGTAGCCCGTCGACTGTTTTTGCAGGCGGGCGCCGAGATTGACGATGCGTCCCTTCGGGTTTACGACTTCGACGCTGTATACCTGGTGGCGTGTCGTGCCGTATTTGACGGCTCGGTTGCCGCCGGCATTGGTGGCGATGTTGCCGCCGATGAAGCACGAGTCACCGCTGCAGGGGTCGCCGGCGTAGAAGAGGTCCTTTTCTTCGGCGGCGTCTTGGAGATCCGACGTGCGCACGCCCGGTTCGACGACGGCATAAAGACCGTCGGTGTTGATTTCGAGGATTTTATTCATCTTTTCTAAGGATAAGACGATGCCGCCGTATTCCGGAACGGCTCCGCAGGCAAGGCCGGTGCCGGCGCCGCGCGGGACGACGGGGAAGCGGAAGGCATTGGCCAGTTTCAACACGGCGCTGACTTGCTCTGCTGTTTCCGCAAAGACGACGGCTTCCGGCATCCGGTGGTAGGCCGGGTCGGTCACTTCGTCATGGGAATAGGGCTGCATGGCATCGGCATCGGTAACGACGTTTTTCGCGCCGACGACGGCCTTTAATTTTTCTATGATTTCCGGTGTGATTTTTTCGTATGACATAATAGTTCCCCCTCGGATTAAGATACAAGATACGTGATTTTATTATATATAACCTGCTATCATTTTAAAAGGAATTTCACAAAAAAACTTTATCTTGTACCAAAACCAATGTATACTATAGAATAAGCTTTTTTCTTAGACTATCATTTTTCAGAAAGGGTGATTGGGTGGAGACCAAGCAGTATCGGCCGCCTGTGCGCCGGAAGAAGCGCCGCAGGCCTCGTCGGAAGCGCCGCACCGGTCTGCTCAGCCGGTTTCGGCAGATGAGCTGGTACAATCTGTTTCTCATAGCCATCATTATTATCGGTTTCTATCTCATCGGTGTCCGGCTCTATAGGGTATGGGAAATTCGGGAAGACATGAATCGGACCCTGCAGCAGGAACAACTTTTGCGGGATGAAAATACCCGGCTCAAAGCGCAGTACGATAAGCTGAATGATCCCGATGAAATTTCGCGAGAAGCGCGGGAACAATTTGGATTGGCAAAGCCCGACGAAATCCCCTACAAGCCGTAAAAGTTTGTCGATTCTTCTATTTTGGCAATTGAATTTTTGGGCGATTATGAGTATAATGACCATATACGTTTATCAGCTATGCTGAATATCACAAGGAGGAAATTGAAACAGCATGACAATTGAAGTAGGCAGTGTGATGGAAGGTACCGTTACGGGAATCACAAAATTTGGCGCATTCGTAGAACTTCCGGATAAGAAAGTAGGTCTTGTACATATTTCTGAAGTCGCTAATGAGTATGTCAAAGATGTAAATGATTTTTTGAAAGTTCGCGATAAGGTCAGCGTCAAAGTGTTGTCTGTCGACGATAAGGGGAAAATCGCCTTGTCTATTAAACAGACCCAGTCGGCTCCGGAAAAGAAAGAGTTCCGTCCGAAACGCGATATGCGGCAGAAACACGAATTCCGCCAGCATAACGGCTTTGATTCACGCCGCTCGTCAGGTTCGCTGTCGTTTGAAGACCGGCTCAGCAAATTCCTGAAGGAAAGCGATGAACGCCTGATGGATTTGAAGCGCAATACAGAATCAAAACGCGGCGGCCGCGGCGCTCGCCATGCTGATTGATAAGTATTGAATAGCGGAGTGCAAAAAAGAGGCGCCGCACGTATCGTGCGACGGCCTCTTTTTGATTTGAAAGGAGACGTTATGGAGTATCAGAAATATGCCGTTATCGACATTGGCTCCAATTCCCTGCGCCTCATGACGGGCTGGCAGGAGGTTCCCGGCAAGTGGACTTTTTCGCCGAAAGAATTGGCGACGACCCAGCTCGGGAAGGGCATTGACGAAACGCGCCACCTGTCTGCGGACGGGATGGAGGCCTCCTTTGCAGCCATGGATGGCTGGAAGGAACAGCTGTCCGGCGTGCCGGTCTGTGCCGTGGCTACCAGTGCCGTTCGTGAAGCCGTTGACGGACAGGCCTTTTTGGCAGAAGTGCGGGCCCGCTTCGGCTGGCATTGCCGGGCTATTTCGGGCCTTGAAGAAGCGTCCCTCTGTTTTACGGGAGCGACTAAATTTATCGATCCCGATAAGACGGCAGCCATCCTCGATATCGGCGGCGGCAGCAGTGAAGTCGCCGTCGGGAAAAGGGGAATCTTATGCTGGTCCCACAGTTATGCCATGGGTGCCGTTCGGTTTACGAAAAAAGCCGTCCTCAGCGAGGATGACGTCCTTCATCTCGAAAACCGCTGCTGTAAGATGTGGCTTCCCATCCCCATGAGCGAGAAGCCGGAAATCCTCATCGGCGTCGGCGGCACCTTGACGACGCTGGCGGCTATGGATTTAAAATTAGACGTCTACGACGCCAAAAAGGTCGAAGGCCATGTCGTGTCTTATGAATCCCTGTGTCGTCACATTGAGGTGCTGCGGGTCATGACACCGGAAGAACGGCGCCATGTGCCGGGCCTTCAGCCGAAGCGCAGTGAAATTATCTTAGCCGGATTGATCATTGCCAAGTCGTTCTTAAAGCATTATGAAATTCCCGCCGTCATGGCCAGCGAAAGGGATATCATGGAAGGCATCTTCTTTCGCCATTCCTTTCATGATGCGGCCTGGAATTCTAAGGAAGGCCGGTTATGACCCTTGTCGAACAAGTTGCTGACTACAATCGGCACCATGACTTGTGGCAGCCCGGAAGTTCCCTTGTCGTCGCCTGTTCCGGAGGGCCTGATTCCATGGTTCTCCTCGACGTCTTGAGCCGCCTGGCCCCGTTATATGACCTGCGGCTGACGGCCTGCTACGTTCACCACGGCATCCGGGCGGCAGCTGATGACGAAGTCGACTTCGTGCGGCGTGAAGCCCTGAAGCGAAAATGCGGCTTTTCTTGGCAGTACGTCGATGTACCGGCCCTGTCCCGCCGCGAAAAATTGTCAGAAGAGGCCGTCGGTCGTCGGGAACGCTATCGGATTTTGCAGCGGATGGAAAAGGCCTGCGGCGCTTCGCGCATTGCCGTGGCCCATCACGGGGACGATCAAGCCGAAACGGTCCTTCTCCATCTCCTTCGCGGCAGCGGCCTTCCGGGCCTGTGCGGTATGGCACCGCGAAGAGGCGATATCATTCGTCCCCTGTTAGGCCTTACCAAGTCGGACCTTGCTGCTTATGCCAGGGAGCAGGGGATTGTCTTTTGTCACGATGAAACGAATGACAGCACCCGCTACCGACGCAACGGCATCCGCTTAGAGCTGCTGCCTTATTTACAGAAGTATAACCCGGCTATTACAGCCGATCTCAACCGCCTGTCCGATGCGGTCCGGGCGGATGAAGCTTTTTTGAATGACTGTACAGAACGGACGTACCGGACTGTCGCCTGTTCTGACCGGGGCATTCCGGCCATAGACAGGAAAAAATTATTATCCCAGCCTTTAGCCCTGCAGCGCCGGCTGATCCGCCGGTTGTGGCAGGAAGCGACAGGGGCTGTACAGGATTTGCCCTTTCATTACGTTGAAATCATACGGGCTTTAGCCGCCAAGGAAACGGGCAAACAGTTTCAGTGCGGCAAAGCCTGTGTTTATACGACGCGGACCTCCATCTGTGTAGGTCCGGCCGTTCCCCGCCAAAAGGGGAGACGGTAATTTACTTTTTTCGGAGGAATCAAGATGCATCAGGATATCAAAGAAATTTTACTTACAGAAGAACAAATCGCAGCCCGCGTCCGTGAATTAGGCGCTCAGATCACTGAGGACTATGCCGGAAAGACCATCCTCCTGTGCGGCATCCTGAAAGGGGCCGTCACTTTCTTCACCGATTTGGCCCGCGCCATTGACGGCCCGGTCTACTTCGACTTCATGAGCTGTTCCAGTTACGGCGCTTCGACGGAATCGTCGGGGGACATCGAAATCCGCAAGGACCTCGACAACGACGTCGAAGGAAAGGACGTCCTCATCGTCGAAGATATCATCGATACGGGCATTACCTTAAGCCACCTCGTTCCGATGCTGAAAGAACGGGGCGCCCGCTCGGTAAAACTGGCCACTCTCTTGAGTAAACCCGCTCGGCGCCAGGTCGAAGTGCCTGTCGACTACAACGGATTTGAAATTCCCGATGCCTTCGTCGTCGGCTACGGCCTCGACTACAACAGCTGCTACCGCAATCTGCCCTATATCGGCGTCTTGAAAGAGGAAGTATACTCCAAGTAAGGAAGTCTACCTCTTTTGTATAAAATAAGTTGTTGCTTTTGAAGAAGTGTGGTAATATAAAATTGTGTTGGTTAGAATAAAGGAAAAATTATCATAAATTAGGTGAAAGGAGCAGTATTTTGAGTAAATTTGTGCGGAATGTAAGTTTATACTTACTCATCATCATCGTCGCCGTATCGATTATAGATGCCCTTACGAGCAACAAGACTGATAAATCGGAAATTTCTTACACGAATTTCATGAGTCAGGTCCAGCAGAAAAAAGTCGATGCCGTCCAGATTACCGCCGATCACGCCATCGTCGGCCAACTGAAAGACGGAACGTCCTTTACGTCGTATGCCCCGACGGATGCAGCGCTCTTACCGGCCCTGCGAGATGCTGATGTCAATGTTATTGCAAAGCCGCCTGAACAACCGTCGTGGTGGATGAATATGCTGACGGCAGTCCTGCCGATCCTGGTACTCATCGCCGTATGGTTCTTCATCATGCAGCAGACCCAGGGAGGCGGCGGCCGGGTCATGAACTTCGGCAAGAGCCATGCTAAAATGCACGGTGAAGGTAAAATCAAGGTCACCTTTAAAGACGTTGCCGGCGAAGATGAAGCCAAGGAAGAATTGGCTGAAATCGTCGAATTCCTGCGGAATCCCAGCAAGTATAACGCCATCGGTGCCAAGATTCCGAAAGGGGTCCTTCTCTTTGGCCCTCCGGGCACCGGGAAAACCCTCTTAGCTCGTGCCGTAGCCGGTGAAGCCGGCGTGCCTTTCTTCAGCATCAGCGGTTCCGACTTCGTCGAAATGTTCGTCGGTGTCGGTGCCTCCCGTGTCCGTGATTTGTTTACCCAGGCCAAGAAAAATGCCCCCTGTATCGTTTTCATCGACGAAATCGATGCCGTCGGCCGCCAGCGTGGTGCCGGCCTCGGCGGCGGTCATGACGAACGGGAACAGACGCTGAACCAGCTGTTGGTCGAAATGGATGGTTTCGGTTCCAATGAAGGGATTATCACCATTGCTGCCACCAACCGTCCGGACATCCTCGACCCGGCTTTGCTTCGTCCCGGCCGTTTTGACCGGCAGATTACCGTCGACCGTCCTGATTTGCGCGGCCGCCGGGCTATCCTTGAAGTCCATGCCAAGGGCAAGCCTTTAGGCAAGGACGTCGACCTCGACATTATCGCCAAGAAGACGCCGGGCTTTACCGGTGCCGACCTCGGCAACCTGCTCAATGAAGCAGCCCTTCTCGCTGCCAGAGCGAATAAAAAAATCATCAATATGCCGGAACTGGAAGAAGCCAGTGAAAAGGTAAGCTTTGGGCCGGAACGCCGCAGCCATGTCATCAGCGACAAGGAAAAACGCCTGACCGCTGTCCATGAATCGGGCCATGCCCTCATTGCCTACCTCCTGCCTGATGCCGATCCGGTACACAAGGTTACCATCATCCCCCGCGGCCGTGCCGGCGGTTATACCATGATGCTGCCGGAAGAAGACCGGTCCTATGAAACGAAGTCCTACTATCTGGCTCAGATCCGCGTCGCCCTCGGCGGCCGGGCTGCTGAAGAAATCGTCTTCAACGAAATCAGCAGCGGTGCATCGGGAGACCTTCAGAGCGTTACCCGCATTGCCCGCCAGATGATCACCCGCCTGGGCATGAGCCCGAAATTGGGCCCCATGGTCTTTGGTGAACAGCAGGATCAGGTGTTCCTCGGCAAGAGTCTCGGCCACGAACGCAACTACGGCGAAAGCGTTGCCGAACTGATTGATAAGGAAATGCACGATACCGTGTCGGAAGCCTATGCCGATGTCCTCCACATGCTGCACGAACACCTCGATACGCTGAATAAGATGGCCGACGCCTTGATGGAAGTCGAAACGATCAACCGTCAGCAAGTCGACAACTTGGTCAAATACGGAACCCTGGAAGCTCCTGAAGAAAAAGCAGCGGATGCTGCTGATGCAGATGCTGTGGTGGAAGACCAGCCGGCGGAATCGGTCGAAACGAAGGCCGTTGACGCAGAACCTGTTGCTGAAGAAACGGTTTCTGAAGCAGAAGGCGAAAAGTCGGAATCGGAAGCTCCTCAGCAGGAACAGACTGAAGTCCAGATCAGTCCCTGGGGCAACCCCGTTCCCAAAGGCGGTCTGACGGATGGCGTAATCGATTCGGACGATGAAAAGTCTGACAAAGATACGAATAAATAAGTTTATCATGGCTTAGTTCAAGGCCGTTTAGAGACTGCCGTATGAGCTTTATCCTCATGCGGCAGTCTTTTTGCGTGATGCCTTGACAGGCCAATGGGGTATGTTACAATTTGTACATATATGATGCGAATGTTACCGCCGCCATAGGATACCCGTTGGGCATTGATGAGAAAAGCGGCAGCAGGAGGGACGAGTGAATATGCGGGAAGATATTTTCAATTTTTTACGAAAACACCAGAATGAATTCGTGTCGGGCCAGCAGATTTCTGAACAGCTGGGTGTTTCGCGGACGGCGGTGTGGAAGCATATACGAGCCTTGAAGCAGAGGGGATATGTCATTGAATCGTATACGAAAAAGGGCTATTGTCTGCGTGAAGCACCGGATCTCTTGTCGGCGAAGGAGATTGAAAAGAGTCTCTCTACGATGGAATTCGGACGAAACCTCGTCTACCGGGAACGGGTCGATTCGACGAATAACCTCGCCAAGGCCCTGGCCGACGACGGAGCCCCGGAAGGGACGGTGGTCATCGCCGAGGAACAGACCGGCGGCCGCGGCCGCTTGAGCCGTTCGTTTCACTCTCCTTTTGCTAAAGGGCTGTGGTTTTCCATCATCCTGAGGCCGGCCATTCCACCCATGGAAGTCTCTAAAATGACCTTGCTGGCAGCCGTTGCCCTGGCCCGGTCCCTGCGTTTTCACGGCCTTTCTGACTGCGGCATCAAGTGGCCCAATGATATTTTAATCCATGGCCGCAAGATGGTCGGCATCTTGACGGAATTGAACGGGTCGGCTGAAAAGGTCAACTACATTATCATGGGAATCGGCGTCAATACCGGTATTACGGCCGGTGATCTGCCTGAAGAATTAAAGGATATCGTTACCAGTTTTGCCAGGGAAGGCGTCAGCGTCCGGCGGCAGGACCTTTTAAAGACCATTCTGATGGAATTGGAACGGCTCTATCATACGGTCTGTCGGGAAGGCTTTGCTCCGATTTTGGCAGAGTGGCGCACCCTTTCCTGCATGCTCGGCCAAAAGGTCGCCGTAAGTTCCGTCGGCCGCACCTTTACCGGGACGGCCTCGGACATCGATGACGACGGCAACCTCATCGTCGAAACTGAGACGGGGATGGAAAAAGTGATGGCCGGCGATGTCCATGTCCGTTCCGTCTAATTGTGGGGAAAGACTATTCAAGACGGGCAAACTCTGTTATTATAATAGGCGTATTATCAACTTAGATTAAGCAGGAGATAAAGTTATGCTATTAGTCATTGATGTAGGGAATACGAATATCGTCCTCGGGATTTTTAAAGGTCAGGAACTCGTGGACCATTGGCGCGTATCGACGGATCGGCTTCGCACGACCGATGAATACGGCGTCCTTATTCGCCATCTCTTTTATTTGAACGGCGTCAATTCAGAAGAAATCGATGCCATCATCATTTCCTCTGTCGTACCGCCGGTCATGCCGACCTTGGAACGGATGTGCCAGCGCTACTTCGGCTTGACGCCGCTGGTCATCGGCCCGGGCGTTAAAACCGGCATGGATATCAAATATGACAATCCTCGTGAAGTCGGTGCCGACCGCATCGTCAATGCCGTCGCCGCTTATGAAAAATTCGGCGGCCCGGTCATCATCATCGACTTTGGGACGGCGACGACTTTTTGTGCCGTCGATAAGAAGGGAACCTACCTCGGCGGGGCCATCTGTCCGGGTATCGGCATTTCTACGGATGCCCTCGTACAGCGGACAGCCAAACTGCCGCGCATTGAAGTCGTTCAGGCTGAGAAGGTCATTTGCCGCAACACCGTTGAAAGCATGCAGGCCGGCGTCTTCTACGGCTTTGTCGGTCAGGTCGACGGCATTGTTACCAGAATGCGGAAAGAACTGGGCTGCAAGGCTAAAGTCGTCGCCACCGGCGGTCTTGCCGTCATCGTGGCTCCGGCGACGGATGCCATCGACGTCGTCGAACCGATGCTGACCTTGGAAGGGCTGAAAATCATTTATGACCGAAACAATTAAACCCTTTGCTATCGGCAAGGTGGTTCTCGATGCTCCGATTATTCTGGCCCCCATGGCCGGAGTCTGTGATGCGCCGTACCGGGTCATTGCTCACCGCTATGGCGCAGCTTTAGTCTGCGCTGAAATGGTAAGCTCTCAAGGCATTCGCTACAGTAATCAGCATACGGCGGAATTGCTCCACATTGAAGAAGGAGAACACCCGCTGTCGATGCAGATTTTCGGATCCGACCCGGAGGTCATGGCTCAGGCTGCGGCCGTCGTCGAAGAGGCCGGTGCCGATATCGTCGATATCAACATGGGCTGCCCCGTGAAGAAGGTCGTCAAAAACGGCGACGGATCGGCTTTGATGAAAGACTTGCCTCTGGCAGAAAAAATCATCAAGGCCGTCGTACAGGCCGTGTCCATACCCGTTACCGTCAAGATGCGTACCGGCTGGGATGATGCGTCCTTTGCGGCGCCGGAACTGGCGAAACGAGCTGAAGCTGCCGGAGCCGCTGCCGTAGCCGTCCACGGCCGGACGCGGGATCAATTTTACAGCGGCAAGGCCGACTGGCAGAAAATCAAGGCCGTCGTCGATGTCGTATCGATTCCGGTCATTGGCAACGGCGACGTCGTTGACGGACCATCGGCAGCCGCCATGATGAAGGAAACGGGCTGTCAGGCCGTCATGGTCGGCCGCGGCGCCCAAGGCAATCCCTGGATCTTCCCCCAGATCCGCCATTACCTCGAAACGGGAGAAGTCCTGCCGCCGCCGACGGCTAAAGAGAAATATGTCCAAATGCTGGAGCATTTCGAGTCGCTCCTGGCCTATAAGGGCGAATATATCGGCATTCGGGAAATGCGTACCCATGCGGCATGGTATACCCACGGGCTCCATGGGGCGGCAGCCCTTCGGGAGCGGATTAACCGGACCCGGTCGGCCGAAGAATTTCGCCTCGTCGTCGAAGATATGATGGACAAGCTGCGCTGACAGCGAAAAGGCGGTTTTGTTGACATAAAAGACAGATGTGAATATAATTAAAGATACGGTATAAATTAAGCTATAACAGTGACACGCGATTATATCGCAGGAGGAACAGGAATATTATGACCAATGAAACGCTGATTACCCAAGAAGGGTTGCAGAAATTAAAAGATGAATTAAACGAACTGAAATCGGTTCGCCGTATTAATGTCTCCCAACGTATTAAAGAAGCCATCGCCCTCGGTGACTTGAGTGAAAACTCGGAATACGATGATGCTAAAAATGAACAGGCTTTCATTGAAGGCCGTATTGCCGAATTGGAAGGAAAAATCCGGACGGCAAAGATCATCAAGGAAACGGAAGACGGCGCTGCTAAGGTACGCATCGGCTCCCACGTCATTTTGGAAGACGTCGAAACAGGCGACCGCTTCGACTATACCGTCGTCGGTACGGCTGAAGCCGATCCCTTCAACAATCGGATTTCTAACGAATCCCCTGTAGGAAAAGCGATTCTCGGTCAGAACATCAATCCTTCCAATCCGGCAGTCGTTACCGTAAAAGCTCCGGCTGGTGAACTCCAGTACCGGATCTTGCCGCCTGATGCAAAATAAACTGTAGGAGGAATATTCATGTCGGATACGAAAGAAAAAGAAATGCCCATGATGGAAGAAGAAAAGTTAAATGACCAGATGCAGGTTCGCCGCGAAAAGATGCAGGAATTCATCGATGCCGGCGTCTATCCCTTCGGTCAGAAATATAATTGGGATCACCATGCCCAGGACGTGAAGGACCAGGCAGAAGAGTTAGAAAAAAATGAAACCGTCGTCAGTGTCGCCGGCCGCTTGATGGCCATTCGCCGCCACGGCAAGACGGCTTTCTGCGTCCTTCGAGATTTGAGCGGTGAAATCCAGCTCTACTTCCGTAAAGACGTCCTTGGAGAAGAATCGTACAACTTGTTTAAACTCCTCGACCTCGGCGATATCGTCGGCGTCGGCGGAACGGTATTCGTTACCCATACCGGCGAAACGACGATCCGCGTCGAATCGTGGCAGCTCCTCTCCAAGTCGCTCCGTCCGCTGCCGGAAAAATTCCACGGCCTTACGGATAAGGAAACGCGCTATCGCCAGCGCTACCTCGACCTCATCGTCAATCCAGAAGTTACGGATACCTTCGTCAAGCGTTCGAAGATCATCAAGGGCATCCGCAAATACCTCGATGACCGCAACTTCCTGGAAGTTGAAACGCCTATGCTCCATACCATTGCCGGCGGTGCAGCTGCCCGTCCGTTCAAAACTCATCACAATGCCCTCGATATGGATATCTTCCTGCGCATTGCACCGGAACTCCACCTCAAACGCCTTCTCGTCGGCGGCTTGGAACGGGTTTTTGAAATGAACCGCTGCTTCCGTAATGAAGGTATCGATACCCGCCATAATCCGGAATTTACGACGGTCGAATTGTACCAGGCTTACGGCGATTTGGAAGATGTCATCAACATTACGGAAGATATGGTCTCTAAATTGGCCGACATGCTCTACGGCACGATGAAATTGACCTATATCGATAAAGAAATCGACTTGACGCCGCCTTGGGACCGCATGACCATGATCGAAGCCGTCAAGAAGTTCAGCGGTGCTGATTTTGAAAACGTCACCGATGTCGAAACGGCCCGCAAACTCGCCGATGAACACCACGTCGAATACGGCCAGTATGACGGTGTCGGCAAGATTATCAATGCTTTCTTTGAAGCCTTCGTCGAAGAAAACCTCATCCAGCCGACGATCATTACCGGCCATCCCCTGGAAATTTCGCCGCTTACCAAGCAGGATCAGGAAAATCCTCTTCTGACTTACCGCTTTGAAGCCTTTATCTATGGCCGCGAATTAGCCAACGGCTTCTCGGAATTGAACGACCCCATCGACCAGCGCAATCGCTTTATCGAACAGATGAAGGAACGCGAACACGGTGATGACGAAGCCCATCAGATGGATGAAGACTACTGCCGCGCTCTGGAATATGGCCTGCCTCCGACAGGGGGCCTCGGCATCGGCATCGACCGCTTGGTCATGTTCCTGACCAACAGCCCGTCTATCCGCGACGTACTCCTCTTCCCGTTGAGCCGTCCGGAACAGCATAAATAATTTTTGAACCCTTTGCCAATGTCAATGGCAAGAAAAGGGCTGTCGTATGACAGCCCTTTTTTATCACAGACTATAAAGGAGGAACGCTATGAAACGTACAGCACTAGCTGCATTGGTCTTCTCTGCTTGCCTGGCTTGGAGCTCGGCAGCAGGCGCTGTGCCCACTGAAAATGGGGGGAATTCCCTAAAAGACGAACCGGTTTCCCTGGCGGCTGCTGTGGGAGAAGAACTGCTTCTCGACAGTGCCGACGATACCGATAAAACGGTTTCGCCTGAAAAGCCGTCGAAGGCCGCTGAAGCGAAAAAAACGGCTAAAGCCGATGCTCCCAAAAAAAAGGCAGCATTCGATAAGTCCGCTCCGTCTGCTGTGGCCAATGGAAACGATAAATCCGATACGGCCGATAATCCTAAAAAAGACGACGCTAAAGACGGTAAGAAAACGGGCTATCACAACGCTGCCCCGGCCAGTGTCCACGCCCTTACCGAAGATGACCAGCGCATCTTCGATACGTTGGATACGTTAAAGATTGCCCCCTTAGAAGCCAGTGACTTTTACATTGGCAGTATCCGCAGCGGCGACAGCCCGATGAAAGTGAAGCGGATTTTCGGCAATCCCAGTAAGTACTCGAGCAGCATGCACTACACGTCGATGCAGTATGCCGGCAAGGACCTCAAACTGCGGTTTGTCGTTCGCAACAAGCTGGCCGACAGCCTGCGCTCCAGCGGCGACACGCGAAAGAGCGTCCGGCCCGGTGTCGAATCCATCTTTTTATCGACGGGGACCAATATCCTCATCGGCCGCGATATGCGCCTGAAGTATCCTATTGAAGTGCTGCTGCGCCAATTCGGCATTCCCAATTCAGTCCTGCGCGATACCGATGCCAACGTCTACTACGTCACCTATGAAAGCCCGAAAAAAGATGCCATGTACGTCTTTGCTATCGGCAACCGACGGGTGGAAAGGGTAGCCCTCATGCCTGTCCGGCCGCCGTATGTTTCCAGTGAACCGACAAAGGATCCGGCTAAATTGACGGAGAAGGACTTTACCCTCATGGGTTTTGGCCTCAATCAGCCCTTTGAAGCCAACAAGTACAATATGTGGAACAAGTTGGTAAAGCGCAACAACAGCAATTTCTGGCTCTACGGCGACTATGGCGTTGAAGTTGACCGGCGCAATATGGTTCAGAAAGTATTCCTCCTGACTAATAACGGCTATACCGGCCGCGGCGCGACGCTGGGCTATCACGTGTCGACGATTCTGGCCTTATACGGCCGTCCGGACCGCGTCGAATGGGGCCCGGATAAAGAAAAATCCGTCGATGCCTATTATTATGACAGCCCTTATCAGAAAGGCGTGTCCCTGGTCATCGTCATGCGTCACAATGAACCTTACGTCGACGATGTCATCCTGACTTCGACGCCGATTAAGAACATTCAGGATCCTATGGAGCGGTACGGCTTGAAGTAGATATGCGTACCGTTTTGGCATATGTGTAAAGAAAATACTAAAAATGCTTTACTTATATGACGAAAGTTGGGTATAATAAAATAAATAAATTAAATATCTTAAGAAAACGAAGGTGATTTTCATGGTTACAGATGCAGATGTTTTAAAACGATGGAAGTACATTGCCCAGGACGAGGAAAAACTATTGATTATCATTGGCAGTCCCGGTTCGGGTAAGAGCCAGCTCATTCGTGAACTGACGTATCAAGACGGTTGGAAAATTTGTGAAGCCCGTGAACTCTTTGATGACGAATTTTTGGAAATTCCCCGTGCTGACCGTCCGGACAAAGCCATTACCCTTGTTTCTGCAGCGATTCATCGTCTCAATGCCCGTGTTGTTATGATTGATAACGTTGAATTCATGTTTGCGCCCATCTTGAATCTCGATCCTGTTGCAATGCTGAAGAAGTTGAGCCGCGAATGCCCCATCATCGTAAGCTGGCGCGGCAGTCTGGAAGGGAATACCTTGTATTTTGAACACAATGGTGACCCGAAGTATGCCAAGTTTGTCATCGACAATCCGAATCATGTCATTTCTCTTGATGAGTAAGCTTACCCTGTAATTTAAAAAATAGTTACCTTTTCGCAATCGTTTTTTCATAAATCCCGTTTAAAATGAAGGCTGTCCACAAAGGCCGTTTGCCCTGTGGAGAGCCTTTTTTTTTGTCGGCCAGTGTGGTATACTTTTTAGTATTGCAAGGCTCTGTATATGGAGATTTGAGCGAAAAGGAGATAAAAACATGAGTGATTCTATTATTGCCATCATCTTGGGGATTGTCGAAGGCTTCACGGAATACTTGCCGGTATCTTCGACGGGCCATATGATCCTTGTCGGTGACATGTTGGGATTTACCGGTCCTCGGGCCAGCGTATTTGAAATTTTCATCCAGTTAGGTGCCATCCTGTCTGTCGTCATTATTTACAAAGAAAAGTTTACGCGGATGCTCCATCAGTACCGCTGCTGGAACCTCCTGCAGCCGAAGAACTGGTTCCGCAACGATACGGGGCTTACCCTGGCCCATATCGCAGCCGGCATCGTACCGGTCATGGGCATCGGCTATTTTGCTCATCACGCTATTAAGACCTATCTCTTTTCGCCGGGGACGGTTATCATCGGCCTCATCATCGGCGGGGTGTTTATGTTATTGGCTGAAAAGCACGGTACGAAGACGGTCTGCCATGATGTCGAAAAGATGACCATTGCCCAGTCCTTTTTAACGGGGATCTTTCAGATCCTGGCCTTATGGCCCGGCTTTTCCCGGTCCGGTTCGACCATCGCCGGCGGCCTGTTCTTAGGCCTTAGCCGAAAGGCAGCAGCTGACTTTTCCTTCATCATCGCCGTACCGGTCATGATCGTTGCCTGCTTCTACGACCTCTTAAAGAGCCTCAGCGACCTCAGCAGCAACGATTTGGTTATGATTGTCATCGGCTTTATTACGGCCTTTATCGTAGCTTATGTGTCCGTCCTGTGGTTCCTCAAGTTCATGAATAAGTCGACCTTGGCCTCCTTTGCTTACTATCGATTCGTAGTGGCCGCCATTTCCTTTATCTATTTCTTTATCCTCTTTTAATAAAAAACTGCCTCTCGTCGGAACTTTATCTTGACCGATAAAGTCTCGTGAGAGGCAGTATTTTTTTGCTTACATTAGAAGGTTAGGATCCGCTGCTCGAGAGCTGTTCGAATTCGACAATCAATTGGTCCAAGAAAGGTCCGATGGCTTCGTCATCGATGTCGGCGTTAAAGGCTTCCATCATGTTCGGGAAGAAGATGTAGAGACCCTGCATGTAAATATAGTAATAATACTGCAGGTCGTCATGACTCATGATGACCGAGGCCAGGGCGTCGTTGACGGCAAAGTTCAATTCGTAGAAGTCGAGGATTTCGTTTTTGAAGCGGTTCAAATCGAGCTCGCCCTGCTGGTAATCTTCCATGAGGTGACCGCCCATTTCACTGAGGGCGTCGGCGACATCGGCGACATTATCCGGGACGGTGAGTCCTTCGTCTTCCATGATGTGCGTCAGCGTGTGGAGCGACGTGATCAGGGATTCGCAGAAAAAATTGAAGGTCAGGGCTCCTTCTGAACCCTTTAGATTGGTGAAAACAGTAGATTCCATGAATGCCTCCTTGAAGGTAATTTTTTTTATTATACCATATTTTAGGAGAAATGAATTGAATCATGCCCCTTAATATAGTACGATAATAAGAAGAAATTCCCTATAGGAGGTAGTTTTGGTGGCTCAAAAAAATAAAAAGATCCAATTAAAGAAACGTTCCCGCCAGTCGGCCAGCATTCACCGCGGCCTGGCCATGCCTGTCGGCCCGGGCAGTGAAAACAGCCTGGTCAGCTTTCGCGATTTTGCCGATCTGAAGGCTAAATATTTTCGCTTTACCGGCCGCATTCAGCGCCGTCCCTTTTTAGTGCGAACCTTGATTTTAATGGTGGCCCAATTCATGTTTACCCTCATCCTGTACAGCAAGATCGTCGAATCGATCCTCATCGGACACCTCGATTATGCTATTATATTCGGTATTCTATTCATAGCCCTGACAATTCCTACCGTTTGGGCTCACCTGTCCTTGGGGGCACGGCGCTTTCATGACCTCAATAAACCGGGAGCTTTGTTTGCCGTTCCCTTTATCTGCTATCTGGCAAGTTATGCTTTCCCCGTTCTCGGTTTTGACACGGCAGCCTTAGCGGCTCAGTCGATTATGGCTGTGTCCTATCTGGGGCTGGCGACGGTGAAGGGGACCGATGGCGATAATGCCTATGGCCCGGAACGGGCGCGATGAAAAACAGATGACAGGTCGTGTCCTTTAAAAGAAAGAGGCGAAGAGCCCTTAAAGGCCCGTGCATGATTGACGAAGTCAGGATGCACCGGCCTTTTTATATGCATCTATGGACAGGGTCTGCTATTGCTTGTATAATGTTTAAGAATATAGACTTTTTCTTACTTGAGGAGACGTAGTATGACAATACCTATGATAAAGACGGACCGCTTGTGCCATACCTATGAAGATGAAGACGGCAAGGTGGTCTATGCCTTAAAGGACGTTTCGCTGACCGTTGAGAAGGGGGAATTCGTAGCGATTATCGGTACCAACGGTTCCGGCAAGTCGACCTTGGCCAAGCACTTTAACGTCCTGCTCACGCCGACGTCAGGCACGTGTGAAATCTGCGGGATGCGGACCGATGAAGCGGATAATATCTGGAAGATACGCCAACACGTCGGCATGGTTTTCCAAAATCCGGACAATCAAATCGTCGCCGCCGTCGTGGAAGAAGACGTGGCCTTCGGGCCGGAAAATCTCGGCATCCCCTCCGATGAAATCAAGGCCCGGGTCAGTGAGGCCTTAAAACGGGTCAACATGACGATTTATGCCAAGCACGGCCCGCATCTCTTGAGCGGCGGCCAAAAGCAGCGCATTGCCATTGCCGGCATCTTAGCCATGCACTGTGACTGCATCGTCCTCGACGAACCGACGGCCATGCTCGACCCCGTAGGGAGGAAGGAAGTCATGGATACCCTTCATCAACTCCACGACGAGGGCATTACGGTCATCATCATTACGCACTTTATGGAAGAGGCTGTCCAAGCGGATCGGGTCGTCGTCATCGACAAGGCCGAAGTCAAGATGGACGGCGTGCCGCGCGACGTCTTTTCTAAGGTCAGGGAGCTGAAAGACATGGGCCTTGACGTGCCCGTTGCCGCCGAGATTGCCGACCGGCTGCGCCAAAAAGGGGCAGACCTGCCGGACTCGATTATTACGGAAAAGGAATTGGGAGACGCATTATGTCAATTAAGTTAACGAACGTGACTCATACCTATGGCCTGGGGACGCCTTTTGAAAAGACCGCCCTCAGTGATACCAATGTGGAGATTCATGAAGGCGAATTTATCGGCATCATCGGCCATACGGGATCGGGCAAGTCGACCCTGGTCCAGATCTTAAACGGCCTCATAAAGCCTATGAGCGGATCGGTTACGGTCGATGGGACGGATATCGGGAAGAACACGAAGGAAGCCATGGCGGTTCGCCATAGAGTCGGCATGGTCTTCCAGTATCCCGAATACCAACTCTTTGAAGAAACGATTGCCCGCGACATCGCCTTTGGGCCCCGTAATTTCGGACTCAGTGAAATCGAAGTTGAGGATCGGGTCAAAGAAGCTATGGACTTTGTCGGCCTTGATTACGACACCTATGCCAACCGCTCGCCCTTTCGCCTGAGCGGCGGCCAGATGCGCCGCGTCGCCATTGCCGGCGTCATTGCCATCCATCCGTCGTACCTCATTCTCGATGAACCGTCAGCCGGTCTCGATCCCGTGGGCCGGCGGGAAATCTTTGCTGAAATCCAGCGCTGGCATAGGGAGAAGGGCGTTACGGTCATCTTAGTTTCCCATAACATGGAAGATATTTCGCAAATGGCCGATCGCCTCCTGGTCCTGTCTCAGGGCCGCATCGTCCTCGACGGCGAGCCCCTATCTATTTTTGCCGATCATCGCGATGAACTTCGCCAAGCCGGTGTGGATGTCCCGCCGGTAACCGGTGTCCTTCAATATCTGAAGGGACGAGGCCTTGATCTCGACGACCGGGTGAGAACGGTGGAACAAGGTGCTGAGGCTGTTTATAACTGCCTGAAAGGAGGGAAGGGCCATGCTCACTGATATTACGCTGGGCCAGTATTTCCCGGGGACGTCTTTCTTGCACCGCCTCGACCCGCGGGTTAAGATCATCGCCGTTATGATTTTCATCGTCGCCATCTTTTTGGCCAATTCCCTGGAGTCTTACGGCATCGTCACGGCCTTCGTAGCCTTGAATTTTGCCATTTCCCGGCTGCCGGTCCGCTTTATTTTTAAATCCCTGAAGCCCTTGTGGGTCATCATTCTCTTTACCATGGCCGTCCACGTCTTTGCCACGCCCGGTGAAGTCCTTTGGCAGTACAGCGTGCTGCACATTACCAAAGAAGGGTTGTATCAAGGGGCTTTGATGACGGCCCGCTTAGTCTTCCTCATCGTCTTTTCGTCCCTCTTGACGTATACGACGTCGCCTATCGTCTTGACCGACGGCATTGAGCATCTCTTGAACCCCTTTAAGCGCATCGGCGTTCCCGCTCATGAGCTGGCCATGATGATGACCATTGCCCTGCGCTTTATTCCGACCTTATTGGAAGAAACGGACCGCATCATGAAGGCCCAGACGGCGAGAGGGGCGAACTTTACCAGCGGCAGCCTCATCCAGCGCGGCAAGAGCATGATCCCTCTCTTGGTGCCCCTTTTTGTCAGCGCCTTCCGCAGGGCCGACGACTTGGCGACAGCTATGGAAGCCCGCTGCTACCGCGGCGGCGAAGGGCGGACGCGGATGAATGAATTGGCCTGCACTTATCGAGACGTCATCGCTATGGCGGCGGTCCTCATCGTGACGGCCGTCTTGGCGGCTATGCGGTGGCTCTGATGGCGAAGAAAAATATTTGTCTCGTCGTCGCCTATGACGGCACAGACTTTCACGGTTTTCAGCGTCAGACCAATGCGGCTTCGATTCAGGCCTGCATCGAGGAGGGCTTGTCGGCCATTTTTCGGGCGCCGATTACGATTTACGGTGCCGCCCGTACCGATGCCGGCGTCCACGCCCGAGGCCAAGTCGTCAACTTCTATGGCGAAGGCTCGATTCCGACGGAGAAGATTCCCTATGCCATGAAAGGATATTTACCGCCGGAAATTGCCGTCTTGTCGGCTCGGGAAATGGCGGAGCACTTCAGCGTCCGTCATGACAACGTAGGTAAACATTATCGGTATACCATCGACAACAACCGGATGCATGATCCCTTTGCCCTTCGCTATGCTTGGTTTATCCGCAAGCCCCTTGACCGCAAGGCCATGGAAGAGGGGGCAGCCGTCCTCTTGGGGACCCATGATTTTTCGGCCTTTGAGGGCCAGAATACGACGCCTATGAATCCCGTGAAGACCTTATATGCCATCAACTTGAATGAAAGAGGGCATCTCCTCGATATCGACGTCGTCGGCGACGGTTTTCTGTACCACATGGTGCGCAACATTGCCGGCGGTCTCGTCGATATCGGCCTTCACCGCATGACGCCGGAACGCCTCGGCGAAATCCTTGCAGGCGGCGACCGGACGAAGCTGGGGGCGACGGCACCGGCCCAGGGGCTCTGCTTAGAAAAGGTCTTTTATGATGAAAAAGAATTGAAATTGTGCATCGAATCTTTGAAAGGCTAATCATTTACGGCGATTTTGCGGCATTTCCTGCCGAGAAAAAACAAAAAAATGAAATAATATGGTATAATAAATGCGAATAGAACAATTCCGTGTTTCTTTTGCCGGAGGTGAGGCCCATGTTGACGAGTTTATTAGCTGCTATCACTAGGGGACAGGACCTTAGCGATAGGGAAACTTCTTTTGTGATGGAACAGATCATGGAGGGTGCCATGTCAGACATTCAGCTGGCAGCATTCCTCGCAGCGTTGACGACGAAGGGAGCCTCTGAACGGGAAGTCATCGCTCTGGCGCGGACGATGCGGGAATACAGCATGAATGTACCTTGCCGGGACGATGTATTCGACATCGTCGGCACTGGCGGCGGTCGTATGAAAACCTTCAACATTTCAACGACGGCCGCTTTCGTCATCGCTGCCGGTGGTGTCTGCGTGGCAAAGCACGGCAATCGGGCTAAGACGTCGCGCAGCGGGTCGGCGGATCTCCTCGAGGCTTTGGGGGCTAATATATTCCTCAGCCCTGAAAGCTGCCTTACGATGCTGAAGCGCCTGGGCCTGTGTTATTTCTATACGCGTTACTATTACTATATGATGAAGCGCATCGATGTCGTCCGTGAACAGATGGGAATCGGCACGGTCTTTGACGTCCTCCGCCCGCTGACCAATCCGGCTCATGCCGCCTACGAAATCCTCGGCGTCAGCGAAGCCCATTTGGTCAAACCCATGGCCCATGTCTTAGCAGCCCTCGGCGTCCGTCACGGCATGGTCGTCTACGGAAAGGACGGCAGCGATGAAATTTCGGCTGCGGCGCCGACGACGATTTGTGAATTTACACCGGGCTCTTTTTCAACCTATGAAGTGCGGCCCGAAGACTTTACTCTGCCCGTCGCTTCGCGGCAGGAACTGGCCGGCGGCCTTCCGAAAACCAATGCCCTCATTACGCGGCGTGTTTTTGACGGGGAAAAGGGCGGTGCCCGGACGGCGGTGCTCTTAAATGCCGGTGCCGGCCTTTATATCGGCGGCCGGGCTCCCGATTTTGCCTCCGGTGTCCGCAAAGCGGCCCGTCTCATCGACAGCGGAATGGCACGCCAGAAATTGGATGATTTCATCGTCATGAGCCACCACTTGGGAGAGGCTGAAAAAATGGAGCTCATAGCAGACAGAGACCCTGATGATATGGTATAATGAAGGGTAATGAAAATTTGATTATTACGTGAGGATCGCATTTCTATGAATGATAAATATTTAGGCTGGCTCCTTCATATCGGTGGGGGCTTATTAGTCATTTTAATGTTGTTATCGATTCAGCTCATGGCGCCTGATTTTTACTCGACCATGTATCGGTTGACTGCCAGCGGTGATTTGGATGGCTTAGCCGACTATATTGCTTCTTTCGGGTTTTATGCCGTCGGACTCAGCATCTTCCTGATCGCCTTCGTCAATGCCATCGGACTGCCGTCCATTCCCTTCCTGACGGTAAACGGCATTATCTTCGGCCTGGTTCCGGGGATTCTCATTTCCTGGGTCGGCGAAGTTATCGGGATTGAAATCAGTTTTCGTCTGACGAGGACCCTGCTCCGCAAACAGGCTCAGAAGGTTATTTCGCGGAGTAAGATGCTCGAGAAACTCGATTCATACAGCTGTATCAAGACGGTTATGATGGGGAGGGCTATTCCTTATGCGCCAAACGTCGTCGTTACGGCTTTCAGTGCTCTCAGCCATATCTCTTACCGGGATCACTTTATTGCCAACGTGCTGGGGAAGTTTCCCGCTGTTCTAGTTGAAGTCTGGCTCGGCCATGATTTGCTTCGCATTCAGGAGCATTGGGGCCGCCTCATCATTTTGGTCGCTATCGTCGCTTTCATTTACGGCATCATCTGGTGGCGTAAGCGATATATGAAAAACAAGCGCCCTTACTGCAGTAAAGAGTAGCTGATTCGCTCGGTCAGCTTGTAAATTGTATCCTATCGTAAAAAAGGCGCTGTCTTATGGAGACAGCGCCTTTTTGGCAGGGGATGAGCAGGTTTTCCTCATTTTTTTGAGAGGGCGATAAAAAAGGAACTGCCGCATAGCGACAGTTCCTTTTAGAATCCGGTCAAAGGGATTATTTTGCGAAATAACGAGCCAGGAGGCCATCGAATACGCGGCCGTGGCGAGCTTCGTCTTTAGCCATTTCATGGACCGTATCGTGGATAGCGTCGAGGTTGAGCTGTTTAGCAAGAGTAGCCAATTCTTTTTTACCAGCGCAGGCACCCTGTTCAGCAGCAGCGCGCATTTCGAGGTTTTTCTTGGTATCCGGCGTAACGACTTCGCCGAGGAGTTCAGCAAACTTAGCTGCGTGTTCAGCTTCTTCAAAGGCGATGCGTTTGTAAGCTTCAGCAACTTCCGGATAACCTTCGCGGTCAGCGACGCGGCTCATAGCGAGGTACATGCCGACTTCGGTGCATTCACCGGTGAAGTTGAGGTGGAGGCCTTCGATAATGCGTTCGTCAACGCCTTCAGCAACGCCTACGCGATGTTCATCAGCATATTCTTTAACGCCGGCGACGAGTTCCGTGAATTTTTCTTTCGGAGCGCCGCACTGAGGACACTTTTCCGGAGCTTCCGTACCTTCATAAACAAAACCGCAGATGCCGCATACAAATTTTTTCATCATTCATTCCTCCTGATATTGATTCGTGTATTTTTTTGATTTATGCAATCGTAACGAATAGAACTTATTTGTTACGGAATTATTATAACAAAGGGACAGGGTGAAAGCAAGAATAATTTGTAAATAATTTTAATTGATAAGGATTATTGATTAAAATTATGAAGGCCGGGCCATAGAGAAAAAGCCTTTTATTGCATTTTATACATCAGTCTTATATAATAAGGATAGTATCCATAAAACAGAGAACGATGCCGTTCGTATATAGATGTAAATTTCGATATGGAGGTACGCCTATGTGGAATAAAAAGGCTTCCTGCATCTTAGCAGTCATGGCCCTCTTCGGTACTATGACGGTCGGTGCAGCAGATTACACGGTTTTGGAAAAGGCCGATAAAGTGGAAACGACGATTTACGGGACGACTCAGACGGGCTCCTTGAACGAACGAATTGCAGCGGTTGATAAACTGCTCAACGGGCAGTCTACCGTTTCCGGCAGTTTACAGGATAAGACTAATTCGTTATATAAAGATGTATATGGCAATTCCGGTTCCGATTTATCCCTCTTGACGGCGGTAAACCTCTTGCAGTGGCAGTATTCCGGCCAGATTACGGATGAACCGATTTTAGTCCGTGTCGAAGCGATGGAACAGGATATTGACGGCAAGGTTATGAGCGGCTCCTTAGAAGGGCGCGTCATGGCCCTTCGCCGGTCCCTCTTGGGCAAAACCAAGTATGTGTCTCAGCGGGTCATCATTCCGGCCAATACCCTGGTCACCATGACCAACCTCGACGAACTGAACTCGAAGACGATTCAGGAGGGCGACGTCGTTCGCTTTACTATTGCCGATGACGTCCTCGTCGGCGACGTCATTGCCATTCCCCGCGGCATGGAAGTAAACGGGACTGTTACCAAGGCGCGTAAATCAGGACGCTTTGGTAAAGACGGTAAAATCGAAATCCAGTATGACCACGTCCGCGCCGCTGACGGTTCCCCCGTTACCTTGACCGTAGGCGATCGGACCAAGGATCAATACAAACGGACGGCCGGTGCCGTCGGTGCTTCCGCAGCCGGGGCCGTCATTTTAGGCCCTGTCGGCTTAGTCGGCGGCCTCTTCGTTCACGGTAACGAAGTCGATATCCCGGCAGGAACGACGATGTACGCCGAAACGAAGGAAAATACGGAAGTCGTCGGCTTTAAAGAAAATGGCGTCATGGACGACATGGAAACGGCCGATATGGCTGCCAGCGGCGTAACTGTTCCATCTTTTAATCCCGTCAGTGACAGCGATGTCGCTGACGATACCGGTGATGCGGAACAGGAAAGTCAGAGCAGCGAAGGCGATTTGCAGGCCGGCCTGAAAGCCGGGACGGTAACGCCTGTCGATTTGGAAAATACCGGTCACGATGACGAAACGGAAACGGTCGTCAAGATTCAATCGAATACAGCAGGTGACGCGAATGAATAAAACATGGACAGCGGCAATGGTCGCTGCCTTGCTCCCGCTGACCCTTTCCATCAGGGCAGCCGGTACGGATCAACTTTATACGGATAAGACCATGACCGTTCCCGTAACGGAAAAGACGGTCATCCCCATCGACTTGGATCAGGCCTCGGCTGCACAGGATGTCGTCCTGCCTCAGCAGCCTACCCATATGACCGCTGATTCTCTGTTGGTCCGCAATTCCGACGGCTAT
Organism: uncultured Megasphaera sp.; assembly: GCF_900539295.1. GTDB lineage: Bacteria > Bacillota > Negativicutes > Veillonellales > Megasphaeraceae > Megasphaera. The sequence continues at coordinate 60,728 of NZ_UQBH01000002.1, forward strand.
GTAAAGAGCCGGGGCAACGTCGATATTCAACAGGGGATGGATGAAGTCCATGCCAACTATGTCGAAGGAAACACCAATACCGGCATCTATCATACGACAGGCCCCGTTGTCTATGTCAACGAGACCAATGCCTTGACGGGCCGCGACGTTACCTACAACAGTAAAAACAGCAGCATGAACATGGATAAGATCGAAGGCTTTATCGGGCCCATGACCTATATCCGCGGCACCGATGCCGAAATGTACGACAATATCGGCTATGTAAAGCACGGCCTCATTACGACGCCTCACGCAGTAGCGGAAACGCCGGACTACTATATTACCGGTGACGATATCCGCATCTATCCGGGTGAAAAGTTTACTGCTGAAAATACGGCCTTGTGGTTTAAACACGTTCGCTTGTTTACCTACGGCCACTACGAAGGCCGCCTCGACGGCAAGCGGAATTCAAGACCTTACTTGTTTACCCTGCTGCCCCGTCCGACCTATAACAGCGACGACGGTTTCGGCGTCAGAGGCTATGCCGATATACCCCTCAATGAATCGGGTGATCTGAGCTTCTATGCCAGCTATTCCTTAGGCAGCAAGATTGGATTCAAACCGGCAGCCCGGATTCAAAAGAATACCAAGTACGGGACCTTCCGCTTCGGTTACAGCAAAGAAGAAAGTACCGATAATGATGACAACATCTGGGCTACGAAGTGGCCGGAACTCGAGTACTTTGCACCTCGCATCAACCTCGGCTCGACGGGAATATACATCGACTCCAGAGCCAGCTGGGGCCGCTGGGCCGAAGACGGCGTCAAGACCGGCACTCATAAGGGGTTCCGGACGGAAATCACCCATGTGCCCATTCCGCTGTGGTCAAAGGCAAACCTCAGGTTCTTTGCAGGCTATCGCAAGGACTGGTACTCGACCAACGATGCCCAGCGCCGCGATCCTTATTCGGGGGTCATCCTCAACCAGGGCATCAACGACCACCTGTGGACCAGTTTCTGGTATAAGAAGCACAATGTCAGCGGCTATACGCCGTATCGTTTCGATACACTGGACAAACCGCGGCAGAAAGGGTTTTCCGTCGGATATGTCTTGACCCCGCGGGATACGGTCATCTTCTCCTTGGCTCAGAATCTCGATAACAATGATATTGCAACCCGCAATTATACGTGGGTCCGCGACCTTCACTCTTTTATCGCCATCATTACCTACAAGCAGGTCGAAAAAGAGTGGCAAGTTAAGGTGCAGGCTAAGGACTTTGACTTGTAAGATATTGAAGTAAAAAGCTATAGAGGGGGACTGTCCGATGAAGGCAGTCCCTTTATTTGTAGTTTTACGGTAATTTTACAGCCGATTTTCTCGCGATTAGGTTATAATAAATATAAAATAGCCTTATAGTATTTATGAAAGGAATGTGTTCCTATGCCTTTGATTTACTGTGTGGAAGATGATGAAAATATCCGTGAGCTCGTCGGTTATGCCCTGCGCAGTCAGGATTTCGAAGTAGAGACCTTTGCTGACAGTCGGGAGTTTTGGCCGGCCTTAGAAAATAGGATGCCTGCGCTCCTCTTGCTGGATATCATGATGCCCGGTGAAAGCGGCAACGATATTCTCGACAAGCTGCATAAATCACCGCAGTACAAGTCGCTGCCGGTCATCATGCTGACGGCCAAGACCAGCGAATACGATATCGTTAAGGGCCTTGACAGCGGTGCCGATGATTACGTCTGCAAACCTTTTGGAATCGTCGAACTCATTTCACGTATCCGCGCCGTCCTGCGCCGGTCGACGCGGCAGAGTACGGAAACCAATGTTTACACCTACGGTTTGGTGACCTTGGACCAAGAAAAGCACACTGTCTCCGTCGACGGCAAGCCCTGTCATCTGACGGTCAAGGAATTTGAACTCCTGCGCTACTTATTAGTCAATACGGACATCGTCCTCAAGCGTGAACAGATCATGGAAGCCGTTTGGGGCTTTACCTATGAAGGTGAAAGCCGGACCATCGATATGCATATCAAGAGTCTGCGTCAGAAGCTCGGTGACGGCGGCAAGATCATCCATACCGTCCGCGGCGTAGGCTATGTCATCGGAGGCGGCCTATGAAGCGTAAGGTCTATGTCAGCCTGCTGGTCATGGGGCTGGCCTGTATGGCCGTCACGCTGCTTATATCGACTTGGTTTTTTTGGAACTCTACACAACGCCAGATTCAGCAGGAATTAGAAATGACGATGAACGTCGTCGAGACGACGATTGAAGAAGGTAATGATACGACGCTGTACTTGCAGAAAATGGGCTTTCATAATAATGACGGCCTGCGTATCACTTGGATCAGTACGTACGGCGTCGTCCTCTTTGAATCAGATTATGATAAGGGCGTTATGGAAAATCATTTAGAACGTCCTGAAGTAAGAGCGGCTATTGCCAATGGGGAAGGCATGGCTGTCCGCGATTCACAAACCGTTTCCAAAGCCCTGTATTACTATGCCAAGCGATTGCCTGACGGGACTATTTTGAGGGTCAGTCTGGAACGGGATACCTTTTACGCCCATTTCCTGAACCTCCTTCCCTGGACGCTGCTCCTCTTGGGTCTGTCGGCCCTGGCCTGCGTTAGAGCGTCGCGGATTCTGACGGCGAGTCTCCTCAGCCCTCTGCGCCAGACGGCGCTCTTCATTCGGCAAATCAATGACGTCAATGTCAAGATGACCGAGCCGCCGCCTGTCGATCATGAGCTGCAGCCCTTGGTCGATAAGATTTTCTTTCAAAGTCAGACCATTACCGACAACCTGCGAAGTTTGGAGCAGCAGCGCAATATGATGCGCCTCATCATGGAAAACCTTCAAGAAGGCGTTATCCTGACCGATAAGACTTACGGCATCGTCGGTCTCAATCTCAGGGCGGCTCATTTTCTGGGAGCTGATAATACCCAGGCCCTGCTGCAGCGCAGTCTGAAAGAACTCGTTCCCGATGCGCCGTGGAGTCATTTGCAGCACTTAGAAAGGGTCTGTGAAGAAAAACTGACTCGGGCGGACCGCCTCTATCTGATGACCATACAGCCGGTCTATAAAGATGAAGATTTTTATGGGATGCTGTTTATCGTCGATGACGTGACGGAACAGGAACGGCGGGAACAGCTGCGGCGGGAATTTACGTCGAACGTATCCCATGAGTTAAAGACGCCCCTCACGTCGATCAGTGGTTTTGCCGAAGTCTTATCGACAGGTATCTGTAATAATAAAGATGATATCGTCCATTTTGGGACCCTCATTCGTAAAGAAGCCCTGCGCCTCCTGCAGATGATCGAAGAAATCATGCACCTGGCCCGCATCGAAGACGGGAAACGTCAGCTTAATATGGAAGACGTAAATCTTCGTGACCTCATCCAGGAAATTGTAGAATTCATGGAACCGGTCCTGATGGAAAAGAAGGTTACCATCCACTGTACGATGGATGATACGACGGTCCTTGCCGACCGCGGCCTGTGTCGGGAGCTCATCATGAACCTCCTCGACAATGCCGTAAAGTACAACCGTCCCGGCGGTCATGTCTACGTCGATGTCCGTCATGAAGGACACCGAGCCTTTTTGGTCGTCCGCGATACGGGTATCGGCATTCCGGAAGACAAGCAGAAACGCGTTTTCGAACGCTTTTACCGTGCCGACTCCAGCCGTTCCCAGAAAATCAAGGGCACCGGCCTCGGCCTTGCTATCGTCAAACACATTGTCGAACAGCATCACGGCACGATTGCATTGAAAAGTAAAGAAAATGAAGGAACAGAAATCACCATTACTTTCCAGGCCTGATCAGGTCTGGCAGGTAGTGGTGATTTTTTTACAATATTTTACATTGCATACATCCAAACCTTACATCCTGTTGATAGGATAAGACTGTATTCAGAATCAGGAACATCTTTCAGATTCTTTTATTTAAAGGAGAGGATTTTGTTATGAAGTTGAAAAAATTAGTTCTCATCGCTTTGGCAGCTACTATGGCTATTGGCGTTGCTGGTTGTGGAAGTCAGCAGCAGAGCAGTGATTCGTCAAAACAAGCGAGCGTTTCCGGAAGTATTACTGGCTCTGGTTCTTCGGCCTTGCTGCCTTTAGTTAAAGACGCAGCTGAAAAATTCAAGGCAGCGAACAAAGATGTTACCATTACCCTCAATGCCGGCGGTTCCGGTACGGGTCTGAAACAGGTTTCTGATGGTTCTGTTGATATGGGTAACTCCGACGTACCGGCTGAAACGAAACTCGATAAAGAAAAAGCCGACAAACTCGAAGACCATAAAGTTGCTGTTATGACCGTTGCTACGATCATCAACAAAGATGTAGGCGTTAAAAACTTGACGCGTCAGCAGCTGCAGGACATCTTCACGGCTAAAGTTACGAACTGGAAAGACGTTGGCGGTCAGGACATGCCGATCGTTTTGGTAACGCGTCCGAAGACCTCCGGTACACGTGCACTCTTCCAGAAATATGCTATCAACGGTGCTGAAGAAGCCGACAACAAATCCCTTGAAACGGATAACTCCGGCATTCTGATTCAGAGCGTTTCTCAGAACCCCGGTGCTATCGGCTATGTCGCTTTGCCGTACTTGCTGAACAATGATTCCGTCGGCGTCGTTTCCATCGATGGCGTAGAACCTACTTTGGAAAATACTTACAACGGTAAATACAGCGTATGGGGCTACGAACATATCTACACGAGCAAAGAACCGAAAGCTGCTGTTAAAGCCTTCATCGAATACATCATGGGTGACGAATACGGTAAACGTATCGAAGAACTCGGCTACGGTGTAAGCTCGAAGATGCAGACGAAAGAAGTTCATTAATTATTGGAGGAACGGGTATGAATGCAATCGAAACGGTGGTCCAGAGAGCCCATCGTAACGAGAAAGCAGCCAAAACGTTCATCACCATTTGCGGCATCGGTATGGCACTGGTGCCGCTTCTCATTGGCGCTTTTCTCTTTGTTAAAGGTACAGATACGTTTTTCACTTTCGGCCACAGCGTGACGGAATTTCTCTTTTCCGGTCAATGGAAACCTAGTGACACGGCCGAAGGCGGCGGTCAAGTTGGGGCTGCTATGTTCTTGGCAGGTTCACTGGTTACGTGTCTGCTGGCGTTACTTATTTCCTTGCCCTTCAGCCTGGCCTCGTCAATCTATATGACTGAAATCGCGACGCCCCAGCGGCGCCGCCTGATTCAGCCGGCTATCGAATTATTTACGGGCATCCCCTCTGTTGTTTACGGCTTTGTCGGCATGACAGTCCTCATTCCGGCACTGCGTCAGCTGTTTCCCATGCCGTTCGGCTTTTCCGTATTAGCTGCAGGTATCGTCTTGGCCGTCATGATTTTCCCGACGATTACGACGATGTCCGCCGATGCTATGGCAGCCGTTCCCAAATCGTGGCGCGAAGCTTCTTACGGCCTCGGCGCGACTCGTTGGGAAACGATTGCTCACGTCGTTTTACCAGCTGCTAAAAGCGGTATTTTCACCGGCATTATCTTGGGCCTGGCCCGTGCTTTGGGCGAAGCCCTGGCCGTTGCCATGGTTATCGGTCAGATGAAAGTCTTCCCGACGTCCTTGTTCCTGCCGGCCAGCACGCTTACGACGGCTATCTCAGCGGATATGGGGGGCGCAATGGAAGGCGGCGAATACAATGCCGCACTGTGGACGATGGCTTTGCTCTTGTTCTTGCTGTCGTTCCTGTTCATTTTTATTATCCACCAGATCAATGCCGCTTCCGAATTAAAAGGAGGACGGAGTTAATATGACAAGTATTGAAAACAAAAAAAGTAAAGATAAAATGATGACCGCACTTTTTACGTGCGGCGCAGCCTTTGCTGTCGTATTGCTGATTGCCTTCGTTCTTTACGTCGTCGTCAGCGGCGTAAGCGGCATGACACCGCAACTCTTATCCTTTACCGGTGCCGGCTTAGGAAACATGTTCTTTAATACGATTTATTTAGTCGTATTAGCCTTGGTTGCCAGTGCGATTATCGGTATTCCTGCCGGGATTTTCCTTGCTGAATACGCGAAAAAAGGCCGCATTACCCATTGGGTCCGCATGGCTGTTGAAACCTTGGCATCCCTGCCGTCTATCGTTGTCGGCTTGTTCGGCTACTTGGTCTTCATCGTCATGACCGGTTCCCAGTGGAACCTCATGGCCGGTGCTTTGGCCGTATCCATCCTGACCTTGCCCCTGGTTACGTCGGTTACAGAAGATGCCCTTCGCAACTTGCCGCCGAGCTACCGCAACGGCAGTTTGGGACTCGGCGCCTCCCATTGGCAGACCATTTGGCACGTTCTCTTGCCGGCTTGCTTCCCGCGCATCATGACCGGCCTCATCATGGCTGCCGGCCGCGGCTTTGGTGAAGCAGCTGCCTTGATGTTCACCGCCGGTATGTCGACGGATATCGACTGGAGCAACTGGGATATTACGACCAAGTCGAGTCCCCTTAACCCCTTCCGTCCCGGCGAAACCTTGGCCCTGCACATCTGGGCTCTGCGTACGGAAGCCCTTCATCCTGATGCAGCTCAACAGGCAGCGGCATCTTCGGCAATCCTGATGATCATGGTCTTGGTCTTCAGCTTACTGGCACGCTATTTAAGCTATCGAATCGATAAGAAAATGGGAGGAAATAACTAATGGCAGAAATTACTACAACCCTGACGGGTTTTGCGGCAGCCGACATTGAAAAGAAACGGGCTGCTGACGCTGTACAGGACGGCGCACACAGTGCAGCCGGTGCAGCAGAATACACCTTCGATGTCAGCAACATGGACCTCTTTTACGATGAGTACCAGGCATTGAAAGACATCAACATGAAAATTCGCAAAAATGAAATCACGGCTCTCATCGGCCCCTCGGGCTGCGGGAAATCGACCTTCCTCAAGACCTTGAATCGTATGAATGACTGGGTTGAAGGCTGCCGTGTCACCGGCGACATCCGCTTTGAAGGACAGGATATCTTCAAAGAAGTCGATCCCTTGGCCCTTCGCTACCGTGTCGGCATGGTTTTCCAGCAGCCGACGCCGTTCCCGAAGAGCGTTTATGAAAACATTGCCTACGGTCCCCGCGTCCAGGGTATCAACGATAAGAAGAAACTCGACGAAATCGTTGAACGAAGCCTGCGCCAGGCTGCCTGCTGGGATGAAATGAAGGATCGCCTCAGTAAGAGTGCTCTCGGTCTGTCCGGCGGTCAGCAGCAGCGTCTGTGCATCGCCCGTACTTTGGCGGCAGATCCGTCGGTCATTCTCATGGACGAACCGACGTCGGCTCTGGACCCGATTTCGACGCAGAAAATCGAAGATTTGGCCTTGGAATTAAAAGAAAAATATACCATTGTCATCGTTACCCACAGCATGCAGCAAGCCCGTCGTATTTCGGATAAAACGGCATTCTTCCTCTTAGGGGAACTTATTGAGTACGATAATACACTGGATATGTTCACCAATCCGTCGAATCCCAAGACTGAAGAATATATTACCGGCCGTTTCGGCTAAGAGGAGGAAAGGGACTAATGCTGGAAATTTATGAAAAAGAATTGGCCGAGCTGAAGCAGGATATGATCGGCTTGGGCATGAAAGTAGAACAGGCCGTAGAAAGCACATGGAAGGCCTTGGAACGCAAAGATGTCGAATTGGCTCAGCGTATCTTCGATGGCGACGATGCCATCGATGAACTGGTCAAATCGTGCATGAAAAAAGACTTGACGATTAGTTTGATGCAAGGTCCCGTGGCGGCTGATTATCGGAGCTTGATGGCGACGCTGAAAATCCTCTCCGACTTAGAACGTATTGCCGATCATTGCGCTGATATCAGCCACTACGTCATCCACTTGAAACAGACTAACCATGACGTACCCTTGCCGGCAGGCGTAAAGGAAATGTACGGTGTCATGTCCTCTATGGTCAGTGACGTCATCGACTTCTATAAAGAACGGGGCACGTCGTCACAGGCCGAATTCATGCGCGACAAAGACGATATCGTCGACCAGGCTTTCAACAATCTCATGGTTGATTTGTCGGCTGAAATGACCAAACATCCGGAAAACTCCAAGGACTACATCGATTTGGTCCTGGTTATCAAGTACATCGAACGAATGGCTGACCATGCAAACAACATTGCTGAATGGCTCATCTATCGCGATACGAATGAAATTCGGATCTAAGTGATAGGAATTCTGATAAGTACAAAGCCCTATAAGTTATGCTCGGCGTAACTTATAGGGCTTTGTTTCTGTAAAAAAACGTACGAGTCTTGGGCAGCGGCAAGGGGAATTACGGGACTCTTCCGAGATGGAGAGGAATCGACACCGTAAAGGGGAGACGGTGTCGGGCGAAAGCCTGCAGGCATATTCCCAAGATTTTCGTGTTTCGAGGAGGCTTTGAAAGGGCGAAGCAATTCAGGAGCCCTCTTTCTCCAGGTACGGCTTTGATGACTTGTGTGTATCAGGCTGCCTGCCGCCTGATACAGGGGGGCAATGTTGGGGTGGTTAAGGGGCTGTAAACTTTTGCTGAGAGGCTTTTAGGGCTGTTTAGAACGAAAAAAACGCAGCCCCGAATGGGAGCTGCGTTTTGATGTCTCGAAATTAATATTCCGGAGGCATATTCTTTTGGGTATGGGGCATGGAGAGAGCATCGCCCGGATATTGATGATATTTGACCGGCGATGATGTGAAACCCCGGCCGACGACTTCCGAGGCGTCGCTGATGATCATGAAGGCTTGAGGATCGAGTTTGTTGACGATTTCTTTGACTTTTGCCACTTCCGTCAGTTTGATGACGGCGTAGATGACTCGCTTGTCCTGCATGGTGTAGGCCCCCTGGCCGTGGATATAGGTGGCGCCATGGCCGATGTAGCGCATGAGAACCTGGGCGATAGGCGTCGAACGGTTGGAGATGATGAGGACGCTCTTTCTCTGTTTGAGGCCGAGGACGACCTTATTGGTAATGAAGGCGGCGATATAAATGGCGACGAAGGTCAGGACTGCCCGTTCCAGGGAGAACATGTAAGCCGCTGCCGACAGGATTACTAAGTTGAGGATCATCGTGACCGTGCCCATTTCCAGGGAATAGTATTTCTTGACGATGGCGCCGATGACGTCGAGGCCGCCGCTGTTGCCGTTGTATTTATAGATGATGCCAAAGCCGATACCCGACAGGATGCCGCCGGTAATGGATGAGAGCATGGGATCATCCATGATCTTCCACGTCGATAGGAAGGCCGTGGCGTCAGCCAACACCGAAAGCATGATGGTGCCGACGATGCTTAGTAAGGTGTACCGCCGTCCCATGAATTTATAGCAGGCAATCATGATCGGGATGTTGAGGATGAAGATCCCGGTCCCGACGGGAAGGCCTGTGGCGAAATAAACCATGATGGCTGCGCCGCTGATGCCGCTGCTCAATAAGTGGAAGGGAATGAAGAAGGCGTTCATCCCGATGACGACGACCAGGCTTCCGACAAAGGAGGCAATGTAAGGAACCGCTAATTCCCAAAGGGTCTGGGCTGGTAATAAGTTCTGAGCCGGTAATAAGTTTTTCATAATTTTTCCCCCAGTTCGAATGAAGAATTGTAAAGCAAAGGAAAAAACGGTATAATCATGATAGCATAATGAAGATTCTGTGCATTCGTACAGGATGCTGTGAAGGCAGTAAATCCCTGCTTTTGTCTCATTATAACATAGGAAAATTTTTAATCAATAAGGCAGTGCACATTTTATACATGGAGTGACAGTATGACTGAAATAGTAGAAACCGGATATGGAAAAATTAACTTGGCGTTGGCCATTACAGGCGTTCGAGAGGATGGTTATCACAATATCGATACGATCTTCCAATCCATCGGCCTCTGTGATAGGGTAACGCTGAAGGAAGCGGAGGAATTTCAGTTAACCTGTTCGGCTGCATCGCTGCCTTGTGATGAGACCAACTTGGCCTACCGAGCCTGGAAGGCACTGTGTCCGTATAAAAAGGACAATCACGGCGTGGCCATCCATATTGAAAAACAGATTCCCATTGCAGCCGGCCTTGCCGGCGGCAGTACAGATTGTGCCGCTGTCCTGCGCGGGTTGAATCGCCTGTGGAATCTCTCTTTATCACAGCAGGAATTGTGCCGCATCGGGGCCAAGCTCGGTGCCGATGTGCCCTTTTGTATTTGCGGCGGTACCATGCGCGGCACCGGAATCGGCGAACAGCTTCGCCCATTGACGCCCCTTCCGGCGTGGCCGGTGGCTTTGGTTCATCCTCGGGTCGCCGTAGAGACGAAACGAGCCTATGCTCTTTTTGACGGTAAAAAAGCGACGGCTGCCATCGATGTCGATGCCGTCGAAGAGGCTGTCGAAAAGGGGAATTTCGACTCCTTGACGGCCGCCATGGGAAATACCTTTGAAGAATTAGTGATGCCCGATGTGCCTCAAGTGGCTCAGTGTCGGAAGCGCCTTGCTTCTCTTGGCCTGACGCCGCTCATGGCCGGCAGCGGACCGACGGTGTTTGCCTTAGTTCCGCCGGAACGGGAAGAAGAAGTACGTCGCCAAGTGATGACTTGGACCGATGTCGATACGTATATGACCACTGTAGTGAAATGATGGGACGGTGAATGATACCCGATGCAAAAGCAGACCAAAAGGCAGCATGCTTTAGAGCCGATTAAATTAGATGCTTACAGACCGCTGCGTGAAGTCGTCAGCGAGGCTTTGCGGCAGGCTATTAAAGACGGAGTCCTGAAGCCCGGTGAACGGCTGATGGAAATTCAGTTGGCTGAAGAACTCGGCGTCAGCCGGACGCCCATTCGTGAGGCCATCCGCAAACTGGAACTCGAAGGCTTCGTCGTCATGGTGCCGCGGCGCGGAACCTATGTCGCCGATATTTCTTTGAAGGATATCGCTCAGGTTTTTGAAATCCGCAGCGCCTTGGAAGAACTGGCGGCCGGTCTTGCTGCCGAACGAATTACACCCGATGAATTGGAAGATTTGGAACGGATTCTCGTCGAAATCAATGAGTATATCGACAATGATCAGTTCGATAAGATCGTCGATGCCGATATCCGTTTCCACGACGTCTTGTACCACGCCAGCCGAAATCAGCGCTTAGTCGATATTTTGAACAATTTGCGTGAACAGATGCTGCGCTTTCGTTCCATTTCCATGCATTACCCCGGCCGTTTGGCTGCAACTTGGGAGGAACACCGGCAGATGGTAGAAAACATTGCCGATCATAACAGCGCCATGGCGCGAAAAGTAGCTAAAAAACATATGGAAAATTCAGAACGCACCCTGCTGAAAGGCATTCGTCAAGATGAGGAATCGGCTCGACGCGTCCATGAGTTGTTCCCACATCAAAATATATAAGGAAGGGACTTTCAAATGGGACATTTTTTACTCAATCATTTTCGTGATTTCCATGAGCGGTCAGAGCACATGGAAGATTTCGAAAACTTTCTCTATGTTTTGACGTATATTTTGTTTGTCTGTCTGTTTATACGCTCCCTTGTCGCCTTGTATATGGGACATTGGAATCTATTTTGATAGAAGGGTACTTTTTTTATGAAAACATATTCACTTCCCTTTGGAAAAGGGGAACAGCTCATTTCTCTCGATGAAACACACGTATTATATGATTTACATGGGACGCCGATCCCGGCCGTAACCGACGAGGCAGCCGCTGTCTTACAGGCCCTGCGCCAACCCATCGGCAGCCTTCCTTTAGCAGACGTCGTACAGCCCTCCGATACGGTGGCCATCATCGTCAGCGACATTACCCGTCCCGTCCATACGGCGCAGATGCTGCCGGTCATCGTCGATGAATTGAATCGGGTCGGTGTTCCTGACGCGCAGATTAAGGTCATTACGGCTCAGGGGACCCACCGGGCCCATACGCCGGAAGAAGATGAATTCGTCTGCGGCAAAGAGATGGTACAGCGCCTTACCATCATCAACCATGACTGCCGCGACAAAGAAAAACTCATAAGCGTCGGTACGACGACACACGGCAATGAAGTTTGTCTCAATGCCGAAGCCGTTCGGGCCGATAAGGTCATCGTGACCGGCGCCGTTTCTTTCCACCCCATGGCCGGTTTTGGCGGCGGCCGCAAGGCCGTTTTGCCCGGTATTGCCGGTTATGAAACGATCATGCGCAACCATGCCCTGGCTTTGACTGAAGATGTTGGCGGCGGCTGCAATGAACGCTGCGAAACGAGCCTTTTAGAAGATAATCCGCTTCACGACGATATGAAGCAGGCTGCACAGTTGCTGAACCCTTGCTTTTTGGTCAACACCGTCTTTTCGGCTGACGGCGAACTGGCTGAAGTTGTCGGCGGTCATTGGTATGAAGCCTGGAAGAAAGGCTGCGATGACCTCTTGGCCTTTGCCAGCGTGCCCATTGCTGCGAAAGCCGATATTACCTTGGCCTCGGCCGGCGGCTATCCTAAGGACATGAATCTCTATCAGAGCATGAAGGCGCCTATGAATGCCGTCTTTGCGACAAAGCCCGGCGGCACGATGATCCTGACCCTCGACTGCCCGGACATCAAAGAACCGGCCGTCTTTACGGACTGGTTCTTCCGCAGCGATATGACGGCTTTTGAACGGGACCTGCGGGCCGATTTCTCCATTCCTGCCTTTGTCGCCTTCAAGTCGCACTGCATTTTCCGCTCCATGCAGGCCGTCTATGTCGTAACCCGACCTGAAAATTTTGATATCATCCGCCAGAGCGGCCTCATTCCGGCAGCCTCCTTAGAAGAAGCCTGGAAAGAAGCACAGGCAAACCTTCCTGCTGATTATACCGTTACCGTCATGAGCCACGCGGCGGCGACCTTTCCCGTCCTGTAAGGCCCTCTTGGCTGTGGGATGAAGCATACCGATCATAAAGAAAGCTGTCATTTAAGACAGCTTCTTTTTTTATATAAATTTCGGAGACCTTCGCCTTTTCTTTAAGATAGATAGAAGATATAGATAAAATGATAAAGGGATATATGTTTTTTTGAAATTTTCAAGACAAATAGGGGGTGCCTGTACTATAATAGTCATAAATTCCAAGGCAGTTGCGCTGGGTGAAATTCCAGTTCCATTTCTGCTGAATACAAAGGGGAGCTTATGATGAAAAAATACAATCCGGTTACTGAAGAAGTGTTGGCGGCCTTAAAAGCCGTCGTTGGGGATAAATATGTCAAGACCGATCCGGAGGTCCTCGACGTGTATAAATCCGATGAAAGCCTGGCCCCGTCTTTTTGGAAGACGCCGGAAGTCGTCGTCCTGCCGGCCAATACGGAAGAAGTTTCCGAAGTCCTTAAAATTGCCAACCGCTTCGATGTGCCGGTTACGCCGCGCAGTGCCGGTACCAGCGTCAGCTGCGGTGCCGTTCCGGCTTATGAAGGCATCGTCCTCCTTATGGAACGGATGAACCGCATCCTTGAACTGAATGAAGACGGCATGTATATGATCGTCGAAGCCGGCGTTCGCACCATTGACATCCAAAATGCGGCCCGCGAAAAAGGGCTGCTCTATGCCGGTGATCCCTGCAGCTCTGACAGCTGCCTCATTGGCGGCAACTTGGCAACCAACGCCGGCGGCAACAAGGCCGTCCGCTATGGTACGACGCGCCATCAGGTCTATGCCATTGAAGCCGTCCTGCCGACCGGCAAGATCGTAAACCTCGGTGCGACCCTGCAGAAGTGTTCTACCGGTTTTTGCCTCGATCAACTCATCATCGGCTCTGAAGGTACACTGGGCATCATCACCAAGGCGACGTTGAAACTCGTCCCCCTGCCGCCGTATAAACTCGACGTCCTGGCCGTCTTCACCGATCTTGCCAAGGCAACGGCCTTAGTTCCGAAACTCATTAAAGCCGGCCTCAACCCGACGTCAGTCGAATTCATGGACAACAATTTCGTCCGCAGCGCCAGTGATTACAGCGACTTGAAGCTGCCTCATTATGAAGACGGCTGTTATGACATCATTTCCATCGAAACCTTCAATGAAGATGAATTGGATGACAAGATGGAAAAATTGGCCGCCGTCTGTGAAGAATGCGGGGCTACGGATATCGTTGAAGCCGACGACCGGGTATGGAAGGTGCGCCGCAACTGCCTGGAAAGTACGCGGGCCTTTTCCAAGATCGCCACGTCGGAAGATTTAGTCGTCCCGGTCCCTAAGATTGCCGACTGCATTCAGCATTTGGTCGAAGAAAGCAAAAAATACGACTTTCGCATTTTCTGCCTGGCTCATGCCGGTGACGGCAACCTGCACTTCCAAATCTTAAAATGCGACATGAGTGACGAAGATTGGAATCAGCAGCTCAAGGATTTCCGCGCGACGGCGTATACTTATGTATATAATTTAGGCGGCCGCCTGTCCGGCGAACACGGCATCGGTTTGAAACGACTCAAGTATATGGAAGAATATACGGACCCGGCTGAACTCGATCTGATGAAGACCCTGAAAAGTGCCGTAGATCCTAAGTGGATCCTGAATCCTGGCAAGGTCATTGAACAACCCTCTAATTATTGAGAATTTATTTTCATAAAATAGGTATAATAAATTAAGACTTTATTGTTTAAAGTTTGTACTTAATATTATAAAAAATAAACTTATTGCTAATAAAAAAACTATTGGACAACGGGAACTATTTCATGATATACTACAAAAAAACGATAATAAATATCAACAAATATTAAAAATATTAAAATAGTCAAAAGGAGATGTTGAGATGAACGCCATTGTAGTATATTCTTCGCAGACTGGCCGCACCAAACAGATTGCCCAAGCTGTTGTATCTGGTCTTCCCGAAGGGACGCCCTGCGTCAGCGTCGATGAAATGCCCGAAGATTTTTCCGGTTATGACTGCGTTTTTGTCGGCTTTTGGAGCGATAAAGACCAGGCCGATCCCAAGGGCCAGGAAGCATTGAAAAAGATCAAAAACGACAACGTAGCCGTTTTTGCCACTCTTCATGATGATCCCTATTCCGACCAGGCCTCTAAACACCTGCGCGGTGCCGTCGAACTCTTGCGGCCCGGCAGCGGCGTCATCGGCACCTATGTGACTTGGACGGATAAAGATAATTACATGCAGGCTCCTGTTGAAGGCGAAGATTTAAGTTTGGATCAGGCCCGCGCCTTTGCGCAGGATACGATCAGCCGCATTAAATAAGGAGCCCGAAGGCGATGAAAAGACCTCAGATTACCGTTGTAATCCGAGGTCTTTTTTGTAAGCGGCATTGCTTTGTTCCGGGCTGATATAGCCTTGTTCCGTCATGAGGGTCAGGACGATTTTTTGCCGAGCTTTGGCAGCCGGATAGTTCTGTAAGGGATTGTAATAGGTCGGAGCCTGAACGAGGCCGGCCAGCATGGAAGACTGGGCCAGGTCCAGTTTTTCCGGAGACGTCGTAAAATATGTCCGGGCCGCATCGTCGATGCCCGTGGCATTGGCGCCGAAGTAGGCCGTATTCAGGTAGATTTCGAGGATTTCATCTTTACTGTAATTCTGCTCCAATAAGAAGGCCATGACGAATTCCTGAGCTTTACGGGCGAAGGTCCGATCTTGAGAGAGAAAGACGTTTTTTACGACTTGCTGGCTCAGGGTACTGCCGCCTTCGACGGTTTCACCGGATTGGATATTGGTCAAAATGGCCCGGCCGATGCCGATGGGGTCGATGGCTCCGTGGGAATAGAAGCGGCGGTCTTCCGTGGCGACGACGGCGTGCTGCATCGGTTTGGAGATGGCTCCGATAGCGACGTAGACCGGGATTTTCTTAATCTTGGCGTCCATGGCCTGATGAAAGTGCAAATAGGGATACAGACTGGCTTCCAGGGGCTGAAGCGGTGCCGGCCAGGTTCCCTGAGGCTCGGTTGTTTCTTTTATCCGGGTCGTCGTACCCGCAGGCGGCTTGGTCGTCTTTGGCGCATCAAAGAGCAGATTCCAGCCGGCGCAGAGGACAAAGGCCAGGATGAAGATGGCGATGTATTTTCGTTTCATCAAATTCCTCCTATTAAACATCCCTATTATACTATAGTTTTGGGACTGATGGAACTTTGGCCGGCCGTTAAAAAACATGGAAAATTTTTATGCAAAATACTTGCATAATTTTTCTGCCTGATGTATACTATCAAACGTAGACAGAATAAACTTATCAACTATTGCAGTCGTTCATTCGATAGAGGAGGAAAATATCATGAGCAATACGAAAAAAGAGATTAAAAAAATTGTCCTTGCCTATTCCGGCGGACTCGATACATCGGTCATCATTCCCTGGTTAAAAGAAAACTACCCCGGTGCTGAAGTCATCGCTGCCTGTGCTGATGTCGGCCAGCCGGACGACTTTGAAGCCATTGAAAAGAAAGCCTATGCTTCCGGTGCTTCCAAAGTGTACGTCATGGATATCAAGAAGGAATTCATGGAAGAATACGTATGGCCGACGGTAAAAGCCGGCGCCGTCTATGAAGGAAAATACCTGCTCGGCACGTCCTTTGCCCGCCCGCTCATTTCTAAGAAACTCGTTGAAGTCGCTAAAAAAGAAGGGGCAGAAGCCATCGCCCACGGCGCTACGGGTAAGGGGAACGACCAGGTTCGCTTTGAATTGACGGTCAAAGCCTTAGCTCCGGAAATGATCCTTATCGCACCGTGGCGGATGTGGGACCTCAAATCTCGTGAAGACGAATTGGCTTATGCCGAAGCTCACAACGTTCCCATCGACTATAAATCAGAAGAAAATCCTTATCCCTACAGCATGGACTGGAATATCTGGCATCTGAGCCATGAAGGCGATGACCTCGAAGATCCGGCCAATGCTCCGAAAGACATGGTCTACATGGTCACCAAGACGCCGGAACAGGCTCCCGACGCTCCGGAATACGTTACCATCGACTTTGAACAGGGCATTCCCGTCGCTGTCAATGGTGCAAAACACGATGCCGTTACCTTGATCACGGTCCTCAATGAAATCGGTGCCCGCAACGGCGTCGGCATCGTCGATATCGTTGAAAACCGGTTGGTCGGCATGAAGAGCCGCGGCATTTATGAAAACCCGGGCGGCGCCATCCTCATGTATGCCCACAGAGAACTTGAATATCTCTGCCTCGACCGGGATACCTTCCATTATAAAGAAACGGCAGCCAACAAGTTTGCCGAACTCGTCTATGACGGCAAATGGTTCTCGCCGCTTCGCGAAGCCCTTTCGGCTTTCGTCGATGAAACGCAGCAGACCGTTACCGGTCAGGTTATTTTGAAACTCTACAAGGGCAATATCATCAGTGCCGGTTCGACGTCGCCGTATTCCTTATACAATGAAGAATTCGTCACCTTTGGCGAAGACGACGTATACGACCAGACCGATGCTGAAGGGTTCATCAACCTCTTCGGACTGCCCCTCAAGATGCGTGCCCTCATGAAGCAGCATGCGGAAAAACAGGGCAAACAGTAAGGAGCGAATGATATGAAGTTATGGGGCGGCCGGTTTACCAAGGCCACAGATAAAAGTGTAGAAGCGTTCAATGCGTCGATCCAGTTCGACTGCCGCATGTACGCTGAAGATATTTGCGGCAGCATCGCCCACGCGACGATGCTGGCTAAAGAAGGCATCATTTCGGAAGAAGACAAGGATGCCATCGTCAAGGGCTTGAAGGCTATTTTCCAGCAGATCGAAGAGGGGAAATTCGACTTTTCCGTTGAGCTCGAAGATATTCACATGAATATTGAAAAGCGCTTGACCGATGCCATCGGCGAGGCGGGTAAACGCCTTCATACGGGCCGCAGCCGCAACGACCAGGTAGCCCTCGACACCCACTTGTACATCCGTCGGGAAATCGCTGCCGTTGCCGACCTCTTGGTTAAACTCCAGGAGTCTCTCGTCAAGGCTGCCGAAAAGTACAGCGACGTCATCATGCCCGGTTATACTCATTTGCAGCGGGCTCAGCCGATCCTCTTCAGCCACCACCTCATGGCCTATTTCTCCATGCTGTCCCGTGACTTCATTCACTTGAAATATGCCTGGGACATGGCAGACATGATGCCCCTCGGCGCCGGCGCCCTGGCTGGCACGACTTATCCGCTCGACCAGCCCTTCGTAGCCGATGTGCTCAAGTTTGGCAAAATCTACGACAACAGCCTCGATGCCGTCAGCGACCGGGACTACATCATCGCCTTTTTGGAATTTGCTGCCGTCCTCATGATGCACCTCAGCCGGTTGTCGGAAGAATTCATCCTCTGGTCGAGCTCTGAATTTAAGTTTATCGAACTCGATGACTCTCACTGCACGGGTTCATCCATCATGCCGCAGAAGAAGAATCCCGATATCTGCGAACTCGTCCGCGGCAAGACCGGCCGTTTTTACGGCCACCTCATGGGCGTCCTGACCATGATGAAAGGGATTCCCATGGCCTATGATAAGGACATGCAGGAAGATAAAGAAGGCGTCTTTGATGCCATCGATAATTTGAAATTTGCCCTGACCATCTATGCCGCCATGATTGACAAAATGACCGTCAACGGCGAGCATATGCGGGAAGTGCTGGAAAGCGATTTTTCCAATGCTACCGACATGGCCGACTACTTGGCCAAGAAAGGCCTTCCTTTCCGCGAAGCTCACGCCGTCGTCGGAAAGGCCGTCCACTACTGCATCGAACAGGGCAAGGTATTACAGCAGTTATCGCTGTCAGAGCTCCAGGCCATGAGCCCGCTCTTCGCCGAAGATATCCATCATTACTTGGATATCGAAACGTGCGTCAAACAGCGTAACACATATAACGGCACGTCGCCAGCGTCCGTAGCGCGTCAGTGTCAGGCCGGCTTCGATACGATTGCCGGTGAACAGACTCAAATCGGCACGTGGGACGATGTCGTCTCCTCTGTCTATGAACTACTGAAGTAACAACGATTGAAGCAAAAAGGAGTTGTCTCTAAAGGCAGCTCCTTTTTGTTTGGAGCAAAGGCCGCCGGGGAACAATTACTTGTCATATGGCCTTTCAATAAGGTATAATAAAAAAGCATGAAAAAAATTATAAAAAAAATTACGAAAAATTTATTTATCTTACTCGTAACAGGAAAGGAGGGGCCTGCCTATGTCACAGACCGCACAAACGACACTGGCTCATGACGTTTCATTCAACGGTATCGGCCTGCACGCTGCAAATGAAGTTCATATGGTACTGCGCCCGGCTCCGGCTGATACAGGTATTGTTTTTATTCGGACCGATTTGCCGGAAAAACCGTCTGTACAAGCCCATCTGACGAATGTAACCAATACGATGCGGGCGACGACCCTGGAAAAGGGAAGCGCCAAGGTCTTTACGGTAGAACATCTGCTGTCGGCCCTTTATGGGATGGAAATAGACAACTGCTTCGTCGAAATGGATTCCGTCGAACCGCCCGTTGCCGATGGCAGCAGTCTGACCTTTGTCAAACTTATTGAAGAAGCAGGAGTCCGCGAACTCGATGCGCCGCGCCGGCCGCTGGTCATACAAAAGCAGCATCTCATCCAGGACGGGGATAAGTTCATCGCCCTCGTGCCCTATGACGGATTCCGCATTACCTTCACGTCCATCAATCCGCATCCCATGCTGGGCGTCCAGTTTTTTGACGAGATTGTCACCAAGGCTTCGTACATTGAGCAGATTTCCTTTGCCCGGACCATCGCCTTTACGGAAGAACTGGAAATGCTGAAGAAACTCGGCCTTGGCAAGGGGGGTACTATTGAAAACGTCGTCGTCTACGACAAGACGTCGTGCCTGTCCGTTCCGCGCTCCGATGACGAATTGGTCCGCCATAAGGTGCTCGACATCGTCGGTGATTTGTCGCTGCTCGGAAGACCGATACAAGGACATGTCATTGCCGTCAAATCGAGCCATAACTTAAATAACCAGCTGACACATCAGATTTTTGAAGAACTACAGTGAGCTAAGGAGGAATTCTCATGACTTTGGAAGTAACTGATATTATGGAAATTTTGCCGCATCGCTATCCCATGCTGCTTATTGACCGGATCATTGAATTGGAACCGATGAAATATGCCGTCGGCATCAAGAATGCGACCTTTAATGAGCAATTTTTCCAAGGCCACTTTCCGGGCAAGCCGGTTATGCCGGGTGTCCTCATTGCCGAAGCCATGGCCCAGGTCGGCGGCATTGCCCTCTTATACCCCGAAGAAAACCGCGGCCTCATTCCCTTCTTTACGGGAATCGATAAAATCCGCTTCCGCCATCCCGTCATCCCCGGCGACCAGTTGGTCATGCGGGCTGATATCGAAAAGGTAAAGGGCCGTATGGGCAAGGTCAAGGCTCAGTGTCACGTCGGCGATACTCTCTGCGCCGAAGGGGAATACCTCTTTGCCCTCATGCCGGGACAGAATCCGAAGAAATAATCGATAAAAGAAAGCTTTATGTTGAAAAGACACCTAAAATGGGTGAATTCATCAGCATAAAGGGGAATATTGCGGGAAATGGCTTGATTTTGCCGGGCGAAATAAAGCGCCCTTCCTGCGACTGTATAGATAGATGTTTATGAATTTAAGCGACTGCCCGCCTTGGGCAGGGAAGCGAGGAGTGACTTTAATGACCGAGGAAATGAATAACATGCGCCAGAGCATGATACATCCGACGGCTGTTATAGACCCGCAGGCAAAAATCGGCGCCGGTGTTAAAATCGGACCGTATGCCGTTATCGGGCCTCACGTCACCATTGGTGACGGAACAGAAATCATGGCCCACGTTACGATCGACGGTTGGACGACGATTGGTAAGGACTGCCGGTTTTTCCCGAGCTGTTCCATCGGTTCGGAACCGCAGGATTTAAAATATCACGGTGAAAAGAGCTTTCTGATCATCGGCGACCGCTCGGTATTCCGGGAATTCGTCACGGTCAGCACGGCGACGGGCGAAGGGGAAGAAACGAGAATCGGCAACGACTGTCTGTTCCAGGCCTGTACCCATGTAGCCCACAACTGCGTCGTCGGCAACCACGTCATCATGAGCAACTGCGCCGGTCTTGCCGGTCACGTTACCGTTGAAGACCGGGTCGTCATCGGCGGTATTGCCGGTGTCCATCAGTTCGTCAAAATCGGCCGCAACAGCATGATCGGCGGCCTGGCTAAGGTCGTACAGGACATTCCGCCCTTCGTCATCGCCGACGGTCAGCCGGCGCGCTGCATCGGCCTGAACAGTGTCGGCCTCTCGCGGGCCGGTGTTCCCGAAGACGTCCGTCGGGAATTGAAAAAAGCATTCCGCATCTTGTACCGTTCGGGTCTCAATTTGCGCCAGGCTATTTTTGAAATGGAACAGGAATTGGACAGTTCCGAAGAAGTAGAACATTTTCTCCGTTTTCTCCGCAATGCCGACCGCGGTATTTGCCGGGGAACCAAAGACTAGGCAACAGCCAGTGAGTAAAAGGGGTGTCGCACCTGCGATAGCCCTTTTTTTACTGACAAGAGACCTGTTTTTTTGTATAATGATAGAGATAAACATTTCTCTTTATGAATAAGGATGATTGCTATGGAAAAAGTTGGACTCTTGGCCGGTATCGGTAAGCTTCCTGTCGAATTTATGCGTGCTGCTAAGCATTTGGGATATGAAGTCGTCGTCATCGCCGTCGTCAGCGATGTTGAACCGGAATTGGCGGCTGAAGCCGATACATATTACGAGATCAACGTTGCTAAGTTGGATAAAATCATTAAGACCCTCAAAAAAAATGACGTCTCGAAGGTTACGATGATCGGCAAGGTCACCAAGGAAATCCTCTTTAAGGGCCTGAAATTTCCTGATTGGAGGGCCATTAAGCTCTTAGCCAAGCTGCATAACCGTAAAGACGATACGATCATGCTGGCCATCGTCGATGAATTGGCCAAAGACGGCCTTGAAGTCGTTGACCAGACCCTGTACCTGAAAGACCTCATGCCGGACATGGGCGTCTTGTCGCGCCGAAAACCGACGGAAGAGGAAGAAGACGATATCCGCTTCGGCTTCGTAACAGCTAAGGCTATGGGCGGTATGGATATCGGCCAGACCGTTGTCGTCAAGCATAAGGCCGTCATGGCTGTCGAAGCCATCGAAGGCACCGACGCATGCATTCGCCGCGGCGGGGCTCTCGGCCGTGAAAAATCGGTCGTCGTCAAAGTGGCAAAGCCCAATCAGGATCCGCGCTTTGACGTGCCGGCTGTAGGCCGGCAGACCGTGTTATCCATGATTGAAAGCAACTGCAATGTCCTGGCCATGGAAGCCGGCCGCACCCTCTTTGTCGAACAGGACGAAGTCCTTCGCCTGGCGGACAGCCACGGCATCGTTATCTGTGCTGTTGATAAAAACTTTTGACGGGAGTTCCTATGAAAATTATGTTTTCGGCCGGCGAGGCTTCGGGCGATCTCCACGGTGCCAACCTGGCACGGGCCTTGAAACAACTGGCACCGGATATCGAGCTGCTCGGCATGGGCGGCGAAAAGATGAAAGACGCCGGCGTCGATATCGTCTATGATATCGCCAATCTGGGCGTCATCGGTATCGGCGAGATCATCCGCAAGATCCCCTTTTTCTTTCGCCTCCGCGATTTTCTGGTCGACACCATGCGTCGGGAAAAGCCCGACGTCTTGGTCTGCATCGACTATCCGGGCTTTAATATGCGCCTCATCAAGGCCGCCAAGGCAGCCGGCATCCCTGTCATTTACTACATCTTGCCGACCATTTGGGCCTGGCATAAGAGTCGGGGAAAGACGATTGCAAAATACACCGATTTGGCCATTTCCCTCTTTCCCTTTGAAGCCAAGCTCTATGAAGAGATAGGGACAAATGTCCTCTATACGGGGCACCCGCTCCTGGACAGCGTCCATCCGAGCCTGAGCCGTCACGACGCCTTCGTCCGCTTTGGCCTCGATGAAGCTAAAAAGACGGTCCTCCTCATGCCGGGAAGCCGCGTTCAAGAAGTACAGAGCCTCCTTCCGTGCATGCTGGAAGGGGCGAAACAGATTGCCCGCAGCCACGGGGACGTGCAGTTTCTCATCCCGCGGGCTACGACGATAGACAAGGCCATGCTCGATGAGATCATCGAAGCCTCCGGCGTGACCGTTACCGTCGGGGAAGGCGCTGTCTACGATATGATGAATATCAGTACGGCAGCCGTCGCGGCCTCGGGTACGGCAACCCTTGAGACGGCCCTCATGGGCCTTCCGACCCTCCTGGTGTACCGCGTCAACCGCCTGACTTATTGGCTTTCAAAGATATTGGTGCATATCGAGAGCATCGGCCTGCCCAACATCATCATGGGCCGCAGGGTTATTCCTGAACTGTGGCAGGATGAGGTGACACCTGATCACATTGCCGACGCCGTCCTTCCCATGCTGGACGACGGGCCGCGCCGCCGTGAGCTCTGTGAGGACCTTTCCGCCGTGCGCCGCACGATGGGGGAATCGGGGGCTGTAATGCGTACAGCCCAGGCTGTCTTAACTTTTGCAAGAGAAAGAGGTATTCATGAAGCAGTACAATAGTTGGCAAGGTTATAAAAGATTATTAGCTTTCATAAAGCCCTATAAGGTGCGGCTCACTTTTGCCGTCATCTGTATGGCCCTGTCCGGGGCGAGCAACGTCGTCGTTCCCTGGCTGATAAAGGATGTCATCGATAAGGTATTGGCCAATAAAGATATTTATACCCTGAACCTCATCGTCATCGGCATCTTGGTCCTGTTTTTACTGCGCGGGTTCTTCTATTTCGGCGAACGCTACCTCATGAGTTTCGTCGGCCAGAAAATCGTCAACGATATCCGCGAAAAACTGTACCGCCATTTACAGACCCTGTCCCTGTCTTAT
Organism: uncultured Megasphaera sp.; assembly: GCF_900539295.1. Taxonomy (GTDB): domain Bacteria; phylum Bacillota; class Negativicutes; order Veillonellales; family Megasphaeraceae; genus Megasphaera. The sequence goes on from NZ_UQBH01000002.1 coordinate 84,505, forward strand.
TTTGACAAGCATAAGACGGGCAATATCATGAGCAACCTGACCAACGACGTCACGGCGCTCCAGACGGCTATTGCCGGCAATCTCATCTCCTTCGTCCAGGAAGCGGTCATCCTCGTCGGCTCCTTAGTGTCCATGATTTTCCTCTACTGGAAGCTGACCCTCCTGACCTTGGTCATCGTGCCCCTCGTCGTCTTTACGATCAACTTCTTCGGGTCCCGCCTGCGCAAGGCCGGTCACGACGTACAGGGCAAGATGGCAGACATCACGTCCCTTCTCGAAGAGGCCATTTCCGGCATCCGCATCATTCGTTCCTTTAACCGCGAAGATTTTGAAATCCGGCGCTTCATGCTGCAAAACGACCGCAATTTCTGGGCTCTCATGAATACGACCCGGCTGACGTCCTTATTGACGCCGTTCATCCAATTCTTTGCAGCCATCGCCGTGACCGGCATCATCTGGTACGGCGGCATGAGCGTCATCAACGGTGAAATGACGGCCGGCGCCTTGATCGCCTTCCTCATCTATGCCATTAACCTGGCCAATCCCGTTCGCCGCATCAGCGAAATTTACGGCGATATCCAAAAATCCCTGGCCGCTGCAGACCGCGTCTTTGAAACGATCGACACCGTGCCTGACGTCAAGGAAAAAGAAGGGGCCATGGTTTTGCCGCAGGTCAAAGGGGAAGTTACCTTTGATAAGGTTTCCTTTGCCTACGATGAGAACCATCCGGCTTTGACCGATTTTAATCTCGAAGTCCGTCCGGGCGAAGTCGTCGCCCTGGTCGGCCCCAGCGGCGCCGGAAAATCGACGGTAGCCAACTTGCTGCCCCGCTTTTATGACGTCACCTCCGGGAGTCTTCGCATCGACGGCATCGACGTCCGCGACGTCACCTTTTCGTCCCTGCGCCAGCAAATCGGCCTGGTTCCCCAGGAAACGATGCTGTTCAATGCGACGGTTCGGGAAAACATCCTCTATGGCCGCCTCGACGCGACGGAAGAAGAAATTGTCGCCGCGGCTAAGGCTGCCAACGCCCACGAATTTATTCAGCGCCTGCCCGGCGGCTACGACGCCCTCGTCGGCGATCGGGGCAACTCCCTGTCCGGCGGTCAGCGTCAGCGCATTGCTATTGCCAGGGCTATTCTTAAAAATCCCCGCATCCTTATCCTCGATGAAGCGACGTCAGCTCTCGATACGGAAAGTGAAAAAATCGTTCAGGCTGCCCTGGACCGGCTCATGGAAGGCCGGACGGCTGTCGTCATTGCCCATCGCCTGAGCACGGTCCGCAACGCTGACAACATCGTCGTCATCGACCACGGACACATCGTCGAAACGGGGACCCATGCGGAATTATTGGCCAAAGAAGGCCTGTATGCACACCTCTACGCCGTTCAATTTAACGATAAGAAAGAAGCTTCAGAGGATTGATCATGATGAAGAATCTAAAATCCCATCCGATGTACTGGCTGTATAATATTATCCTTCTCATTTACTGGGCAACCCTCATTCCCATGTTGATTTACCGCCTGATTCACGAAGAAGGGTTCTATCAGCGCATCAAACAGAGCATCGGATTCTTACCGGATGAATTAAAAGAAAAAATATCGAATCGCCACGCCATTTGGGTCCACGCCGCCTCGGTCGGTGAAATCGTAGCGGCCAGCCCCATTGTGCGTGAAATGCGAAAGAGCCATCCCGACGAAGTCATCATCGTATCGGTCGTTACGGCGACGGGATTCCGCATGGCCCACCAGATCATCAAAGGCGCCGACGGGATCCTCTATTTCCCCTTGGATCTGCCCTATCTGACCAACCGCATCTTGACTATTATCAACCCTCGGGCCATCGTCTTGGTCGAAACGGAAATCTGGCCGAATTTTCTGCGCATCGCCGCTGACAAGCACATTCCGGTCATGATGATGAACGGCCGCATCAGCCAGCGCAGTGCCGTTCGCTACCGTTTGATCACCTTCTTTACGCGCCGCGTCTTGTCGACGATTCGCATGTTCTGCATGCAAAGCTATATCGATGCCCAGTACATCATCGACATCGGTGCCGATCCCAACAAGGTCATCGTCACGGGCAATACCAAGTATGACCAGACCTACGGTATCGTAACGGAAGAGGAAAAGAAGCGCTTCCTTCATGAACTCGGATTTGACGAAGGCAGTCCTCTCATGATTGCCGGCAGTACCCATCGGGGAGAAAACAGCTCGGTATACAAAGCCTTTGTGAAGATTCGCGACCACTTCCCCGATGCCAAATTGATTATTGCACCGCGCTATATTTATCAGGCCGATCTCATCGTCGATGAAGGCATCAAGCATGACGTGACCATGGTTAAGCGCAGCGACATGATGGCCGGAAAATCTGTTCGGGCCGAATATGACGGCGTCGTCCTCGATACCATCGGTGAGCTTGGACGGGTGTACAGCTTAGGCGATTTAATCTTCGTCGGCGGCAGCCTGGCCCATATCGGCGGCCACAACATCCTCGAACCGGCTGCCCACGGGAAACCGATTGTTGTCGGCCCGAATATGTTCAACTTCGTCGAAATCTTTGAACTCCTCAGCCGGCACGGTGCCTGCGTCATGGTAAAAAATGAAGAGGAATTCATCGAAACTTGCTTGGATATCCTGGTCAATCCCGACCGGGCCGAAGCGATGAAGCGAAATTGTATTGCCGTCGTTAAAGAAAATCAGGGGGCAACCCGTAAGAATTTGGATAAACTGCAGGAAATGCTTGAATCGATTCAGGCCGGGAGGTGAGTCTATGTCCTTGAGAACGACCGGAGCCGCATACTTTCACTACTTGACGGGAAAGCAGCGGCATCACTGGTGGGACTGGCCGGCACTGCTCCTTCTCCGCGGTGCGGCCTGGATTTATCGAAAGGCTGTGGTCATGAAATACCGTTCCTTTGCTAATCACCGTGAGCGCCAGGAACGGCTGCCGGCTGTCGTCATCAGCTTAGGCAATATCACCGTCGGCGGGACGGGGAAGACGCCCATGGCTTGTATGCTGGCTAAAGAACTCGCTGCCAGGGGACTTCGCGTGGCTCTCCTCAATCGGGGCTATCGGTCTGACAGCGAGAAAGGCGGAGCCTCGATTATGTCCGACGGCCGCATGGTCCTCCTTTCCGCTGAAGAAGGGGGCGACGAAGCGAGCCTCATGGCTCGGAGCCTGATGGGCATTCCCGTCCTCGTCGGCCGGAATCGGGCTGTCAGCGGCCGCATGGCTGTTGAAAAATTTGACTCCCAAGTTCTCATCCTCGATGACGGATTCCAGCACTGGCAGCTCTATCGCGATGTCGATATCGTCCTCGTCGACGGGACCAATCCCTTTGGCAACGGCCACGTTCTGCCGCGGGGCATCCTGCGCGAACCCTTGGAACATCTGGATAGGGCAGACCTGTTCGTCATTACCAAAGTCGATCAGATAAGCCGGGATGATATAGACGCTATTACGGCCGACCTTCGGCGGTATAACCGGACGGCGCCGGTGGCCTTATCGGTCCACAAGCCTTCCGCCGTCGTTCCCTTTTTGAATTGGAATCGGGGCCTTCATCCGGAAGAAGCCATGCCGGCCGTCTTTTCGGACCATCCGGTCGTCGCCGTATCGGCTCTCGGCAATCCCGCCTCTTTTGAAGAGACCCTGCGCAGTGCCGGCTTTACCGTAGCCGACGTCCTGCGCTATGAAGACCACCATCATTACGGACCGTCCGATATCCGGCGGATGGCTGAAATTGCCGCTGAAAAGAAGTGCTTTTTAGTGACGACGGAAAAAGATGCCGTCAAGCTTCCGGCGGACCTCGTGAAAGAATACGACCTTCCCTTATACGTCTTGGCCATTACCCTTGACATCGTAGAAGGGAAAGAAAAAATAGATGCCGTCTTGCAATCTGTATTGGAGGATAAACTATGAATTTTGTATGCATCATTCCCTCGCGCTACGCCTCGACGCGCCTGCCGGGGAAACCCTTATGTGATATTGCCGGCAAGCCCATGGTACAGCGCGTGTATGAACAGGCTTCAAAAGCTTCTAAGCTGACGGCTGTCGTCGTCGCCGTCGACAATCCTAAGGTCTATGACAGGGTCGTCTCCTTTGGCGGTCATGCCGTCATGACCCGGGAAGATCATGCTAACGGGACGGACCGCCTGGCAGAAGCCGTCGGCCACTTTCCCGATGCCGATGTCATCGTCAACGTTCAAGGCGACGAACCGCTCATTGCGCCGGATGTCATCGATGATTTGTGCCGGGTCTTTGAAGAAGATCCTTCCTTGACCATGGCGACCGTGGCGGCACCGCTCCAAGAAGAAGAATACGATGAACCGAGTGCCGTAAAGGTCGTCCTCAATCGGCGCGATGAAGCCATGTATTTTTCACGGTCTCTCATCCCGTATCCGCGCCATTCTTTTGAAGATGCCGGGATTCAGCCCTATAAACATATCGGAATTTATGCCTACCGCCGGGACTTTCTCTTAAGCTATGCTGCCATGGACCCGACGCCGGCAGAAAAAGTCGAGTCCCTCGAACAGTTGCGAGTTCTCGAAAATGGTTATAAGATAAAAGTGATAAAAACGCACCATCAATTCATTGGCATCGATACGCCGGATGATCTCGAACGCATCCGCCGTTATTTTGTCGAATCTGCTCATAAAGGGGAATAAGACTATGGAAACAGTGAAACAAATTCATGTTGGCAATACGCTTGTCGGCGGCAATGGCAGCCTGTTCGTCATGGCCGGTCCGTGTGTCATCGAAGATCCGGAAAGAACCCTCAAAATCGGTCAGACGATGAAAGAAATTTGCGAACGCCTGGGCCTGCCCTATATCTTTAAGGCCTCCTTTGATAAGGCGAACCGCTCGTCCTTTTCATCTTACCGCGGGCCGGGACTCAAAGAAGGGCTGCGCATTTTAGGCGATATTAAGAAGGAACTTCAAGTTCCCGTTGTCAGTGACGTCCACGAAGTCCACCAGGTAGAAGCCGCCGCCGAAGTCCTCGATGTCATCCAGATTCCGGCTTTCCTCTGCCGTCAGACCGACCTCGTCGAAGCCGCTGCGGCAACGGGAAAATGCGTCAACGTAAAAAAAGGCCAGTTCCTGGCTCCGGAAGACATGAAAAATGTCGTCGATAAAATCGTTCACTCGGGCAATGAAAATATCATGCTTACCGAACGGGGCGTCAGTCTGGGCTACCACAACCTGGTCGTCGACATGCGCTCCTTCCCGATTATGAGAAGCTTTGGCTATCCCGTCGTCTTCGATGCCACCCACAGCGTCCAGCTGCCGGGCGGTGCCGGCACCAAGTCGTCGGGCCAGCGCCAATTCATCGGCAACTTAGCGCGTGCCGCTGCCGGTTCCGGCATCGACGGCGTTTTCATGGAAGTTCATGATAACCCGGCCGAAGCCCTCAGCGACGGACCGAATATGCTGTACTTATCGCAGGTCGAAGGCGTCCTCCGCGATATGGCTGCTATTCGCGACATTGCCAAAAACAGCGTAAGCACGGAAATGTGAGGGGAATCGATATGATGGATATTTTAGAAGAAGCAAGAGACGTGCTTCATCAGGAAGCACAGGGAATTGAAAATTTAATTCCGACATTGGATCAGAATTTCGTCAATGCCGTAAACCTTATCATGCAGTCGAACGGCCGGGTCATCGTTACCGGCATGGGAAAATCGGGCCACATTGCCCGCAAAGTGGCAGCTACCTTGTCGAGTACGGGGACGCCGTCGATTTTCCTCCATCCTGCTGAAGGGATTCACGGTGATTTGGGCATGGTTACGGCCGACGATATCGTTCTCGCCTTTTCAAACAGCGGCGAAACTGTTGAAATCCTCAACACCTTGCCGTCCCTGAAGCGAATCGGGGCCAAACTCATCGCCGTCGTCGGCAATCACAATTCGACCCTGGCCAAACATGCCGATATCATCCTCGATGCCTCCGTTGAAAAGGAAGCCTGCCCCTTAGGACTGGCTCCGACGACGAGCACGACCGTCTCTTTGGCCCTCGGCGATGCTCTGGCCGTGGTACTCCTTACGCAGCACCACTTTACGAAAGAACAATTCGGAATCTTCCATCCCGGCGGAGCCTTGGGCAAGAAACTCCTGCTCACTGTCGACGATGTCATGCATAAAGGAGCCGACAACCCGGTCGTCACCGAAGACAGCAGCGTTCAGGACGCGTTGTTCCTGATGACGGAGAAGGGCCTCGGCGCCGTTTCCGTCGTCAATGAAGACGGCATCCTTATCGGCCTCGTTACCGACGGCGACGTTCGCCGCGGCCTGGAAACGGGCTCTAATTTCCTGCAGTGGCCCGTCGACGCCATGATGACCAAGAATCCGCGAGTCATCGTCAATCATAAACTGGCGACAGAAGCCCTGCACATCATGGAAAAGAATCAGCCTCGTCCGATTACGGTCCTGCCCGTCGTCGATGAAGACCAAAAAGTCGTCGGCATGGTCCACATTACGGATTTACTGCGACAGGGAGTGGTCTGATGGGCTTTTTGACACACGTTAAAATGCTGGCCCTCGATGTCGACGGCGTCCTGACCGACGGCATCATCTACTACAGCCCGTCGGGCGATGCCATGAAAGGTTTTTCTGCCCGCGACGGCATGGGGATTTCCCTGGTCCGGGCGGCAGGGCTCAAGACGGCTCTGGTTACGGGCCGCCGTTCGCCCATGGTTGAACAGCGGGCCAAGGATTTACACATTGATTACGTACTGCAGGACTGCTCGCATAAACTTCGGTCTATGCAGCAATTATGCAGTGAAATCGGTCTCTCCCTCGATGAAGTCGCTTACATGGGAGACGACCTGAACGACGTCGAACTCATTGCCAATGCCGGATTTGGTGCAGCACCCCTCGATGCCTGCGAAGAAGCACGAAACTCGGCCGCTTTTGTTTCTGCCTATCCCGGAGGCCACGGAGCCCTCAGGGAGTTTGCCGAATATATTTTAAAAAGCCAACATGTTTGGGATGACGTTTTGCGTCGTTATTTGGGGGATTCGGCATTTAACTTGCGCCAATAAGAAAGGAGAGTCTGTACTGTGGGGAAGGAATGGCAGTACCACGTTGCTCGCGGATTTGGAAAGTTCCTCTGTTGTCTTCCATATCCGGTCATTATTTCTTTGGGCCGTACACTCGGTCCTTTCGTAGGGAAACTTATGAAAAAGCAGCGCGAACGCGGTATTTTCCAAATTCAGCGCGGCCTGGAATGCAGCCGGCCCGAAGCGGAAGTCATCATGACTGAAGTCTTTCGCAATCTGGGACAGTCGCTGATGGAAATTCTTTATACACCGCGGCTGAATCCCGGCAATATCCGAGAATACGTCACGCTCGACCACCCGGAACGGCTCGACGAAGCGATGAAAGAGGACAAGGGGGTCATCGTCCTCACGGCGCACATGGGCAACTGGGAATGGCTCGGCGCCTTGGCCATGTACGGCTATCCGGCATCGACGATTGTCAAAAACCAGGCCAACAGCGCCGTTACGAGGCTGCTCAATGAAAACCGGGAAGGCATGGGCCTCGAGGTCTTTGCCCGCGGCGGCAATGAGATGATCATCGCTGCCCGCGCCCTGAAGCGCAAGAAGCTCCTCGGCTTTTTGGCCGACCAGGACGGCGGCTTTTACGGCGTGCCCCAGCCCTTTTTGGGCAAGATGAGCTCGACGCCTAAAGGACCTGCCATGTTTGCCCAAAAATTTCATTCGCCCATCATTCCGGTCTTTACCATTCACGATGAAAACCACCGCACCCACTTGGCTATCGGGGAAATCATGCATTATGAAGACACGGGCGATAAGGAAGCCGACATTGCCCGCATGACCCGCAAGATGGCGGTCATTACGGAAAACTTCATCAAGGAACATCCGAATGAATGGCTGTGGTTCCAGCATCGCTGGAGTACGGAGCCGGAAGAAATCATTGCATTACAACAGAAACCGGAGGCGCATATCGATGATAGCCGAAAAGCTGAAAAAGAATAAAATTTCCCTGATTGCCGTCATCGCCGTCATCGGTTTTGCTGTCATGCTCTATGTCTTCATGAATCCCAATACGTCGGAAGATACGATGGTCAGTCCCGATAAACTCGTCGAATTTGAAGGGTCGGAACTGGAAGAAAAGAATGAGGGAAAACTGGTTTGGCGGCTGACTGCCGATAAGATTCAAATCGATCCGGATACGCAGATCATGTACTTTACCAATCCGAAAGCGCTGATCGTCGCCGAAGACGGGACACAGATGACCATTACCTCTGAAAAGGGCATCGTCGACCGTGAAAAGAAGACCATTGAAATCAAGCAGCCCGTAAAGGCCGAAACCGATAAAGGCGATACGTTGCAGACCGAAGGCAGTGTGTATTATAATATGGATACGCGTATGATTAAAGGCGGCAAAGTCGTGATGGAGCGCCATGACAATACGACGCTGAAAGCAGATGCTTTTGAAACAGACAGCAGCCTGACCAAGGTCTTGCTGACCGGCCATGCGCAAGTGACAAGGGGAGAATAATTATGATGGAATTACTTGGAAGAAAATTAGCAGCTGCCGCCCTCATGGGGTCCTTGATACTTCCGTCTGTCGGGGTCATCGCTGCCGACAACAACGGTAATCCTGCCGTATCGGTTACGGCAGACAAGCTCGAATACAACGGCAAGACCCAAGTCGCAACGGCAACGGGCAACGTCGTCATCGTCCGCGACCAGGCGACGATGACCGGGAATAAAGGCGTCTACAATTTAAAGACGTCTGAAGCCGATATGGAAGGCAACGTCGCCGTTCAGCAGCCGAATATGCAGCTCAATTCGGATAAAATGCACTCGACGAACCGCAACTATATCGTAGCAACGGGCAACGTCCACGGCGTTTATGAAGATAAAAAAGTCCGCGGCGATAAGGTCGAATACTACCTCGATAAAGATTACAGCATTGTCACCGGCAACGGCTATCTCGAAGCCCAGGGTTCTCAGATGTGGGCCGACCATATCGATGCCTGGTTCAAGCAGATAAAGGCCGTCGGCACGGGCAGCGTCCATATCGAATCGCCGGCAGACAACCTCGTCGCCTATGCCAATCAGGCCGTCTATACACAGACGCCGGGCCAAAATGACGGCGTCATCCACCTTCAGGGGAACGTCCATGCGACCCAGAACGGCAACTCCTTAAATGGGGATAATGTCGATATTCAGCTTGCCGATAATTCTGTTCAGACCCGCAGCCGCTCGACCATCGTCATCGTACCGGGCCAATGAGTAAGGGGAATCTATGTTTATTCAGACCAAAGATCTCGTAAAATCGTATAAAGAACGAAACGCCGTCGACGGCGTCAGCATCCGCGTCGACCAGGGGGAAATCGTCGGCCTCTTGGGCCCGAATGGGGCGGGGAAGACGACGACCTTCTACATGATCGTCGGTATCGAACGACCGACGGCCGGTGAAATCACCATTGACGGCAACGATATTACCCAGCTGCCCATCCACAAGCGGTCAGCCCACGGTATCGGCTATTTGCCTCAGGAAGCATCGATATTCCGCAAATTGACCGTAGAGGATAACCTCCTGGCCGTATTGGAGACGACCAAGCTCAATAAGAAAGAACAGCGTAAAAAAGCGGAGGACTTGATGGAAGAGTTCTCCATTACCCATCTGCGGGACCGGCTGGGCATCCAGCTTTCCGGCGGCGAACGGCGCCGCGTCGAAATTGCCCGCTGCCTGGTTACGGATCCGTCCTTCATTCTCCTCGACGAACCCTTTGCCGGCATCGATCCCTTGGCTGTCAACGATATCCAAGGGATTATCAGCCATTTAAAGCGGCGCGGCATGGGCGTTCTCATCACCGACCACAATGTTCGGGAAACGCTCAGCATCGTCGATAAAGCCTATATTTTGAGCGATGGGAAAATCCTTCTCGAAGGTACTCCGGAAGTCATCGCCAACGATCCGGTCGCCAAGAAATTCTACTTAGGCGAAGAATTCAGGATGTAACAGGGAGTATGGAATGCGTATATTAGACAAGTATATATTAAAAGAATTTATCGGCCCCTTTCTGTTTGGCGTCTGTGCCTTTACAGCCGTCTTCATCGGGACGGGTACCCTCTATCGAATCGCCAATCTCATCAATCAGTACGGGGCCTCTCCTTGGGCGGCCTTTCGCGTCTTTGTACTGGCCATACCCTCTATCATTGTCATCACCTTTCCCATGTCGGTCCTCTTAGGTTCGCTCATGGCTTTTGGCCGCCTTTCCAGTTCCAGTGAACTGATTGTCATGCGGGCCAGCGGGCAAAATTTCATCCGCCTGGCCATGCCGGTCTTCGTCGCCGCCTTGTGTATTTCTCTGGGAGCGACGGCTTTCAACGAATACGTCGTACCGAAGGCTAATAATGCCTACAACCGCATCATCAATGATGAAATAAAGCACAACGTGGCGCCCAAGACTCAGGATCATATCATCATCAAGAATACCGACGGTTCCGATATTTCCAGCCTGATGTACGCCCGACAGTATGATGCAGAGTCGCGGGAATTGAAGGATATTACCGTCCAGGAATTTGAAAATGACCAGCTCATGCGAGTCGAACAAGCAGACCGAGCCGACTGGAACGGTCAGAAATGGATCATGCACGAAGGGACGATTTTTGACGTATCGACCGACGAAAAGACGACGCGGTCCATGAAGTTCCAAAATCAGGCCCTTCCGGTTACGCAGAAGCCGGATAAAATCGCGTCTTCTCAGAAGAAGCCTGAAGAATTGACCATTCGTGAATTGAAGGAGCAGATCAGCCTCCTCGACCAAAATTCTGTCGACACCAATAAGATGAAAGTCGAAATGTACAACCGCTTTGCCCTGCCTCTGGCAAGCCTCGTCTGTGCCGTTGTCGGTGCTCCCTTGGGGATGCAGAAGCAGCGCGGAAGCTCTTCCATCGGCTTTGGCATCAGCGTCGTCGTCATCTTTATTTATTACTCGATCATGACTCTTGGCAATGCCCTGGGGAACGGTGGTAAGATACCGCCTTATATCGCCGCCTTTTTACCGGATATCGTCTGCGGTATCGCCGGCGTCATCTTAGTCTATAAGAAATCGAAGTGAGAAAAGGGACTGTCCTTTAAGGCAGTTCCTTTTTGAGATTGAATATAAAATAGAGACGGGCAAACCGATTGTCTGTTGTGACCAAAGATGGATGATACGTCGTCCGCGTTGGGATAATTGGAGTCTTTCTGACGCTTCACGCTTGCAGGAAGGCTCCTTTATAGTCTATAATATAATGAAATTAAATGATGAGAAAAGGTGGTGGCTTATGGAATACGGATGGATCATGCTGGTCGTTTTGGCCGTTATGGGCGGCATTATTGCCTATCTTGGCGATAAAATCGGCTCTCGTGTAGGCAAACAAAAAATTAAATTATTCGGACTCAGACCGAAGTACACGTCTATCTTAGTCACTATCCTGACCGGCATCAGCATCGCGGCCATTACCTTAGGCGTCATGTCCATCCTTTCCGAAAATGTCCGCATCGCCTTATTCGGCATGCATCAGCTTCAGATGCAGAAAGCTCAGCTCGAAGCACAGCGCAGCCAGCTCCTGCAGCAGGCCGTTGAGCTCGGGAAGGAACTGGATGATAAGAATCAATTAATTGCAGCCAATGAAGAGCTCTTAAAGCAGCAGCAGGAACAGCTCGACGGGAAGAACGAAGAAATCCGTGCTACCCAAATGGACCTGCAGCAGGCTCAGTTGGCCCGCGACGACAAGGCCCGTCAGCTGACTGTTATCCAAGTCGCCATGGATGAGGCCAAAAAGCAGCGTGACTCGGCCCTGGCCGACAGTGAAAAGGCGCGTCAGGACGTGGCCATGCTGGAAGAAACAAAGAATAAAATGATGGATACCATCGATGGCCTCGATAAGCGCATCAAGGTCCTCAACGCGACTATGACCAACATCCGTGAAGGAACGGTCATCTTCCGTGTCGGCGAAGTCCTCTCCAGCAACGTACTCCGCGGTGGTCTTTCTGTCGAGCAGACGCGGGAAGAACTCAGCCGAGCCATGAGCCAGACCAATACCATGATCGGCCGCCATCTCGGCGTTTCTGATGAAAATACAGTCTTGCTGTACATTTCGCCGGAAGAATTCAACGCGACTGTCGACGCCCTGCAAAAAGCCGGGAAATCGCAGAAACTCCTGCGTATCATTGCTGCCGGCAACATCATCCTCGGCGAACCGGCCCTGGTCCACGTCGAAATGTATGATAACCAATTGATTTATCATCGCGGCGACGTCGTCTACGAAGAACGGCTGAAAGCCTATGACTGGTCCGGCAATACAGAACTGCAGGTCATGCGCTTCTTACATAATGTCAACCAACAGGCTCAGGCCAAGGGACTTCTGCCGGACCCCCTGACGGGTAATGTCGGCGCCTTGACGGCAGCGGAAATGTTTGATACCATCAACCGCATCAAGAACCACAGCGGTGAAAATATCGTACTCCGAGCCGTGGCAGAAGCCGATACCTATACGGCCGGTCCTTTGCAGATCGACATCCGTGTCGAAGCCGATAAGTAGGGAGGCGCCTGATGATATTTGCTATTGATCCCGGCTCCGAAAAGACCGGCACGGCCGTCGTCAATGACGACGGCAGCTTGGTCGTGAAGGCCATCGTTCCGACGCCGGACCTCATTTCTTACATCGAAGAGCTTTATGGAAACTATCCTTTTTCCCATATCGTCATGGGTGACGGGACGAACCATAAACATCTGCAGCCGGCTGTGGAGCAGTGGATTGCCGACGGCCGCAGGGCCATTACCTTTTCACTCATTGATGAAAAATTTACGACTGTCGAAGGGCGTAATCTCTATTTTCAGTGTACGCCCCGCAGGGGATGGCGGCGTTTCATCCCCTTATCGCTTCAATATCCGCCGGAACCGGTCGACGATTTCGTCGCCTGGATTATCGGCCGCCGCTATTTAGACAACCAAAGGAGGTAATCTATGAAATATTTTTTACGCGCACTGGGCCTGGCTTTTGGGGCCTTTATCTACACGATTGGACTCGACGTATTCCTGGTCCCGAACCACGTCATTGACGGCGGTGTCGTCGGCATCGCCCTCATGGCAGCCGAGGTGACGGGCATCAGTTTCAGTATATTTATCATCGTCTTGAATATTCCCTTTTTCATTTTCGGGTATAAAAAGATCGGTGCTTTTTTTACCGTATCGTCGCTTTTTTCCATTCTCTGTCTGTCCGTATGGAGTGATTTCCTTCACTATCCGCCGGTTACGTCAGATCCTTTCCTGTCGACGATTTACGGCGGTATCATCATTGGCCTCGGCGTCGGCCTCATCATTCGCTGGGGCGGATCCCTCGACGGTACGGAAGTACTGGCCATCATTGCCGATCGTCAGACGCCCTTTTCTGTCGGCGAGACGATCATGTTCTTTAATCTCTTTATCTTAGGCAGCTCGGGCTTCGTCTTTTCCTGGGACAGCGCCATGTATTCCCTGGTGGCTTACTTCATCGCTTATAAAATGATCGACGTCGTTACGACCGGTCTCGACGAAATGAAGGGCATGCTCATCGTTACGGGAAAACACGATGCCGTCGCCCAGTGCCTCACGCAGGACATGGGCCGTGCCGTGACCCTCATCAATGGGGAAGGCGCTTACAAGCGGGAAAAAACGATGATCCTCTACTGCGTCGTATCGCGGCTTGAAATCACCAAGATCCGCGACGCTATTACGACCATTGATCCGGCTGCTTTCGTCTCCGTCTTCGATATCAGCGAGGCCCACGGCGGTCTCTTCAAGCGGCGGAAAAGCCACGGATAAGGGTGAAAAAAGCTTGACATTATCGGCGAATCTGCTGTATTGACATAATTTGCATATTTGCTATTATATAAAATAATTGGGTTATCGACGTAACCTGACATGATGCAATCATAAACGCTATCGGGAGGTATACAATGGCACAGTTAAATTTCAACATCGAAGACATTTGCGGCACTTTGTCTGAAAATAAAGACGGCTGGCGCAAAGAATTGACCTACATCAGCTGGAACAATCGAGCTCCTAAGTTTGACCTGCGTTCGTGGGACCCTGATTACCAGGCCATGACCAAGGGGATTACCATGACCAAGGAAGAGTTAGAAAAACTGCGTGATGTATTGAACGAAATGGATTTCGATAAATACTAAGGAGTGATGAGTATGCTTTCGGCAATTCGACGAGAATGAATGGGATGAAAGCATACTTTTTTATTTTCCTTGCCAAAATCGTCAAAACATTATATAATCTCTAGTTGTATGTGCTAATAGTACTTGGTAATAATTTCAAGGGTGAATGACATGGTTCGTATAGCAAGAGATAAGCGACATGCTTTGTTACAGAAGCGAATTGAAGATAATCCTTTTATAAATGATGAAGAATTAGCTGAAGAACTTTCCGTCAGTGTAGCTACAATCCGCTTGGACCGCATGGCCTTGGGGATACCTGAAATGCGCATCCGCATCCGTCAAAAGGCGGAAGCGGCTCAACCTAAACTGCGAAATGCGACTGTCGTCGGCGAACTCGTAGACTGCATCATCGGAAAGAATGCCATTTCGATTATGACGGCTACGGATGATATGGTCGACGAAGCCCATATCGTGCGCTCCCAATGCCTCTATGCTCAGGCCAGCTCCCTGGCACGGACCGTATTAAACCTTCCTGTCTGTATCACGGCAGTTGCCAATGTAAAATATAAACAACCCGTTACCGTAGGCGATAAACTGATTGCCAAAGCCGACGTCATCCGTCAGCGCGACCAGAAATACTACGTATGGGTTACGATTCGGAAGATGAGAAAAGAAGTGTTCCGGGCGAAATTTATTATAGAATCTTTGGAATAATGGAGCGGTAGTATAATGAAAATAGCAGTAGATGCGATGGGCGGCGATTATGCACCGGAAGAAATTGTTCTCGGTGCCATTGAAGCCGTCAAAGCATATGATTACGATGTCGTCCTGGTCGGTGATGAAACAAAAATACGCAAGGTACTGACGACGTATGGGGCGAAAGAAACAGAACGCCTGTCCATCGTCCATGCCAGTGAAGTCATCGAAATGGGCGAGCATCCGGCTCAGGCCATTCGCCGCAAGAAAGACGCATCCATCGTCGTAGCTGCCCGCTTGGTAAAGGACGGCGCATGTGATGCTGTCGTTGCCGCCGGCAGCACCGGGGCCGCTGTAACGGCTGCCCTTTTTGAACTGGGCCGCATCAAAGGAATTGAAAGGCCCTGCATTGCTACGCCGATTCCTTCGAAGAAGGGGATTACGGTCCTCCTCGATTCCGGGGCCAATGCCAGCAGCAAGCCGAAGCATTTGGTCGAAGGCGCCATCATGGGCTGCCACTATGCCAAATACATCCTCGGCATCGAAAAGCCGGCTGTCGGCCTCTTGAACATCGGTGAAGAAGCGTCGAAGGGCAATGAGTTGTGTCAAAAGACACATCCCATGTTGGAAAATTTGAAAACAATTACTTTCTATGGTAACGTAGAAGGCAGAGATATACCGAAAGGAACGGTCGACGTCGTCGTCTGCGACGGATTCGTCGGCAATGTCATCCTGAAATTTGGGGAAGGCATGGCCATGTTTATCATCCGTCTCGTTCGCGACACGATCAAACAGAGCGGGTTCATCGCTAAATTAGGGGCCCTGGCCATCTATCCGGCGCTGAAATCGCTCAAGAAAAGACTGGACTTTACCGAATACGGCGGAGCACCGCTGTTAGGTGTCAATGGCAGCTTTATCATCTGTCACGGCAGTTCGAAGGCTAAGGCCATCAAGAATGCCGTCCGCGTGGCCGGCGAAATTGCAGAGCAAGACGTCATCGGCCATATTCGCAAAAGTATAGAGGAAGAAGAGGTAGAACAGTATGATAGTGAAAGCTAACGCCGCCGGCGTGCTGGGTACGGGCCATTATGTACCCGATAGAGTCGTTACCAATACCGAGTTGGAAAAGTATGTCGATACATCGGACGAATGGATTCAGAGCCGTACGGGCATCAAGACTCGTCACTTTGCAGAAGACGGGCTGAATACGTCGGATATGTGCACCATTGCGGCCAAGCAGGCCCTGGAAATGGCCAACCTGTCAGCTGAAGACCTGGATATGATCATCGTCTGCACCTTGACGCCGGATATGACTATCCCGTCGACGGCTTGTATCGTACAGGATAATATCGGGGCCAAGAATGCAGCGGTCTTTGATTTGTATGCAGCCTGCTCGGGCTTTGCCTATGGTGCCATTACGGCGGCACAGTACATCGAAACGGGCATGTACCGTCACGTCATGGTCATCGGTGCTGAAATCCTCAGCCGTTTCCTTGATATGACCGACCGCAATACCTGCGTCCTCTTCGGCGATGGAGCTGGAGCGGCTGTCTTCGGTCCGGTTCCGCAGGGCTACGGCATCCTCGGTGCCGATATGGGTGCCGACGGAAGCGGCGGTAAATACCTGAGCATCCCGTCGAGCGGCGTCGCTATTTTGCCGACTGACGAAGCGCGGGCAAAACACCTGACCTACGTTAAGATGGACGGCAAGGAAGTTTATAAATTTGCCGTTAAAGTCATGGGACGGACGGCGGAAAAAGCCTTGGAACGGGCCGGTCTTAATTATGAAGACATCGACCTTTTGGTTCCTCACCAGGCCAATACCCGCATCATCCAATCGGCAGCCAAACGGCTCCACCTGCCTATGGAAAAAGTCTTTGTAAACATTGATAAATACGCCAATACGTCGGGAGCTTCCATTCCCATTGCCCTCGACGAAGCCCTCCGTCAAGGCCGCATGAAGCGCGACGATATCGTCGTACTGGCCGGATTCGGTGCCGGATTGACTTGGGCCGGCTTAGTTATGAAGTGGTATTAATTTTTTTCGAGAGGTGTGACTGATGATGAAAAAAGCCTTTGTTTTTCCCGGCCAGGGTGCCCAAAAAGTGGGGATGGTCAAAGATTTATACGATGCCTATCCGGTCGTAAAACAGCTCTTTGAAGAAGCTGACGACGCCTTGGGTTTTTCTCTGACCAAACTTTGCTTTGAAGGTCCTGATGAAGAACTGATGAAGACCTATAATACGCAGCCGGCTATCCTTACGTCCAGCACGGCATGCTGCCGCGTCCTGGCTCAGGAAGGCCTTCTGCCTGACATCGCAGCCGGCCACAGCCTCGGTGAATATTCGGCCCTCGTTGCCGCCGGTTCGTTAACCTTTGCCGATGCCGTACGGACGGTCCGCCTCCGCGGTCAGTTCATGCAGGAAGCCGTTCCCCTTGGAGAAGGCGGTATGGCAGCCATTCTCGGCTTAGATGAAGATAAGATCAAGGCCATCTGCGCTGACATTTCTAAAGAAGGCGGCGTCGTCCAGGCAGTCAATTTCAACTGCCCCGGTCAGATCGTCATCGCCGGCAGCACCAAAGCCGTTGAAGAAGCGGCAGCGCGCATGAAGGATGCCGGTGCTAAACGGGCGGTTCTCCTCCACGTCAGCGCTCCTTTCCACAGCACGCTCATGGAACCGGCAGCCAAACGCTTAGCCGAAGTCCTCGACGATATTACCATTTCCGATGCTAAAATCCCCGTCGTGGCCAATGTCAACGGCCAGATTGAAACGGCAGCAGCCGATATTAAGGCCTCTCTCATCAAACAGGCTGCCAGTCCCGTCCTTTGGATCGACTGCACCAAGACCATGCTCGACTTTGGGGCTGAAAACTTCGTAGAAGTCGGCCCGGGTAAAACACTTTGCGGGTTTAATCGGAAAATCGACCGCAAAATCCACAGCGAAAATGTAGAAGATATTCCTTCCTTACAGAAAACGCTTGAATTTTTCCAGGAGGTTCGATAAAATGCAGTTAACAGGAAAAACAGCCATCGTTACCGGCGGCTCCCGCGGCATCGGCCGTGCGGCAGCCCTGACCTTAGCTGAGGCCGGTGCCGACGTCGCTGTTATCTATGCCGGCAATACCGCCGCTGCTGAAGAAACGGTCCGCCTTATCGAAGAAAAAGGGCGCAAGGCCTTGGCCATCCAGTGCGATGTAGCTGATGAAGCTGCCGTCGCTGCTATGGTCAAAGACGTCAAGAAAGAATTGGGACGCATCGACATTTTAGTCAACAATGCAGGCATCACCCGTGACGGCCTGCTCATGATCATGAAGGAAGATGATTGGCAGTCTGTCCTTGATACCAATCTTACCGGCGCGTTCCACTGCACCAAAGCCGTTACCCGGCTGATGATGAAGCAGCGCAGCGGTTCGATTATCAACATCACGTCTGTCGTCGGTGAAACAGGCAACGCCGGTCAGGCTAATTACGCCGCTGCTAAAGCAGGCCTCATTGGCTTTACCAAATCCGTTGCGAAAGAACTGGCTTCGCGAAACATCCGCTGCAATGCCATTGCTCCGGGATGCATCGAAACGGACATGACGGCTGTCCTCGGCGAGGACACTGTCGATGCCATGATTAAAACGATTCCCATGGGCCGCGTGGCTCAGCCGGAAGAAGTGGCAAAAGCCGTGTTATTCCTTGCATCGGATGATGCCAGTTATATTACCGGCCAGACGCTCAATGTAGATGGCGGCATGGTAATGTAAACAATCATACTCCACTGAAAGGGGGTGAATGGACATGAGCGAAGAAAATACTTTTGAAAAAGTAAAGAGCATTGTTGTTGAACAGTTAGGCGTTGACGAAAAAGAAGTCAAAATGGACGCTGCTTACATCGATGATTTAGGCGCTGATTCCTTGGACATCGTAGAACTGATCATGGCTTTCGAAGAAGAATTCAATATCGAAATCCCTGACGATGTTGCTGAAAAAATCAAAACTGTCAAAGATACAGTTGATTACATTGAAAAGGAAAAGAAAGCATAAGTTTGCAATAAGAGCCTGAAGGGGGAGGCATATGTGTCTTCCCCTCCTGGTATCTTGAATGGAGGAAAACAGAGTGAAGCTGCCAGAATTAAGAATAGGTAAGCTTGTAGCAAAGGTGCCAATTATTCAAGGTGGTATGGCAATCCGTTTGTCCACAGCCCGTTTGGCGGCAGCAGTAGCCAATGAAGGCGGTATCGGCCTTATTGCGGCATCTGGCATGCCTTTTGACGAATTGCGACATGAAATTAAGTTAGCCAGAAAGTTATCTCCTCGTGGAATTATAGGTATAAATGTCATGGTTGCAGCCCGTGAATTCAAGGGCTTGGTAACTACGGCAATTGAAGAAGGAATCGATCTGGTTGTGGCAGGCGCAGGTTTTTCCCGGGATATGTTTGCCTGGGGGAAGGATTCGGGCACGCCTATTGTCCCTATTGTGTCTTCTGCCAAACTAGCTAAAATATCCCAATCCCTGGGTGCTTCGGCCGTCGTTGTCGAAGGTGCAGAAGCAGGCGGGCATTTGGGAACGAATCGCTCAAGCCGCGTCATCGTACCGGAAGTACGAGCCGCTGTTGACATTCCCGTCATCGGCGCCGGCGGCGTCCTGCATGGAAGCGATATCGTAGAAATGCTCCGTCTCGGAGCCAACGGCGTCCAGATGGGCAGCCGCTTTGCTGCCAGTGTCGAATCGAACGGCGCTGACGCATTAAAAGAAGTCTATCTCCGGGCCAATAAACCGGAAGATTTTATTCTCGTACACAGCCCTGTCGGTCTTCCCGGCCAGGCTATTCGTACGCCGTTTTCTGAACGGATTCTCTTGGGTACGGCACCGAAGCCGGAAACGTGTGATTTCTGTCTGAAAAAATGCAGTCATAAGTACTGTATTATCCGGGCATTGACGCGGGCCCAGCAAGGGGACGT
This sequence comes from uncultured Megasphaera sp., assembly GCF_900539295.1. Classification (GTDB taxonomy): domain Bacteria; phylum Bacillota; class Negativicutes; order Veillonellales; family Megasphaeraceae; genus Megasphaera. Next base: position 104,317 of record NZ_UQBH01000002.1, read on the forward strand.
TGAAACTGGCCTGGTATTTTCCGGCAAACGTATGATGGAAATTCATGACATCCTGCCGGTCAAGGATATATTTGCAAATATTAAGCGGGAAGTGGAAGAGATTCCCGATTGATAAATGCGTTACATTTTATAATGAGGTGAAAACTTTGGAAAAACGCGTAGTAATTACAGGGTTAGGGGTCATTTCTCCTGTCGGCATCGGCAAAGATGCTTTTTGGAAAGCCCTGCTCAACGGCGAAAGCGGCATCGGCCCCATTACCCATTTTGACGCAGCGGAATATACGACTCGCATTGCCGGCGAAGTCAAGGATTTTGACCCGGCTGATTTCGGCATCGACCGTAAAGAAGCCCGTCACATGGACCCGTCCACGCAGTATTCGGTTGCCGCTGCAAAATTGGCCTTAGATGATTCAAAAATCAACTTAGACGACGAAGACCGCGATCGTATCGGTACCATTATCGGGACCGGTATCGGCGGTATGGAAACGCTGCATAACTTATATAAGGGCCTCTTCTCGAAGGGTCCGTCCCGGGTCAATCCCTTTGTCGTACCGAAGATGATTGCCAATATGGCCTCCGGCCAGGTATCCATTTTCTTCGGCCTTCAGGGACACTGCGCCAGCGTCGTTACAGCCTGCGCAACAGGGACCAACTCCATCGGTGACGCTTACCGCATGATTCAGCGCGGCGAACTCGATGCAGCCCTGGCCGGCGGTACGGAAGCTGCCGTATCTCCCGGTGCCGTAGCCGGTTTTGCGGCTATGAAGGCCCTCAGTACGCGTAATGACGACCCGGCCCATGCATCTCGTCCCTTCGATAAAGACCGTGACGGCTTTGTTATGGGCGAAGGCGCCGGCATCGTCGTTCTCGAAGAATTGGAACACGCTAAAAAGCGCGGTGCTCACATTTACTGTGAAATCGGCGGCTATGGCAGCAATGCCGACGCCTACCACATTACGGCACCGGCTCCGGAAGGTCTCCAGCAGTCCAAGTGCATGGCTTTGGCTGTCAAAGATGCCGGTCTCAAACCGGAAGATGTCGACTACGTCAATGCTCACGGTACATCCACTCACCTCAATGACTTTAACGAATCCGTCGCCGTTGCCCGCGTCTTTGGCGACCATACCAAAAATCTGCTCATGAGTTCGACGAAATCCATGACCGGCCATCTCCTCGGTGCTGCCGGTGCCGTCGAAGCCATTGCCTGCGCCATGACGATTGAAACGGGGAAAGTCCATCCGACAATCAACCTCGTTGAACCGGAAGAAGAATTGAAAGCCCTGGGCATCAACTATGTACCCAACCAGGCTGTCGATTCCGACGTCAAAGTCGCTATTTCCAACTCCTTTGGATTTGGCGGTCACAACGCGACGCTGCTGTTCAAAAAATACGCTGAATAAAGAAGAAGACTGACCTGATGGATACGACTCGAAAAGAACAGTTAGAACAGTTCATACAGGTCTTGGGTCTGCAGGAATTTCACAATTTTCTTATTTTGGATCAGGCCCTGACCCATTCTTCCTATGCCAATGAAAATAAGGCCAATCACGGCTATTACAATGAACGCCTTGAGTTTTTAGGCGATGCCATCTTAGATTTGGTCGTAGGGGAATATTTATTTCTCCACTATCCGCATATGCCCGAAGGGCAGCTGTCAAAGGCCAGAGCCAGTGTCGTCAGTGAGACGCCCTTGGCTTCGGTATGCATGAAGTTTCATATGGGCGACTACCTCCTTCTGGGGAAGGGGGAAATCGCAACCGGCGGCCGCATGCGTCCCAGCATACTGGCCGATGCCTTTGAAGCCGTTGTCGGTGCCATCTACATCGACAGCTCTTATGAAGAGGCGCGGAAATTCATCCTTCACCAATTAAAGGACTACTTGGATCTCGTCGACAGCGGTCATTACGAAAAAGACTACAAGACGATTTTCCAAGAGTACGTACAGCAAGACGGTCCTCAGCGTATCGAGTACCGCCTCTGCCGGACAGAAGGGCCGGATCATGATAAGACCTTCTATATGGAAATCTTGGTCAACGGCAAAGTCCTTGGCGAAGGATCGGGAAAATCAAAAAAATATGCCGAACAACACGCGGCGCATGAAGCGCTCATGCGGTTAAAAGGCAAGTAGACGAGGAGCTGCCTAGGCGGCTCCTCTTTCGCAGTTTAGGGCAATTCTATTTATGACTATGAAAACTTCCATCATTCCTATCTTTATCCCTCATATCGGCTGCCCCCATCGCTGTGTTTTCTGCAATCAGTGGCAGATTACCGGTCACCACGGCCTGCCCTCAGCCGAAGCCATAGCAAAACTCATCGCCGCTTATACGACATCAGGCGGAACCGATCGGCACTGGGAAGTGGCCTTTTATGGCGGCAGCTTTACGGCCATTCCCATGGCCCTGCAAACAGACTTGCTCCGACCGGCTTATGAAGCCCTGCAAAGGGGCGTCATTCAAAGGATTCGCTGCTCGACGCGGCCTGACTGCATTACTGAGGATATTTTAAAGAATCTGAAAGACTACGGCCTGACCTGTGTAGAGCTCGGCGTCCAGTCCATGGACGATCGGGTCCTGCAGCTCTCCCAGCGGGGCCATACGGCAGGGGATGTCGTTACGGCGACGGCCTTATTGCGGCAGTATGATTTTACCGTCGGCCATCAGCTCATGCCGGGCCTTCCCGGTGAAGACTGGGGCAGCCTGCGGCAGACGACAGAAGCCATCTGTAACCTGGCTCCCCATATGGCCCGCATTTATCCTGTGGCTGTCCTCAAGGGGACGGAGCTGGCCGCCATGTATCAAGCCGGGCAGTACAGGCCCCTTACCATTCATGAAGGCGTGCGGCGGGCGGCTTACATGAAGCAGCGTTTCCTGGAACAAGGGATACCGTGCATACGGACGGGCCTTCAGGCGACGGAAGACCTCGACGATGCTTCCCAGGTCATAGCCGGCGCCTATACGCCGGCCATGGGGGAACTCGTCGATACCCGCCGTTACGGCAGAAAGCTCCTAGCCTTTTTAAAGACCCTGAGTGAAGGGGAGCCCGCAGAAATTCGTTATCATCGCCGCGATACGTCTCGTGTTCGGGGCTATCGAAATGTCACCTTTAAGACGGCTGCCTGGAGTATCCCCTTGTCCTTATCGTGGCGGGAAGGGGATGTACCCTTGGGGCACGTCCGGGTTTTTCAAGGGCAGATCGGTTATGACCTTGATATGAATAGCCATGCCGGTCCTACTATGATATAATAAAATAGTACGTATGATTTTAACAATAAACACTTTGCAATAGATATGATATTGGAGGAAAGAGAATGGCAAGAGTAAAAATAACGGAAACGGTTCTGCGCGACGGCCATCAGTCCATTGCGGCAACTCGCATGCGCCTTCGCCAGATGCTTCCGGTTCTGGAGGCTATAGATGAAGTGGGCTACAATGCCCTCGAATGCTGGGGCGGTGCTACCTTTGATACGTGCATGCGCTTTCTCGATGAAGATCCGTGGGAACGGCTGCGGACTATTAAGCAGCACGTCAAAAAGACGCCGCTGCAGATGCTGCTTCGCGGTCAAAATATATTGGGCTATCGGCACTACGCCGACGACGTCGTCTATGAATTTGTCAACCGTGCCGTCGATAACGGCATCGACATCATCCGCGTCTTCGACGCTCTGAACGACCCGCGCAATATGGAAGCGGCTATTAAGGCGGCCAAAGATACGAAATCGGTCCACGTTCAGGGCGCCATGGTCTACACCATCAGTCCGATTCACACCATGGAATCCTTTACCAAGGTCGCCAAAGAACTGCAGGATATGGGTGTCGACTCTGTCTGTATCAAAGACATGTCGGGCCTCTTGTCGCCTTATGACGCTTACAACCTCATCCGCATGCTTAAAAAACACCTGACCGTGCCTATTGAGCTGCATACGCACTGCACCTGCGGCCTCGGTGAAATGACCTATATGAAGGCTATCGAAGCCGGCGTCGACATCATCGATACGGCCTTGTCGCCCTTTGGGGAAATCACCAGCCAGCCGGCGACGGAATCGATGGTCATGGCCTTAAAAGACAGTATTTACGACACGGGTATCGACGTCGACCGCCTGTGGCCCATTGTCGATCACTTTAAGAACGTCCGTAAGGAACTGGCCGACGAATTTAAGTTGACCATGCCCAGCCAGATCAACCCGGCTGTCCGCAAATATCAGATTCCCGGCGGCATGCTGACCAACCTCTATAATCAGCTCAAAGCCCAGGGTGCCGAAGACCGCTTCGACGAAGTCCTGGCAGAGATGCCGAACGTCCGCCGTGACCTCGGCTATCCGCCCCTGGTTACGCCGACCAGCCAGATTACCGGCTCGGCTGCGGCTTTAAACGTCCTCTATGGCCGTTATAAGATCGTTACCAACGAAGTCCGCGACATCGTTCGCGGCAAATACGGCCGGGTACCCGGTACGATCGACGAAAAATTCAGAAAGATGTGCATTGGCGATGAACCGGTCATTACCCATCGTCCGGCCGACGATTTGGCACCGGAATTAGAAGAAGCCAAAAAGGCTCTGGCTAACGAAGGCTTCCCCAATGCCAGCATGGAAGACGTCCTGAGCTATACCCTGTTCCCGGAAGTGGCCCTGCCCTTTTTCCTGAAACGGGACGGACGACAGTAAAACAGCATATCGATAGAAAGTTCCTTATATAGTGGCGATGTCTTTTAAAGCAGCTGCCTCGGATGGACGTGAGTACAGCTGCTCACGTCCTTTTTTGTCATTTGAAGAGCCGAACTATTACAAAAAGTTTTTATGTTTGCCTTGATTTTTCTGGCAATTCATGATATCTTTTATCTATAATGATAGTAATTTTCATTTTGTGGTTTTCGCGAAAAAGGAGGTTCATCTTATGTCATTAATCAACAAGGAAGTCAGTGATTTTACAGCCAAGGCTTACCATGATAACGGGTTCATTACCGTTACCAAGGAAGACATCTTGGGAAAGTGGAACGTATTCTTTTTCTATCCCGCTGATTTCACCTTTGTATGCCCGACAGAATTAGCCGACCTCGAAAGCTTTTATGAAGAGTTCAAAAAGATAGGCTGCGAAATCTATTCTGTTTCCTGCGATACGGAATTTGTCCACAAAGCTTGGCACGACCATTCGCCCCTTATCAAAGACATTACCTATCCCATGCTGGCTGACCCGACCCATGCCCTGGCCCGTGATTTCGAAGTCCTTATCGAAGATGCCGGCGTTGCCGAACGGGGGACCTTCATCATCAATCCGGAAGGCCAAATCGTTTCTTATGAAGTCAATGCCGGCAATGTAGGCCGAAACGCCGAAGAACTGCTGCGCAAAGTACAGGCCTGCCAGTTCGTCCGTGAACACGGCGATGAAGTGTGCCCGGCTCGCTGGACGCCCGGTGCCAAGACCTTAAAACCGGGTATCGATTTGGTAGGTACCTTATAAGCGGCTTTTCAAAAATCTTACTGTCGTGTATCATTATCCTTATGAAGCGTCTGTCTTCATAAGGATAATTTTTTTGCAAGAAAAGAGAGGAGGGCCTGTAGTGCCGGTCAATTCTTTTGAAACGTATCCCATGTCCTGGCGGCCGTCTCGCCGTGATCTGGAACAGCAGCCTATGCCACTCTACAAGGCCTTGGCCGCTCAGCTCATCGAAGCCATTGAAGCCGGCAGCGTCCTTCCGGGGACCAAGCTTCCACCCCAGCGGGAGCTGGCTGATTTTCTCGATGTCAATGTCAGTACCGTTTCTAAAGCTTTCCGTTACTGTTCGAATCGTGGGTTTCTTACCAGCGTCGTTGGCCGGGGCACCTTCGTTGCCTATGACGCCGGTTTGAACGTATCGGTCGCACCGGATCGGACGACCCTCATCGAGATGGGCTCCATGATGCCCGAGGGACTGACAGGCGACACGGTAGCCTCTTTGGTGTCGGAAATGATGGCTGATGCCGGCCGGGAACGGTTTTTCCAATATGCCTATGGAGCTGACGACTTTTATCAGGAAGGGGCTCGGCAGCTTCTCCAACAGGCCGGTGTCGTGTCGGCAGGGCCTGTCTTATTTGCCAGCGGCGGTCAGAATGGTTTGACGGCCATCTTGTCGGCTTTTTTTCGACCCGGCGAGCGACTCGGCGTCGATCCCCTGGTATATCCGGGCCTCAAAAGTGCCGCCAAGCTCCTGGGCATCCGCCTCGTTCCCATTGAGCAGCAGGATGGGGAAATGAGTGAAGACGGCCTTTCCTATGCCTTAAAGAATCATCATATCAAGGGCATTTACGTGACGCCGGACTTTCAGAATCCGACGACGCACACTATGTCTGAAGCGGGACGAAAGGGGCTGGCGTCCTTTGCCCAAAGACACGACCTTCTCATCATTGAAGACGCCATTGCCGCCTTACTCACGGAAAATCCGGCGCCGCCGATCAAGGCCTTGGCTCCGGAGCAGACGGTCTATCTCTTCAGTTTATCGAAGACGATTCTGCCGGCCCTGCGGCTGGCCTACGTCGTGCCGCCGAAACGCCTTCAGGATGCCTTGGCGTCGGCCCTGTATACCTTGAACCTCTCCCAGTCGGCCTTCCTCATGGAATTGGCATCAAGGCTCATCGTGTCCGGGAAGTGCGGCGCTCTTTTGCATCTTCGCCGTCAAAGCCTGAGGGAGCGGAATAAACTGGCCGACGTCATCTTAAAAGGCTGGTCTTTAGCCGGCGGGGAAGCCGGTCTCTGCCGCTGGCTGACCCTTCCCCAGTCCCTGAGCGGTCAGGCCTTTGAAGGCCTTTGCCGTAACCGCGGCGTCCGCCTCTTAGGTGCCGAACACTTTGCCGTCGGTACGGACCTTCCCGTCCATGGCGCCCGGCTTGCCATGGGAGCGCCGGGCGATATGGCGGCCTTAGAAAAGGGCCTTTATATCATTAAAAACGTCTTAGATTCCCATCGGACATAATCGTGGGGCATACAATTTTCTTATTGTATGCCCCTTTTTCGTATGCTATCATGAAGGCATGAAAAGCGATTTTTTTCGAGGAGGGATTTTTATGAAATGTTACGTCGTCGATGCTTTTACCAAAGAAATTTTCAAAGGCAATCCGGCTGCCGTCTGCGTCTTAAATGCTTGGCTTCCTGATGAGTTGATGCAGGCCATTGCCATGGAAAACAACCTGTCGGAAACAGCCTTCACCGTAAAAGAAGGGGACGCCTATCGCCTTCGCTGGTTCACGCCGGGCGGTGAAATCGACCTCTGCGGCCATGCGACCTTGGGAACGAGCTTCGTCCTGGCCAACTTCGTCGAACCAAAGGCCGACCGCTTCGTCTTCCATACCCTGAGCGGTGACTTGGTCGTTACCCGTAAAGGAGACCTCTTTTCCATGGATTTTCCGGCCTACGACATGGTGCCGACGGCCGTTACTGACGCCATGACCGACGCCCTTGGCGTAAGGCCTTTGGAAGCCTATATGGCTCGGGACCTGGTCTGCGTCCTGCCTGACGAAGATACCGTAAGGAATTTTCAGCCTGACTTAGAGAAAATAAAAGGCCTCGACGGTATGCTCTGCCACATTACGGCTCCGGGCCGGGACTACGACTGCGTCAGCCGCAGCTTTGCGCCTAAACTGTCCGTTCCGGAAGACCCTGTCTGCGGTTCCGGTCACTGCCACATCATCCCCATCATGGCGGAAAAACTCGGCAAGAAGGACCTCCTGGCCTATCAGGCATCGAGGCGGGGCGGCGAACTCCAATGCCGCCTTGAGGGATCGACCGTATCCTTAGCCGGCTATGGGGCCCTCTATTCCATCGCTGATTTGAAGGTCTGACCGATGGCGGCATCTTGACAGGCTTAGGTAAACTTGCTACAATATTTATCACAACAAAAGCGATGAGCGGAAGAAGCTTTACTTCTTTTTGTCAGCGAAATGCCGGTTCGGTGCGAGGGCATTCAAAGAGAGTAGGGCGCGTCACCCGTGAGCTGACAGGAGGAAAGGCCTGTCCGTCAAGCAGACGTTACCTGTGCCATGAAGCGGTCGCAAAAGCGGCAATTTAGGTGGTACCGCGGAAGATACAGCATTCTTTCGTCCTAAGGAATGAACCCTTAGGCGAGGGAATGCTCTTTTTTGTTTTGGAGGGAATAAGCATGAAATGGAATAAAGAACAACTGGGCACGTATGCACCGAATGAAATGGAAATGACGTGGTACGATTTTTGGGAAAAGAAGGGCTACTTCCATCAAGAACCGGATAAGAGCAAGAAACCCTTCAGCATTGTCATGCCGCCGCCGAACGTAACCGGCCAGCTCCACATGGGCCATGCCCTGGACAATACCCTGCAGGATATCCTGGTCCGCTTTAAGCGCATGGAAGGCTACAACGTCGCCTGGATTCCCGGCACGGACCATGCCGGCATTGCCACCCAGGTCAAGGTCGAACAGCAGCTGGCTGAAGAAGGCAAGAACCGCTACGAAATCGGCCGCGAAGAATTCCTCAAACGGGTCTGGGCCTGGAAGGAACAGTACGGCAGCCGCATTGAAAAACAGATTCGCCGTCTCGGCTCATCCTGCGACTGGAGCCGCAAGCGCTTCACCATGGATGATACCTGCGCCCGTGCCGTCCGGGAAGTCTTTATTTCTCTGTATGAAAAAGGCCTTATCTATCAGGGCCAGCGCATCACCAACTGGTGCCCTCACTGCCATACGGCTTTGTCGGACATCGAAGTCGACCACTCCGACGTCGCTGGTCATCTGTGGTTCGTAAAATACCCCGTCGTCGGTGAAGACGACTACATCATGATCGCTACGACCCGTCCGGAAACGATCATGGGCGATACGGCCGTTGCCGTCAACCCTAACGACGACCGCATGAAGAAGTATATCGGCAAGAAGGTCGTCGTGCCTCTCGTCGACCGTGAAGTCGAAGTCATTGCCGACGACTACGTCGATATCGGCTTTGGTACCGGCGCCGTTAAGATCACGCCGGCCCATGACCCGAACGACTTTGAAATGGGTCAGCGCCACAACCTGGAATCGATCATGATCATGAACCTCGACGGTACGATGAACGAAAAAGCCGGCGCCAAATACGACGGCATGACGCGCGAAGACTGCCGTAAAGCCGTCGTCGCCGACCTCGAAGAACTGGGCCTCCTCGACCACATCGAAGAACTGACCCATGCCGTCGGCCACTGCTCGCGCTGCAAGACGACGGTCGAACCCTTCGTCACCAAGCAGTGGTTCGTCAAGATGAAGCCCCTTACGGAAGCGGCCCTCAAAGCCGTGGAAGACGGCAAGACCCGTTTCATTCCCGAACGCTTCGTCAAGACCTACAATCATTGGCTGGAAGACGTCCATGACTGGTGCATCAGCCGTCAGCTCTGGTGGGGCCATCAGATTCCTGTATGGTACTGCGACGACTGCGGCAAGGCTTCGGCCAGCCGCGAAGACATTACAGAATGCCCGCACTGCCACAGCACGCACATCCACCGCGATCCCGACGTCCTCGACACGTGGTTCAGTTCGGCCCTTTGGCCTTTCTCGACCATGGGCTGGCCTGACAAGACGGCCGATCTCGACCAGTTCTTCCCGACCAGCGTCCTGGTTACGGGCTACGACATCATCTTCTTCTGGGTTGCCCGCATGATGTTCATGACCTGCGAATTCATGAAGGATATTCCTTTTGAAAACGTATTCATCCACGGCCTCGTCCGCGACAGCCAGGGCCGCAAGATGAGTAAGTCCCTGGGCAACGGTATCGATCCCCTCGGCGTCTGCGAAGAATACGGCGCTGATGCCCTGCGCTTTACCTTGGTTACGGGCAATACGCCGGGCAACGACATGCGTTTCTACATGGAACGAGTCGAAGCCAACCGCAACTTTGCCAATAAGATTTGGAACGCCTCGAAGTTCGTCATCATGAACCTTACCGACTTTGACGAATCCTTCGTTCCCGAAGACCGTGATTTGACCTTGGCCGACCGCTGGATTCTGTCGTCCTTCAATGAAACGGCGGCCAGAGTCACGGAAGACCTCGATAAATTTGAACTCGGCGACGCTGCCGATGCCGTCTATAACTTCGTTTGGAGCTCCTACTGCGACTGGTACATCGAACTGGCCAAGAAGCGCCTCTACCAGGCTGACAGCGACCGCGACAAGCACACCGTTCAGTACGTCCTGGTCTACGTCCTGACCCACACCTTGGAAATGCTCCATCCCTTCATGCCCTTCGTTACGGAACACCTCTGGCAGCACCTGCCTCATGAAGGGGAAAGCATCATCGTCGCTCCCTGGCCGAAGGCTCAGGCTAAGTGGAATTTTGCCGATGACGCAGCTATGATGAACACCCTCATGGAAGCCATCAAAGGCATCCGCAACCTCCGGGCCGAATCGAACGTTCCCATGGGCAAGAAGGCTCCGGTCATCTTGGCACCGGCAACGGAAGAGCTGGCCAAGACCTTGAAGGATTATGAAGACTACTTCCATACCCTGGCCTTTGCCGATAAAGTTGCCATTCTGTCGGCCAGTGATGCCAAACCGGAAAATGCCGTCGTCGCCGTCGTTCCCGGCGTCGAAGTCTATTTACAGCTTAAAGATTTGATCGACGTCGAAAAAGAAACGGCCCGCGTCCAAAAAGAACAGGAAAAACTCCGGAAGGAAATCGAACGCCTGGATAAGAAACTGTCTAACCAGGGCTTCCTGGCTAAGGCTCCGGCAGCTGTCGTTGAAAAGGAAAAGGGAAAACTGGCCGATTATCAGGAAAAAATGGCTGCCCTTACGAAACGCATGGAAGATTTGGCAAAACTCTAAGAGGCTCTCATGACATACGAAGAAGCAATAAAATATTTGGAAGCTGCCAACGTCTTTGGCATCCAATTGGGACTCGGGCGCATCCAAAATCTCTTGGAACGCCTGGGGAATCCTCAAAACAAATATAAGACCGTCCATGTTACCGGTACCAACGGCAAGGGATCGGTAACGGCCATGATCGCTTCGGCCCTTACGGAAGCGGGCTTTAAGACCGGCCGCTATACGTCTCCTCACTTAGAGGCCTATACGGAACGGATCCACATCGATCATCACGACATTTCTGAGGATGACTTTGCCGCTGCCGTCGCCGTCGTCAAAGAGGCCGTCACGGTCATGGTGGCTGACGGCGGGGAAGGGCCGACGGAATTCGAGCTGATTACGGCGGCCGCCTTCTGGTATTTTGCCAGCATCGGCGTCGACTATGCCGTCATTGAAGTCGGACTGGGGGGACTCCTCGATTCGACGAACGTCATCGTCCCGGCTGTGTCGGTCATTACCAACGTAGCCATGGACCATATGAAGTACTGCGGCAATACGATTGAAGCCATTGCCGAGCAGAAGGCAGGCATCATCAAAGAAGGGGTCCCCGTCGTCACGACGGCCGAAGAACCGGCCCTGTCGGTCATTGCCCGCAAGGCCTATGCCATGCACAGCCGGCTGTACGCCCTCGACCACAGCTTTGACGTCGTCGGCAATGCCGGTCCCGAAGATCCGGCGACGGGCCAGATGGTGACCGTCCGGGAAAAATTCGGTTTTGCCATTACGACGGTCCTGCCCTTATTGGGGAAACATCAGCGAATAAACTGTGCCGCCGCCGTCATGGCCTTGCTGCTCCTGGCCCGCCATGAGAAAAAACTGACCCGGACAGCCCTTGAAAACGGCATCCGCCACGTCGAATGGCCCGGCCGGTTTGAAGTGTTCAAGGCCGGTGATACGGATGTCGTCCTCGACGGCGCTCATAATCCGGCGGGGATTACGACCTTCTGCAATACCTACGAAGACGTCTTTGGCGACCGTAAGCGAGTCTTTCTGTTTTCCGTCCTGGCTGACAAAGATTACAGTCAGATGGTACGGGAACTCTTTCACGATGACGACTACGTCATTTGTGCGCCGGCACCGACGCCGCGCACGTCCGATCCGAAGGCTATGGCAGAACTCGTGCCTTGTAAAGCCGATTGGGCCGAAAGCCTTTCTGAAGGCCTCGATAAGGCCTTCGCTGCCGTAACGGAAGGGCAGGTCCTGTGCATCGTCGGATCCCTCTATATCCAGGGCGAAGTACGGGCATATCTGCGGAAAAATTATCAGCTTTTCTAAACCATCTTTTCGGCTTAGAATGGGTTTTAACCATCGTTTTTTTTGACCTGTCAGCAGGTTATGGAAGAGGAGTGTCTCCCAGTAGAGACACTCCTTTTTCGTTGCGCTGGAGTGGACCTTATGATAAAATAAAACATATATTTACGGAGGAGCGAACCTATATGAAGTGGATGATACGGACCGGCAGTACGCCTGCTGAGCGGGCACGGCTGCGCGTCGTCTATGCCCTGGCCGGGACTGTTTTTTTTATGCCCTTGAATATTTTTCTGATGGAAGGCTTCTTCATCATTTCCCTGCTTCTCGGTCTTTATTATATGCTGGCTTATCCCAGGCTGACCGTCCGCAAGGCACCGCTGTCGGTACCGGCCGTGGCCTTTGCTGTCGCAGCCTTTCTGTCCCTCATCGGATCGCCGCATTTTTTCATGGGGACTGCTTTTTACATCTTTACGGTCCTCCAATATATCCTGCTCTATTACGGCATCCTGATCTTTGTCCACCGCTCATGGGAGCGGCGGATGCTGTTTTCGGCCCTCTTGTTCAGTGCCCTTGCCGTCGCTCTGTACGGCTTCTATCAATACGCTCACATGCTGGTTCTCAGCAATGCCGACTGGGTCGATGAAGCGGCCTTTCCGCTCCTGCGGCGCCGAATGTATTCGACACTGTACAATCCCAATCTCCTGTCGGCCTTCCTGTTGATCGTCATGAGCGCTTCGGCGTCGATGATGATCTGCACCCGTCATCATTGGCACCGCGTCATGTACCTGGTGCTCCTGGCCATCCTGACCCTCTGCCTGGTTTTGACCTACTCCCGCGGGGCCTGGCTCAGTGTCGGCGCCCTGGTCTTTTTCTTCGGCCTCTTTTGGGATAAACGGGTGTGGCTCCTCTTTTTGGCAGCGCCTTTGATCGGTGCTTTTTATCATGGCGGCGTCGCCGACCGCCTGCTTTCTATCTTCAGCCACAGCGAAGCCGATACATCCGTTGCCATGCGCATGGATATGTGGGAAGCAGCCGTTGCCATGTTCCTCGACCACCCCTTGTTTGGCATCGGTTGGGGTGCGTTTAAACACGTCTATCCCGTCTACAATGAACTGATTCAGGAAGCGGGGATCGTCATCTTTCACGCCCACAATATGTACCTCAATGTCCTGGCTGAAACGGGGCTGGTCGGTACCTTCTTCGGCCTGTGGTTTTTCTTTGGCAACGCCTGGTACGCCATTCGCTATGTGAAAGACCATAAAGCCCGGACCTTTGATCGATCCCTGGCCATGACCCTGGCGGCGTCGGTCCTGTCTCTTTCCATCAGCGGCATCAGCGATTACGATTTGTTCAGTACCCAAATATCGCTCACTTTTTGGCTGATGAGCGCCCTCTTTGCCAACATGTACGGTGAACTATGTGAAAAAAAGTAATAAAAACAGTTTGCGAAATAATTCACAATGATATATAATAGGCTTGTGACTATTATCACTAGACAAGGTTGCTTATAGCTATAGGGAATAGCTGGGGACATAGTTGGAGGGTTACTATCCATGAGACAGAAAAAGGCAATATCGGATGCTGTCATCGAACGATTGCCGCTGTACTACAGGGACTTGCTGTTATTGCAAGATGCGGGAATCGATATCATCTCATCCGAAAAGTTAGGGGAACGCTTAGGTATCACACCGGAACAGATTCGAAAAGACCTTACCTGCTTTGGTGCTTTTGGGAAAAAAGGCGTCGGTTATTATGTCAGTGAATTGTGTCAACAGATCGTAGAAATCATCGGCCTGCAGCAGCATTGGAAAGTCGGCATCGCCGGCATCGGCCATCTCGGCTGGGCTTTGGCGAACTATAAGACTTTCGGTCGTCTGGGTTTCCGGACGACGGGCCTCTTCGATGTCGACCACCGTATTATCGGCCAGAACGTCGGCGGTGTCGAAGTTACGCCGATTTCTGAAATGGGGGACGTCATCCGCCGCGAAGGCATCCAGATCGGCATCATTACGACGCCGGCAGCCGTTGCTCAGCAAGTGGCAGATCAAATGGTCGATGCCGGTATCCGCGGCATCCTCTCTTTTGCACCGCTCAGATTGACCGTTCCTGACGGGATTTTCGTCTTTCGGGAAGACCTGTCCATTGGTCTGAGCCGTATTTCGTATTATTTGACCAACAAGACAGAGTAAGTTTTTCGAAATACGATTGTATAAACTTTCATAAAATAATTTAAACAGTATCTAAAAAGGATGGTGTCCTCTATGCGACACCATCCTTTTTTGTGGTATAATAAACCTTACTACACGTTAGTGAATGAGGTGATTTTATGGACAGCACATCCATCTATGGTGCATATGAACCGGCCCTGCAGGCTGTATTGCAGGATCTCATCAGCCGTATCCGGGCCTATAGCAGTGATACCAAGAAGAAGACCGGTGAAGCCGCCTACGAGCATTTGATCTACCGCCTGAAAGGCGAAGCCAGCATGCGGGAAAAATGCGACCGCAAGGGCCTGCCCCAAACGGCCCGGTCGGCTCTCCATGACATATATGATGCCATCGGCATCCGCATCGTCTGTTGTTTTCTCGACGATATTTACCGGGCCATCGACTTTTTGAAAAGCCTTCCCGACGTCCGCGTCGTCGAAGAAAAAGATTATATCCGCAACGTTAAGCCCAACGGCTACCGCAGCTACCACATGATCTTGGAACTGCAGGCGCCTTATGAAGACGTGACCGGTGCCAATCCGGGCCGCTTTTATGCGGAAGTTCAGCTGCGGACCATTGCCATGGACTCCTGGGCCAGCCTGGAACACCAGATGAAATACAAGCAGGATATTAAAAATCCTCAGCTCATCGTCCGGGAATTGAAGCGCTGTGCCGATGAACTGGCGTCGTGCGACGTGTCCATGCAGACCATCCGCAATTTGATCCATGCACAAGAATAAGGGGGAATGATCATGCGCCTTCTCTTAGCGGAAGATGAAAAAGAAATGTCCGCGGCCCTGGTCGCGATTTTGACCCATTCGGGCTATGAAGTCGATGCCGTCTATGACGGCCAGGCTGCCGTCGACAAGGCTTTGGTCCAGTCCTATGACTGTATGATTCTCGACATCATGATGCCGAAAAAAGACGGCGTTCAGGCCCTGCAGGAAATCAGGGAAAAAGGGGATATGACGCCGGTCCTCATGCTGACGGCCAAGGCCGAAGTCGACGACCGCATCACCGGTCTCGATGCCGGTGCCGACGACTACCTGACCAAGCCCTTTGCCATGGGCGAACTGTTGGCACGCCTTCGGTCTTTGACGCGGCGATCCCAATCCTTTGCGCCGGCAAAACTTCACGTCGGCGCCGTCAAACTCGACGTCGATGAACAGGAAATGGTCTGCTGCAGCTCCATCCGCCTGGCCAATCGGGAGACGAAGCTCATGAAATTTTTCATGGCCAACGTCGGCAAACCCCTGTCGACGGCTCAAATTTTTGACCACGTCTGGGGCGATGAAAAGGACGTCGACGACGGCATCGTCTTTATGTATGTCTCCTATTTACGAGAAAAACTGGAAGCCATCCAGGCCGACATCGAAATCGTCGGTGAAAGAGGCCAGACCTACTTGCTCTCGGTAAAAGAAAGGAAATAGGCTTATGAACATGATCCAGCGCCTGCGCCGCAAATTTATCATCATGGCTGTCATCGGCGTCCTGGTCGTCGTCGGCGGGGCCTTAGGGCTCATCAACGCCATTGCCTACATGCGCATGAACGCCCAGGTCATGTCCGTTCTGACTTATATCATTCATAATGACGGCGCTGTACCTCAGAAGATAGGCGGCGACGACAGCAGCTTCTTCAGTGACCCTTCGTGGACGGAAGAGACGCCGGAATTTGCCTATCAAATCCGTTTCTTCAGCGTCCTCGTCAACGACAACGGCTATGCCGAACACATCGATATCCAGCACATCGCCGCCTTCTCTCAGCCGGAAGCCATCGAATACGCTCGAACGACGGTCAAAGAGTCTCGTGAGACCGGTCAGAAGCAAGGCTTTTTCAAAAAAGGCCGGGCGACCTATGCCTATATGATAAAACCCAATGACGACGGCAGCTTCCTCATCGTCATCATGGACGCCACCCGCGATGCGGCGGCCGTCACGTCGTTCATGCGCTATTCGGCCTGGTTCGGCTTCGGCTGCGTCGTTGTCTACATCCTCATCCTGGCGGGCCTCTGCAACATTGCTATCCGGCCTTTCGTTCAAAACATGGAAAACCAAAAGCGGTTCATCACCAATGCCGGCCATGAGTTGAAGACGCCCATTGCCATCATTTCAGCCAATGCCGAGGCCATTGAAATGCTGAACGGCCAAAGCCAGTGGACGGACAGTATCTTAAAGCAGGTCCGCCGCTTGTCGAACCTCATCCAGGACCTCATCATGCTGTCCAAGATGGGCGAGCGGTCGCAGGTCGATTTAGTCATTACCGATGTCAACTTCTCGGAGACGGTTAAAACCGTATCTGACTCCTTCCAGCAGCTGGCTATCGATGCTGAAAAAACGCTGACTACGGCTATCACCGACAATGTCAGGCTCAAAGGCGACAGTAAATGCCTGTATGAATTGGTCAATATTCTCGTCGACAACGCCGTCAAATACTGTGACGACGGCGGCAGCATCGAAGTGGCCCTGCGCCGGTCACGGCTGGGAAATGGCGTCGTCCTCGACGTATCCAATACCTATGTCGACGGGGCCAATGTCGACTATTCCCGATTCTTCGAGCGGTTCTACCGCGGCGATGTGTCGCACAACAGCCAAAAAGCGGGCTACGGTATCGGTTTGTCCATGGCCGAAGAATTGACAAAATTGATGGGCGGCAAGATATTTGCAACCTATAAAGGAGATCGGATCACCTTTACGGTCCGCCTGGGCTGATCTTTTGTCCGACAACGGCAGTATCTGTGCTATAATGAGGACGTGACGATTTTTATTCAGGGGGGAAGACTATGGAAATGCAAATGGAATATATTCGGAAACTACCGGAACCGCAGGAATTGATGGAACAGTTTCCCATAGATGACGGCTTAAAGGCCGTTAAACGGAAGCGCGATGAAGCCATCAAAAATATCCTGTCCGGAAAGGACGACCGTTTCCTGCTCATCATCGGGCCCTGCTCGGCTGACAATGAAAAGGCGGTCCTCGACTACATCCGCCGCCTGGTCAAGGTCCAGGAACAGGTAAAGGATAAGATTTTCATCATCCCCCGTGTCTATACCAGTAAGCCGCGGACCATCGGCGTCGGCTACAAGGGCATGCTCCACCAGCCCGACCCGGAAGGGCAGGAAGACATGCTGGGCGGCATCATCGCCATCCGCGAACTCAATACGCGCGTCGTCCGGGAAACGGGTTTTACCTGTGCTGAAGAAATTCTCTATCCGGAAATTTTCCGCTATTTATCGGACCTCCTGTCTTACGCTGCCGTCGGCGCCCGCTCCGTGGAAGATCAGGTTCACCGCATGATTGCCAGCGGCGTCGGCATTCCCGTGGGCATGAAGAATCCTACGTCAGGCGATATTTCCGTCATGCTGAACTCTATTGAAGCGGCCCAGCATTCTCAGGACTTCCTCTTTCGGGGCTGGGAAGTGCGGACAACAGGCAATCCCATGGCGCACGCCATCTTAAGAGGCTACGTCGACAGCTTTGGCAACAGCCTGCCGAACTATCACTATGAAAACCTCCAGCGCTTATATGAAGCCTACGGCAAACGGAATCTCTCCCATCCGGCCGTCATCGTCGATGCCAATCACGCCAATTCGGGAAAACGGTATCTCGAACAGATACGCATTGCCAAAGACGTCCTTCAGAGCCGCAGTCATGCCGCCGACATCAAGGGCCTCGTCAAGGGCCTTATGATCGAAAGCTATCTTGAAGACGGCTGCCAGAAAATCAGTGACGGTGTTTACGGCAAGTCGATTACCGATCCTTGCCTCGGTTGGGAAAAAACAGAGCGCCTCATCTACGATATGGCCGACTTATTATAAACTCTTTGTCCGAATATGAAAAAAGTCATCCCTGGGGATGACTTTTTTTAGAATCTATCGAGGAGCTGATAGCCTTTTCCGCGGAGAAAGGTTTCCGTTTCCATTTCCCGGGTCTTGAAGATGGCTACCGGCGTTGCCGTCTGGCGGTTGTAAGAAATGTACAAGTAGTCGATAGCGACGTTGGCCTGGCAGAGATGGTCGAGAATTTTATCCAGGCAGCCCGGTGTATCGCCCATTTCGACGGCGACGACCCGGTCCATATGGCACTGGTAACCGGCTTTTTTTAGCTCTTGGACGGCCAGTTCCGGATCGGTGACGATGAGGCGGATGATGCCGAATTCGGCGCTGTCGTTGGCCAGCATGGTGTAGATGTTGATATTGGCATCGGCCAAAATGGAGGTCATCTTGCGCAGGGTGCCCTTGTTGTTTTCAGCGAAGACAGAAACTTGATGGAGCATGAAATGAAAATCCCCTTTCACGATAAATTATATAGATGTGCTCTTATTTTATCATAAAAAGATAAGTTTGTGACCGGGAAAGGACGGACAGCCTTAAAAAATAGGAGAAATCTGCCGCATCATATCGATTCGTGCTATAATAAAAGAAAGTGTGCGAATCGGATGGGAGATGGGACTATGCCCTTTTCTGTATTTATTACGCTGTTTGTCATCATGCTGGGACTGACGAAGCTGTATATCTGGATCTTTGATATGACGGACCCCCTTTATGGCATCGGCGCGGCGGCCTTGACCTTGGCCGCTCTCTATATGGCCCTGCTGCCGGGGATGAAGAAAAGGGCGGCTGCTGAGAAGAAGGCGGCAGAAGAAAAGGCTCCGGCCGCTGAACAGCCTGTGTCGGTCCCGGCAACACCTGCCGTGCCGCCGGAAAAAAGCTATGACAGCGGGACCGATGAGGCCTTCATGGCGGCTTTTACGGCGTCGATGATATACCATGAGATCCACGGCCACCACCTGAGCCGGGAAGAGCGGGATTATGACGGTAACTGGGATATGCCTGACGATGACAGCTGTTACAGCGATCCCTACGAAGAAGATCGTGACGATGATTTTTTATAAGTTTTTTACGACGAGAGACTGTCTGACGCCAGGCGGTCTCTTTTTGGCGCTCAGCCTGTATATCCCGGCCGGAATATGATATAATAAGCAATTACCAGCAGCAGGATATTTTGACCGAGTAGGATAAGGGAGGATTTTGGGATGCGGCCTTTTGTTCATTTACACGTTCACACGCAGTATAGCTTGTTTGACGGACTGTGCAAGATACCCGACATGGTATCGCGGGCGAAAGAACTCGATATGCCCGCTGTGGCCATTACCGACCACGGCAATATGTACGGCGTCATCTATCTGTACCGGGAGGCGAAAGCCCAAGGCATCAAGCCGATTATCGGCTGTGAAGTCTACATGACCCGGGGCAGCCGATTTGAAAAAAAGGCCAAGGAGCGGCTCTGCCACCTCATCTTGTTGGCCAAAAACAACGAAGGCTACCACAATCTCATCAAAATCGTTTCCAAGGGTTTTGTCGATGGCGAAAATAACTATCACAAGCCCCGCGTCGACTTCGACCTCCTCGAGCAGTATCATGAAGGGCTCATTGCCATGACGGCCTGCATCGAAGGCCAGGTCCAGCAGGATATCCTCAACCACAACGAACAAGGGGCTCGTCGGTCCCTCGAACGGTTGGTATCGATTTTCGGCAAAGACGATTTCTACTTAGAAGTCCAGAATCACGGCATTCCCGAAGAAAAGACGGTCCGTGAAGTCTTTAAGCGCTGGTCTCAGGAATTCGGCCTCAAGCTTGCTGCGACCAACGACTACCACTACATCACGCAGGACGATGCGCCGGCTCAGGAAATCAAGCTCTGCATCTCGACGGGCAGTACCCTCGACGATCCGTCTCACTTCCGTTTTTATAATAATGAATTTTATATGAAGAGCGGCGATGAAATGGCCGACCTCTTTTCCGATATGCCCGAAGCTTTGGATACGACCCTGGAAATTGCCGACAAGTGCAATGTCGACATCTCCTTTGATGACCGCCATCTGCCGCAGTTTCCCGTACCTGACGGCGAAACGGATTCGTCGTACCTGCGAAAGCTCTGCGAACAAGCCCTTTCTGAAAAGTACGATCCCATTACGCCGGAAGTGAAGGAACGCCTGGATTATGAGCTCGGCGTCATCGATACCATGGGCTTTCCGTCGTACTTCCTCATCGTCTGGGATTACGTCAAGTACGCCCGGGATCACGAGATTCCCGTCGGCCCCGGCCGCGGTTCGGCAGCCGGCTCGGTCGTCGCCTACCTCTTGGGCATTACCGGCCTCGACCCTTTAAAATACAACCTGCTCTTTGAACGCTTCCTCAATCCGGAACGCGTCACCATGCCCGATATCGACATGGACTTTTGTTATGAAAACCGAGGCCGGGTCATTCAGTACGTCACGAAAAAATACGGCATCGATCACGTCTCGCAGATCATTACCTTCGGGACCTTGGCGGCCAAAGCCGTTCTGCGCGACGTCGGCCGCGTCCTCGATATTCCCCTCAGCGAAGTGAACCGCATCGTAAAAATGGTGCCTAACGAACTGGGCATGACCCTCGACAAGGCCCTCAAAATGAGTAAGGAATTCCGCGGCGAGTATGAAACCAATGACACCGTTCACCGCCTGGTCGACTTCGGCAAGTCTCTGGAAGGGCTGGTCCGCCATTCCTCGACCCACGCTGCCGGCGTCGTCATTTCAGCGGCTCCTGTTGACGACTACGTACCGGTCCAGCATTCTAAGGAAGGGGATCTTACGACGCAGTACGAAAAGGATCTCGTCGAAGATCTGGGACTGCTCAAGATGGACTTCCTCGGCCTTAGGACCCTGACCGTCATCGGCGATACGGTCAAGATGATCAATAAGAATTATGGCATCGACTTTGATATCGACGCCATTCCTCTCGACGATCCAAAAACGTGCAGGCTGTTGACCGAAGGCGATACGGCCGGCGTATTCCAGATGGAATCGTCAGGGATTACCAATCTGGTCAAGGAATTGGCACCGAAGCACTTCGAAGACATGATCCCCTTGGTGGCCCTGTATCGTCCGGGCCCCCTCGGAAGCGGTATGGTCGACGACTTCATCAAGGGCAGCCACGGCCAAAAGAAGGTTACCTACCTCCATCCAAAACTGGAACCCATCTTAAAGGATACGTACGGCGTCATCCTCTATCAGGAACAGGTCATGCAGATCGCCTCGGCCTTAGGCGGTTTTTCCCTCGGCCAAGCTGATTTGCTGCGCCGAGCCATGGGCAAGAAGAAAGAGTCCATTCTAGTGGCCCAGCGGGCGAATTTCCTCGAAGGGACGCGAAAGAATAACATTTCCGATGAAATCGCCAATAAGATCTTTGACCTCATGGTCTATTTTGCCGGCTACGGCTTCAATAAATCCCACTCGGCAGCCTATGCCTACGTCGCCTGGCAGACGGCCTACCTCAAGGCTCATTACCGGGCTGAATTTATGGCGGCGACTATGACCAGCATGATCAACGACAGCAGTAAGATCAGCTACTACGTCGCCGAGTGCCGCCGCCACGGCGTCAAGGTTTTATCGCCGGATGTCAACGACAGCGTCTCTATGTTTTCCGTTCAGG
Source organism: uncultured Megasphaera sp. (assembly GCF_900539295.1). GTDB lineage: Bacteria > Bacillota > Negativicutes > Veillonellales > Megasphaeraceae > Megasphaera. Next base: position 126,068 of record NZ_UQBH01000002.1, read on the forward strand.
GCGGAGCTATCCGTTTCGGCCTGTCCGGCGTCAAGAGTGTCGGCGGCAATGCCATCGATGCCATCGTCAAGGCCCGGGAAGAAGGGGGCTCCTTTTCCTCTCTCGGCGATTTCTGCAGCCGCGTCGACTACCACTTAGTCAATAAAAGGGCCCTTGAAAGCCTCATTAAATGCGGGGCCATGGACTCTTTCGGAAAGAAGCGGTCCCAGCTGATGGCCGTCATCGACCAGGCCGTTGCCATGGGATCTCTCAGCCAGAAAGACTATGCATCGGGCCAAATCGGTCTCTTTGACGATGCGGAAGAGGTCATGACCGATCTCGAATACCCCGATATCGACGAATATCCCATTGAAATGCGGCTGGCCATGGAAAAAGAGTACGACGGCTTTTATTTCAGCGGCCATCCCTTGAGCAAGTATCAGGACATCATGGACAGGCTCAGCCCGCTGTCGGTGCTTTACGGAGAAGACGGCCGCCAGTACGACGGCAAGATGCTCCGCGTCGGCGGCTTGATTACGGCGAAGAAACAGGTCATGACTAAGCGCAATGAGCAGATGGCCATCATCACCCTCGAAGACTTTACCCACGCCGTGTCGATCGTCGTCTTTCCTAAGACCTACGGCCGCTATCAGCAGTTTGTCGCCGTCGACATGGCTGTGTCCATCCGCGGCCGGGCCGATATCAACGACGACAGCATCCAGATTTTAGCTGAAGAAATACGTCCCCTCGGTCAGGAAACGGCGGCTTCGGACCCGCAGCCGTCACCGGTCGTATCGGCGGCTGCTGCCAGAGAGGCCGGAGACTACTGGCATCCCGGTATGGGAACGAAGCTCTTCATCAAGATCCCGGCTCACCTCGAACGGACCGACCTTGCCGGTCGTATCGGCGGCGTGTTAAAACAACATCCGGGACAGGTCAAGGTCTATTTCCACCTCATGGGCAGCCGTAAGACGATTCTGACGGACCAGCAGTATTGGGTAGAAACGACGGAAGACCTGCGTCAGCCCCTGCAGGCCATGCTCGAGCCGCGGTCGTTGGTTGTCAAATAAATAAAAGGTGAAGAAGGATTTCCTTCTTCACCTTTTTTATTGCGGATCGGCGATGATCTGGGCCAGGACGACGCGGTACTTGTCGTTGTACTTTCTCATGCAGGCGTTGATTTCTCGGCGGATGCGGGCGATATTTTCTTTATTGTATTCGTCAGGCGGTATGTGGATGTCGCAGATGATGTTCAGGCGGGCGTTGCCGGAGGTCATGCGCAGGTGGTCCGTATGGTAGCGCGGGTATTTTTCGTGGACGATGTGATCGAGGACGTGGCGGATGGCATCGATCTTATCGGGATCGGTACACAAGGGGTCCATGTGGATGTTGATGTCCATTTGGTAGCGGTCCTTCAATTCATCTTCCAGGACATCGAGGGCGGCGTGGACGTCGGCCAGGTTGGCCGTGTCCGGGACTTCGGCGTGGATCGTGCCGAACATCCGGCCAGGACCGTAGTCGTGGATGCGGATATTGTGGACGCCGACGACGTATTGGCACTTTAAAGCACTTTCTACGATGCCGTCGATGAGTTCCGGGTCCGGCGCCCTGCCGAGGAGGATATTGATGACGTCTTTGGCAATGCCGTAGCCGGCGTACATGATCATGAGGCCGATGGCAGTGCCGGCCGCCGCATCGACGGGGAGGGTCGTAAACTGCTGGGCGATGGTTGTGACTAAGACGCCGGTCGTGGCCACGGCGTCGGTGATACTGTCGGCGGCTGTCGCTTCATTGACGCTGGAATTTATCTTCTTTCCGATATAACGGTTGTAGATGCACATCCAGACCTTGACGGCAATGGAGATGACCAGAATGCCCAGACTCCAGTAAGAAAATTCCATGGCTTCCGGTTCAAAGAACTTCCCAATCGACGTTTCGCAAAGCTTATAGCCGACGACGAGGATGATGACGGCAATCGTAAGGGATGCCAGGTACTCGAAGCGGCCGTGGCCGAAGGGATGTTCCTTGTCCGGCGGTCGGTTGCTGAGCTTGGCACTGATGATGGAAATAAAGGACGAGCCCATGTCGGTCAGGTTGTTGAAGGCATCGGACAAGATCCCGATACTGTTGCTGGCCATGCCGACGAGGAATTTACTGACGAAGAGGAAAAGATTACAAATGATGCCTAAGACGCCGCCGAGGATGCTGTATTGTTCACGGACGTGTTTATTGTCTGTGTCTTCATAGTTTTTTATGAAGCGGCGGATGATAAATTCAGTCATATAGAATCACCTGGCTTTCTGATTTCCTCTATTATAGCAGAGTTGGCGCAAGATACAAGAGATAATGAAAATGCAAATGAGAATAATGAAAATGCTAAAAAATCATAATATTATCGAAAATGGGAATAATTATTACCTCCTGTATCGGAAAAATTGCAATTCTCCTTTCTTTCGATATAATAAAAGGGAAGTTTAGAAATATGGTTGCAAATGAGGACCATTATACACAGGGAGGATTTATGGATAGAAGAAAAGCGTTGATTTTTGATATGGATGGGACGATGTTTGATACGGAACCGATTTCCTACCGATTCTGGCGGGAAGTATCGGCTCGTTACGGTTATGATTTGGATCGGACCGTCTTTGACCAGATGCTCGGCCGTGATAATGTGCGAATCCGCTCTATTTGCAAAGCATCCTTCGGGCCGGACTATCCTTATGATCAGGTGTGCCGGGAAAAAGTGGCCCTGCAGTTAGAATATTACCGACACAACGATATTCCCTTCAAACCGGGCCTGGGCCAGATCCTCGACTATGCTAAAGAAGAAGGCCTCATCTGTGCCGTCGCCTCGTCGTCGCCGCGGACGATGATTGAATATTTGCTGGAGCGGAACGGAATCGCCTCTTTCTTTGCCGTCGTTCAGAGCGGGGAAGAAGCGCCTCACGGAAAGCCTGAGCCGGACATCTTCCTCATGGCCTGCGAAAAAGCCGGCGTTTTGCCGGAAACGGCTTTGGTCATGGAAGATTCGGAAAGCGGGATTTTGGCTGCTCACCGGGCCGGTATTCCCTCCATTTGGATTCCCGATTTGATTGAAATCGATAAAGGCGTACAGGCCCTGGCCTGGAAGATTTGTAACAGTTTGGCTGAAGTACCGGACCTGCTTGAAAAAAATACGGCCCGGAACTGAGTTTTCAGTCCCGAGCCGTGTCGGTTAAATGTTGCGGGCGACGAGCTTTTCAAGGGGTTCGTCAGGCCGTGTGAAGGGGATATCCGGTTTTTCCTTTAAGTAATCGAGGGCAAAGCCCAGGCAGGCCGCCGTGCCGTAGGGAAGACCGTCTTCGTCGAGGTCGAACTCCGGCGTATGATGATTGGCGCCGCAGCCCTTTTCTTTATTTTCGATGCCCGTAAAGGTCAGGACGCCGGGGTAGAGCCGGGCCGTAAGGGCAAAGGTTTCCGATGCCATCCAGGGCTGGCAGTCCGTTAAGACGTCTGGGCCCATATACTTTTTGACGGCCTCGCGGGCGATGCCGACGCAGGTAGGATCGTTTTGGACTTCAAATAAAGGATCGGGCATGTGCAGGATTTCATAATGGCAGCCGTATGTTTGGCAGGAATGTTTCAGGATGTCCTGAAAGGCTTCGTAAAAGTCTTTTCCCGCATGGTCGTAACTGAAGAAGCGCGACGTCCCCGAAAAGGTCAGGGAGTTGGGGATGACGTTGAGCGTATCGCCGCTGTGCAGGCTGCCGACAGAGAAGGTCAGGCATTCCTTAGGCGGGACGATGCGCATGCGAAGGGCCTGGAGATTGCCGTAGATATCGTGGAAGCAGTCGATTGGGCTCCGGGCCAGGTCGGGGCGGGAGCCGTGGCCGCCGTGACCGTCGATGCGGATTTCAAAGCCGAAGCCGCCGGCCATGGGCGCTTCGCTGCAGACGGCGATATGGCCGGCCGGAATGTCCCAGCGGACGTGGGTGGCGTAGCAGGCGTCGATATGCCACGGGCTCTCTTCTTCGAGGTAGTGCAGGAGGTATTCGAGGGGGCCCGATGCTTCTTCGCCCCGTTCAAACATGAGGACTACCGTGCCGTCCCACTGTTCTTTTACGCGGTTCAGGATTTTGGCGGCGATGAGCTGCATGGCCATGTGGCCGTCGTGGCCGCAGGCATGCATGACGCCGTCATGGCGGGAGCGGCAGACCCTTTGGCAGGATAAGTTCGTGTCGCCTTCCGTAATGGGCAGGGCGTCGACGTCGGCCCGGAGGAGCAGGGTCTTTCCCGGTCCTTTACCGTCGATCCAGGCGATGAGGCCGCCTTTATCGACGAGGCGGAAAGAAATGCCGTATTCGTCAAGCTTTTTGGCAATATAGGCGATGGTTTGATCTTCTTGTTTCGATAATTCCGGGTATTCGTGAAAATGGCGGCGCAGGACGATGAGTTCTTCCTGCTCCTCTTTCACAGCTTCAAAGATGTTGATCATGTGAGATGCCTCCTTCAGGCTACTCTTCGATTCCCAGGCGGGCAGGGATGCCCTTATCGAAGGGATGCTTTATCTTTTTGATTTCCGATACGTAGTCGGCAAGATCCACGAGGGCCTGACTGGGATTGCGTCCGGTCAGGACGACTTCGGTGTCAGCCGGCTTTTCTTGTAAAAAACGGCGGACTTCTTCTTCCGGGACCAGACCCAGGGCGCAGGCTCCGATGAGTTCGTCGCAGACGGCAAGATCGGGTTTTTTATCGCAGCAGAAGGTGCGGACTTCGTTGAAGAGGGCCGTCTGGGCGGCCTTTGTCTCCTCTTTCTCCGCTTCCGTCATTTGGAAGGTGAACTTTAAGACAGGCTTTCCCCGAAGGACGGTAATGGCCGGAATCTGCTCCAGCGACGTGAGCTCTCCCGTCGGCCGCCCTTTTAAGAACTGGGCGAAGAGGACGCGTCCGCCTCGTCCGGCACAGCGAAGTGAGAGGCCTAAGGAGGCCGTCGTCTTGCCCTTGCCGTCGCCGCAATATATATGTATTAAACCTGTATCCAAGAAATTACCTCCTTTTTAATACTGAATGCCTAACTTTCAGGCATACCTTCTGAGTGCATTATAGCATAACGATAGGCTATCAGATAGTGGTCAGTACCGTCTATTCGTGTTATAATATAACATCATTGATTTCTAAAGGAAAGGAAGGCCGGGATGATGGAAGAACGAGCGCACCAACTGCTGACAGCACTGGAAGATGCGGGCTTTGAAGCCTATATCGTCGGCGGCGCCGTCCGCGATTTGCTCATGGGACGGACGCCCCATGACTACGATATTACGACGTCTGCCCGGCCTGATGACATCCGCCGCGTTGCGGAAGAACAAGGCTGGCATACGGCTGAAATCAACGCTGAAGCCTTCGGTATCGTCGTCGTCGTCCTCGAAGACCAGCCTTTTGAAGTCGCCTCCTTTCGCGGCGAAGCCTACGGAAGTGACAGCCACCGGCCGGAATCGGTGTGGTATGCCGATTCCCTTCGCGAAGACGTACTGCGCCGGGACTTTACGGTCAATGCCATGGCCATGGATCGCCGCGGCGAAATTTACGATTACGTCGGCGGAAAGAAGGATCTTAAAAAGAAACGGCTGGTTACCGTCGGCGACCCGAAGCGTCGTTTTCAGGAAGATGCCCTGCGCCTCTTTCGCCTGTGCCGCTTTGCCGGCCAGCTCGATTTCATGGCTTCCAAAGAAACGGTAGAGGCCATGCCTTTTGCCTTTGACCGCGTTTCCGGCTTGTCTCTCGAACGGGTCGTCGGCGAACTCGACCGACTGATGGTGACGCCGGCTGCCTTCCGCGGATTGGATATCCTCGTCCGCTCAGGCCTTGCTGCCTGTTCCTGCCGGCAGAAGGAAAACGGCGTTTATACGGCCATTCCGATTTTGCCGGAATTGAGTCATCTTCCCGATACACCTCAGTCGAAGCCTTTCCATCTCTTCGATGCCTGGGTCCATACCCTGGCGACGGTGGCCCACACGCCGCCCGACTTGACCATTCGCTATGCTGCTTTGTTCCACGATGTGGCCAAAGGGCTGCCCGGTATTCGCGGCGAAAAAGAAGGCCGCTATACCGATTACGGCCATGATTCGGAAGGAGCGGAAATGGCGGCAGCCGTGATGCTTCGCTGGCGCAAGAAAACGGCCTTTGCCGAGCGGGTGGCCTGGCTGGTCAAGACCCATATGAAATTTCATTTCTTTGCCAATACGGCTGAAGGGAATGTCGAGAAATGGCTTCGCCGTGAAGCCCTGCAGGGGCCTTTTTATCGGACCGATGACCTCGTTGAGGCCGTTCATCAGGCGACAGCCCTGTCCGTCGGAGATATCATCGGCTGCGGCCGCGAAGATACCAACACGGAAGGCACGGAATCCTTCGGCGAGTATATGGCTATGCTGGCAGCCGCCATGCCGGTCAGTACGAAAGACCTTGCCTATGACCGCCGTATTCCCGACCAGTGCCGTCGCCGGACCGGCGAGTGTCTGCGCGTCCTGTTGAAGCGGGTTCAAAACAAAGAACTGGCCAACGACGCCGATACCTTGGCGGCAGCCGCCGGCCGCTGGATGGAACGCCATGAAGGGGATGCCAACCATGGATAATACCGAAAAAAGAGAGAACCGTTATATCCGCCGTCATGTCGCCGTCTGCGTCTGTGCCATGATGCTCCTTTCGGCAGCTGTCCTCGGCGCCCTTTTTTTCCATCAGGTCCTGCACCATGACGATATGGTGGCCATGGCCGAGATGCAGAGCGAGACGAAGCGAAACCTTCAATCGCCGCGGGGCATGATCCTCGACCGCAACGGCAAAGTCCTGGCCATCAGTGAAATGTCGAAGTCGCTCTACGCCAATCCGACCATGCTCAATGAGCCGCCGGAAAAGGTGGCAGCCCTTCTGGCACCGTATCTTCGCATTTCTCAGGATGAAATACTGCGGCGGCTTAAAGAAGACACGGCCTTTGTCTGGCTCGACCGACAGATGGATCACGATAAATACGAAGCCGTCGAGGGCGTCATCAAGAGTGAAAAACTGCATGGTCTCGTCTTTCGCGATGAAAACCGCCGTTTTTATCCTAACGGGTCCATGGCTGCCCAAGTCATCGGCTTCGTCGGTGACAACGACCGCGGTCTCGACGGCATCGAAATGATTCTCGATGACGAAATTCGCGGCAGCAAGCAGACTTTCAGCCTTCAGACCGACGGCAACAACATTCCGGTCTTTGATTCGGCTCTGAAAAAATTCCTGCCCGATAAAGAACGGTCAGTCAGCCTTACCTTGGACAGTACCATTCAGTATCTGGCCGAAAAAGAACTGGACGGCATTATGACGCGGAATAAACCGGAAGGGGCGGCCATCATCGTCATGAACCCCAAGACGGGGGAAATCTTGGCCATGGCCAGCCGTCCGACCTATGATTTGAATCATTACGGGAAGGGCGATAAAGAATCGTACCGCAACCGGGCCGTCGTAAATGTCTACGAACCGGGGTCGACCTTTAAGCCGCTCATGGCGGCTGCCGCCCTCGATTCGGGAAAATGGAAGGTCAGTGACGTCTACCACGATACGGGATCCATTCAGGTTGCCGACCGGACGATGCATAACTGGGATGAGAAGGGCCTCGGCAACGTTACCCTTCGGGAAATCATTATGTACTCCATCAATACCGGGATGGTCCATATCGCCGTAGAAGCAGGAGGTAAACTGCTGACTGAATACGCGCACCGCTTCGGCTTCGGCTCGGTTACGGGCATTGAACTTCCCGGTGAGCAGGAAGGCATTCTGTTCTCACCGCAGACGATGTCCATCGTCGATACAGCTTCCATGGGAATCGGTCAGGGCATTGCCGTCACGCCGCTGCAAATGGTACAGGCTTTCAGTGCCATTGCCAATGACGGCCATATGATGAAGCCCTTTATCGTCAAGGAAATCGACAACCCCGACGGTTCCGTCTACGAAAAGAAGGAACCCGTTGAAGTGGGGCAGCCGATCAAGCCGGAGACGGCAGAGACGATTAGTAAATTCATGGGAGAAGAAATTTCTACCGGCGGCGGCCAGAATGCAAAAATAGAAGGCTATACCTTTGCCGGCAAGACCGGGACGGCCCAGAAGAAGACGGCTGACAGTACGGGTTATGCCGAAGGGCAGTACGTCGGCTCTTTCATCGGTTTCGGTCCCTTGGAAGATCCGCAGTTCTTAGTGCTGATCGTCGTCGATGCGCCGAGCGGCGTCTATTACGGCGCTCAGGTCGCAGCGCCGGTCTTTAAAGATTTGATGACTGAAATCGTCCGCATGAAAGGCATCCGGCCCACGTCGGATACGGGTGTCAAACCGTCCGTTCCGCTGGTAACAGAGCCTCCGAGAGTCCTGCCGTCCGTCCATCGGACGGAAGACGGCGTCCTCATCCCGTCGTTTATCGGCTGGAATACGAGGGACGTCAACGACTGGCTTAATGAGGCCGGCCTGGGCTTTATCCCGAAAGGCATGGGAATGGCCGTTCAGCAGGATCCGCGGCCCGGGAGCTACGCTCCTGACGGCAGTTCCGTCACGGTCACCTTTAAACGTTGAGGGACTGCCGCAAGGTATCATCTATCACAGGGGGAAATCGCATGCAAATACTCAATGGGAAAGACGTAGCCGCTTTTCATCGCAAGCGCATCGAACTTGAGCTGGCAGCCCTTCGGGAACAAAAGGGGACAGAGCCCGAACTTGCCATCGTCATCGCCGGCGATGATGCACCGTCGGCCATGTACGCCGCATCGATGAAAAAGACGGCCGAGTCCGTCGGCTTGAAAGCCTGCATTTATCAGCATAAGGAGGGCGTCCGGGAAGAGGACCTCTTGGCCCTCATCGACAGGCTCAATGAGAACCGGTCGGTCTTTGGCATCCTGCTGATGATGCCCTTGCCTTCATATCTTGACAGTCAGCGCATCATCAACCGCATCGATCCTTTAAAGGATGTCGACGGTTTGACCGATGCCAATATTGCTAATCTTTATACGGGCCGGGCCGGTTTTGTGCCCTGTACGCCTCAGGCCGTCATGGCCATCCTCGATTATTATCATATTTCTCTGAGCGGCAAAGAAGTGGTCATCATCGGCCGCAGCAACGTCGTCGGAAAACCGCTGGCGCAGCTATCTTTGCAGCAGAATGCAACGGTGACCGTCTGCCACAGCCGGACGGATGATCTCAGAGCCGTCTGCCGCCGGGCCGATGTCATCATGGCAGCGGCCGGCAAGGCAGGCTTGGTCACCGGCGATATGATAAAACCCGGCGCTGTCGTCATCGACGTCGGCATCAACCGGGTAGGGGGCAAGACCGTGGGCGACGTCGCCTTTGAAGATGCCGCTCCTTCGGTCGGGGCCATTACGCCCGTGCCGGGCGGTGTCGGTGCCGTGACGACGATGATGATTCTTGAAAACGTCGTCTGCGGCATCGCCCGGATAGAAGCTATTTTATAAATGAGAGGGGAGTATCTATGAATATCTTAGATAATTTTATGATTCATTATTTACGTCGCTTCGATAAAGATTGTTTCACGGTACGACTTCACGACAAGACTTACACCATTGGCGAAGGACAGCCCTTGTTCAATATTATCATCAACAAAGACATACCTAAGAAAGAGCTTTTGGCCTCGACGTCACTGGCTCTCGGTGAAGCCTATATGCGAAAGGACGTTGAAATCGAAGGCGATTTGTTTACGGCCCTGCGCTGCCTCCTTTCGCAGAACAGCCAGTTCTCCTTGGACAAATCCTTCTTTAAACGCCTGCTCTACCCGTCGGAATCGAAAGCTGCTCAGAAGCAGCAGGTCTCGTCTCACTACGACCTCGGCAACGACTTCTATGCCAAGTGGCTCGACCCGTCCATGAGCTATTCCTGCGCCTACTTTAAAAAGGACGACGATAGCCTGGAACAGGCCCAGCACAATAAAGTCCATTATATTTTGGAAAAATTAGCCCTCGAAGAAGGGATGACCCTCCTCGATATCGGCTGCGGCTGGGGCTACCTCCTCATCGAAGCCGCTAAGAAGTACGGCATCAAAGGCTACGGCTGCACGCTGAGCAAGGAACAGTGGAAGAAAGGGCAGGAACGGATCGAAGCCCTGGGCCTTCAGGATAAGGTTCAGATCGACCTTATCGACTACCGCGACCTCGTTGCCGAAGGCCGTCAGTACGACCGCATCGTCAGCGTCGGCATGTTGGAACACGTCGGCCGGTCCAATTATCCGTTATACATGGAAACGGCCAGCCACCTCTTAAAAGACGGCGGCATGTTCCTGCTCCACTACATCAGCGGCCACGATGAAAGCATCGGCAACCCGTGGATGAGAAAATACATCTTCCCGGGCGGAACCCTGCCGTCGCTGCGCGAAATCGTAAGCCTTGCTTATGACAACGACTTCCAGGTCATCGACGTCGAAAGCCTGCGCCGCCATTATTATAAGACCCTGATGTGCTGGTTCGACAACTTCCAGAAGGTCCGTGACGAAGTCATCGCTGCCCGGGGCGAAGAATTTGCCCGCATGTGGGATCTCTATCTCTGCGGCTGCGCCGTATCCTTCTACATCGGCAACATCGACCTCCATCAGATTTTGATGACCAAGGGCAGCAAGAACGACCTGCCTATGACCCGTTGGTACTAATGACGTTCAACAGTACTTCTTTGTAAAGAGACAAAAAACATATATCTATTGAAAGAGGACTTTACATGGTAAATTTATCGTGTAAAGTCCTCTTTTTTGCATATATAAGCCATTTATGATGAACTGCCAGAATGGACAATCAATCTGAACCATTTACGTATTATTTACGTAAAACGTATAACTATGAGCAAGTCGATGATAAAATGGCATGAATACTATGCTTGACTTTTATAGCTGCAGCGACTATACTAAAAGCATAGAAACGTTAAACGTTATACGAGTCCGGATTAAATTTTTGTTCATTCAGAAAAGGAAGTGTACTTTATGATTAAGCAAATTGTAAAAACTTTGGACGGTAACGAAGCTGCGTCTCACGTAGCGTATAACTTTACCGAAGTCGCAACTATTTACCCGATTACCCCGTCGTCTCCGATGGCTGAACACGTTGACGTATGGGCAGCCAACGGCCGCAAGAACTTATTCGGCCAGACCGTTAAGTTGGTTGAAATGCAGTCCGAAGCCGGTGCTATCGGTGCCGCTCACGGCGCTTCCGAAACGGGCAGTCTCTGTACATCCTTTACGGCATCCCAGGGCCTCATGCTGATGATCCCGGTTATGCACCGCTTAGCCGGCGAATTGAAACCGATCGTCCTGCACATCGCGGCTCGTACGGTAGGGACGCACACCATGTCCATCTTCGGCGACCACTCTGACGTCATGGGCTGTCGCAATACCGGCTGGGCTATGCTCTGCAGCGCCAGCGTTCAGGAATGTGCTGACCTCGCCGCTGTTTCACACTTGGCAACGATCAAAGGCCGCGTACCTTTCATGCACTTCTTTGACGGTTTCCGGACTTCTCACGAAATTCAAAAGATCAAGATGCTGCCGGCTGAAGAATTAGGCAAGCTGATTGACCGCAAAGCTCTCTATGACTTTAAACATACAGGCCTCAATCCGGAACATCCGGTCATGCGCAGTACCGTTACCAACCCGGACATGTTCTTCCAGTCCCGCGAAGCAAACAACCTTTGGTATCAGCGCCTGCCTTACATCGTTCAGGACTACATGGATCAGATCGGCGAATTGACGGGCCGTCCGTACCACCTCTTCGACTACTACGGCGCTCCCGATGCTGAACACGTCGTCGTCGCCATGGGTTCCGTTGCCGGTGCCATTCAGGAAACGATCGATAAACTCAGCAAAGACGGCAAGAAAGTCGGCTTCCTCCAGGTACGCCTCTATCGTCCGTTCTCCCTCGAACACTTCATGAAAGCTATGCCGGACACGGTTCGCACGATTACCGTTATGGACCGCACGAAAGAACCGGGCGCCTTGGGCGAACCGCTCTACGAAGATGTCTGCGCTGCTGTATCCCATATTAAACAGGACGTTACCGTTTTGGCCTGTCGCTATGGCTTGTCGTCGAAAGACGTTCCGCCGGCATCAATCAACGCCGTCTTCAACAACATGGAATCCCTCCAGCCGAAGAACCACTTCACGCTGGGCATCATTGACGACGTAACTCATCTGTCCATGCCGGATCTTCCCATTGCCGTTGACACGGAAGGCACGATCAGCTGCAAGTTCTGGGGCTTCGGTTCTGACGGTACTGTCGGCGCCAACAAGAACTCCATCAAGATCATTGGCGACAACACCGACATGTACGTCCAGGCTTATTTTGAATACGACACCAAGAAATCCGGCGGCGTTACGAAATCTCACCTGCGTTTCGGCACCAACCCGATCCGGGCTACGTACTACGTAAAAGCGGCTGACTTCCTGGCTTGTCATAAACAGGCTTACATGGGCACCTATGATATCGTCAGCGAAATCAAAGACGGCGGTATTTTCCTGCTCAACTGCGACTGGGATAAATCGGACGTTGCCAACCACCTGAGCAACAAGATTAAACGCCAGTTAGCTTCTAAACACGTACGCTTCTACATCATCAATGCCACCAAGATCGCCGAAGAAATCGGCCTCGGCAGCAACCGCACCAATACGGTTCTCCAGGCAGCCTTCTTCAAACTGGCTAACATCATGCCCATCGATGATGCTGTTAAATACATGAAAGACGCTATCGCTAAGACTTACCTCGCAAAAGGCGAACAGGTCATCTCCATGAACCAGGCTGCTGTCGACCGCGGTATTTCTGACCTCGTCGAAGTCGAAGTTCCGGCAGAATGGAAAGACCTTCCGTCCGATCCGATCGTCGAAGATACGCGCAACATTCCTGACTTCATTAAAAACGTCGTTGAACCGTCGAACTTACAGATCGGCGACTCCATTCCTGTCAGCGAGTTCGTTCCTTATGCCGACGGTTCCTATCCGCTTGGCACGACGCAGTATGAAAAACGCGGTGTCGCTTCCAAGGTTCCTGAATGGGATGTCGACAAGTGCGTTCAGTGTAACCGCTGCGCCCTGGTCTGCCCGCACGCTGTCATCCGTCCGTACCTCTTGACGGCTGATGAAAAAGCAAACAGCCCGGAAAGCTTCAAGACCAAGAAAGCCATCGGCAAAGGCCTCGAAGATTATGAATTCCGCATCCAGGTTTCGCCCCTCGACTGCTACAGCTGCAGTGCCTGCGCGAATGCCTGCCCGGCTAAGGCTCTGACCATGAAACCGCTCGAAACACAGCGCCATGAAAGTGAAAACTTTGAATATGCTCTTACCCTGTCTGTAAAAGATACGGGCCTCGATAAATTCTCCGTTAAAGGCAGCCAGTTCAACCAGCCGCTCCTCGAGTTCAATGGTGCCTGCGCCGGCTGTACCGAAACGTCTTACATGAAGCTTTTGACCCAGCTCTTCGGTTCGCGCATGATCGTTGCCAATGCGACCGGCTGTACTCAGGCTTGGGGCTCTGCAATGCCGAGCATTCCTTATACGACGAACCACGAAGGCTTCGGCCCGGCTTGGTCGAACTCGGTCTTTGAAGATAACGCCGAATTTGCTCTCGGCATGTCCCTCTCCATGGATCAGCAGCGTGAAGCCATCGCCATGAAATCGGAAGAACTCCTCCCGCTGACGGAAGGCGCCCTCCACGATGCCATCAAAGCTTGGCTCGATTCCATCGGTGTCGCCAATGAAGGCGAAGTTACGGAAGGCATCAGCCGGACGTACCTCAAAGAATTGATGGCCGCTAAGCTGACTGGCAAAGCAGCTGACCTTCAGAAAGACATCTTGGCTCATAAAGAACACGTCATCAAGAAGACGATTTGGATGTACGGCGGCGACGGCTGGGCTTATGACATCGGTTACGGCGGTTTGGACCACGTCATGGCTACCAATGCCAACGTCAACATCATGCTCGTCGACACGGAAGTTTACTCCAATACGGGCGGTCAGTCGTCCAAAGCAACTCCGATTGGTGCTGTCGCTCAGTTCGCGGCATCGGGCCGTAAGTTCAACAAGAAAGATTTGGGCCGTCTGCTCATGACCTATGGCCATATCTACATCGCTCAGGTCGCTCTCGGCGCTGACGCAAACCAGCTCATCAAAGCCGTCAAGGAAGCTGAAGCTTACAACGGTCCGTCCATCGTCATCGCTTACGCACCGTGCATCAACCACGGCATCAAAGGCGGCATGGGCAACGCTCAGAACGAAATGAAACGCGCCGTAGAAGCCGGTTACTGGCACCTCTACCGCTACAACCCGCTCCTCAAGGAAGAAGGAAAGAATCCGTTCATCCTCGATTCCAAGGAACCGACCCAGTCCTTCCGCGAATACCTCCTCGGCGAAACGAGATACGCAGCTCTTACGCGTACCTTCCCGGATATTGCTGAAGAACTCTTTGCTAAGGCCGAAGAATTTGCTGCTAAGAAATACGAAGCATATAAAGAATTGGCCGACAAATAAAGTTAGCACGCCTATAGATTTGCTCAGTCTATAGATTCACGCTCAAAAACCATATACATACCCCAAGGCGAAGGCTGTCGTTTCGGCAGCCTTCGCTTTGCATGGGGTTTACCCTGTTGAGCAGGCCACGCCTGCGAAACGATAATCCACCCGCTA
>NZ_UQBH01000003.1 GCF_900539295.1 uncultured Megasphaera sp.
GAGTATCTCGTTGACATCGAGGGGGTCGATGGTTCGAATCCATTACCGCCCACCATACATGAAAACCGGTTGTATTATTGCTCTTTGAGTAATGATACAACCGGTTTTTTCTTTTTGCTCTTTTAACGGAGGGAAAATTATTCAAAACTTTTGCGAAAAATGGACTGATTATGGACAAATTATGTCCCGATTATTGCCCTGAATACTTGAAGCAGACACTTGGTGTAAAAATATAATACGATGACAGAACCATCCGATATATCCTATATCGGATGGTTTTTTGTATAGAAAGCGCTTTGTTATCGCCTTTTGTCGGGGGTTTTGTAATGGAAATAGGGACTTTGTTCTTATAGATAAATTGGTAATATGTTGACACACAATATACTTTATTGTCGATAAAATATATATTTTATTTTGTCTATATTTATGTGGTAGAACGGATTTTTTATGGATAATCTTTACAAGTTATTTGTTGTATGATATATTATATCAAAGATTAAAACAATCCACATTAGAAATGAAACAATAATTGGGATTACGGACGTTTTTTTTATATGTTTAAAGTTGACACCTTCAATTGAAAATAAAATAAAACATTTTGTGGAGTGGTTTTATCTATTATAAAGAGTGACATAGTATTTATAAATGTACTTTTATTACATTCCCAATTTTGTTTTGAAGTGTAACTTATCGTTAAAGTGTATACGTTTCATGGAAGAACATCACAGCAGAAAGGGGTGTTGGCAGCCTGATTTGTGCTTGGCGTTTTAACGGGGGACGATTTACCGAGACGGTATTTTTTTTGTTGAAACCGTAAGTCACAAATCATTGACATATCCTGACAGGCCGATGCTTATTGTCAGGGCAGATTCCGAGTACATCCGTTATTTTTTTAGACGAGTTGTTATTGGGATTTAATTAAGGAGGAAGATTTTTTATGAATAAGATCTATAAGGTCGTCTGGAGCAAGGTGAGAAACGCTTACGTCGTCGTTTCTGAACTTGCGAAACGGAATAGTAAAACGAAATCGCAGCACACGGCGCGCGTATCCCACAGCCTGCTCAGCCTGGCTGTCCTAACCAGTTTAGCCGTAGGCGGTACGCTGCTCAATCCCATGTCGGTAGAAGCAGCTAATAGTTGGGGCGCAAGAACCAATTTTGATAATAACACTACGTCCGTAGGTGGTGTAGGTGTAGCGACAGCCGATGGTAAGGGGGCTGTTGCTGTGGGCAATGCAACAGCATCCGGTGAAGATGCCCTTGCTCTCGGTAAGGATGCATCGGCGACCGGTACAGAAACGATTGCTATCGGTGGTGCTACAGCGGCCATTAATTACTCAATTGCAATGGGCGATGGTGCTGTCGCCGGTGGTACTTATTCAGTCGGCGGCGTAACCCAAAGCGGTGCCAATGCCGTTGCTATTGGTAAATCGGCCTTAGCCTACGGCATCAATGATGTCGTAATCGGTGCTAATCAGACTGCTATTGCTCCGACCGAAACTGCAAAGGAAGATACGCCTGAGGGAACGGGCCTCAGCTCAGCTCTTGGTGGCCGTGTCATGATTGGTCATGACAACATTGCTTATGGGCGTGCAGGAAATTCGGTTATTCTAGGTTCAAATAACCGATCGAATGCTATTCATGGTATTGCCATCGGTCAGAATGCGTATGCCGGCCAACCTGATGGGAGTACGCTTGCCTATGAAAATACTATGTCCATCGGTACTAACACTCGTTCATACTCTACGGACGCTATCGCTATTGGTAATAATGCGGTTGCCGGTAATACCGATACTAGCAGAACTTCGTATGACGGTAATGGCCTAGCTGCAGCTGCCATAGGTTCAGCGGCTAAAGCAACTTCGTATCATACGGTAGCCATTGGCGCTACAAGCCAGGCGACGGATATCAGCGCTACCGCTGTCGGTGATGCCGCCATTGCAAGTGCTGTTAGTACTACTGCCGTAGGTAACAGTGCTCAGGCTACGTCCATAGGTTCCCTTGCTGCCGGGGCAGCTGCAACTGCCAGCGATCAATATACTATAGCTGTAGGTAATAGTGCTAAGGCAACGGCTTTACGCTCCATGGCTGTAGGTTATGGTGCTGTGGCTAATGCCGGTGGTGCCCTTGCATTAGGTCGAACAGCTCAAGCTACAAGTACCTACGCTATGGCACAAGGTTACGAAACTACGGCTAGTGGTGCTAGTTCTCTGGCTGTTGGTTATCAAACTACTGCATCTGGCACAAGAAGTATTGCTATTGGTCGATCGGCTGCTTCTGGTGTTGCAAGTACCGGACAAGATACGATTGCTATTGGTTCATATGCTAGTACACAGGCTGCAAATGCAATAGCTATAGGTAATACAGCAACCACCGATTCATCGGCAACCGGATCTATAGCGATTGGTAATACGGCAACTGCAAATGTTGCGAACAGCGTGGCTATCGGTTCCGGTTCTTCTACTACTCGTGCAACGGATACGACCAGTCAAGGTTGGAATAATCAGGACAGCACATGGAGCAGTTGGCTTTCTACAAAAGGTAATGCCGGTACAACCAGTGGCGGTGTCTGGAATAGTACAGCCGGTGTTGTTTCCATCGGTACTGACGGGGCCAGCGGTACTGCGACAACGCGTAAACTTACTGGTTTAGCGGCCGGTCAGTATGATACGGATGCCGTAAATATGAAACAGTGGACCAATACCATGCTGGCTACTACCGGTGATTTCAAAGACAGCAGCTATAGTACAACCTATGGGTCTGACGGAACACCGCGTACGGTTACTAAGCTTTTAAATCAATCCTTGAAGATTACCGGCGGTGTCGACAATACTCTGTACTATCAGTCTGATTTTGCGGCTCAACCTAATATCGGGGCTATTATCAGTGATAATATGGTTACCCTTCGTTTGAATAAAACACTTCGTGGCTTGGAAACGATATATTTAACAAATCCTACTACGGGCAATGGGACAACGCTTAGTGGTAATGGCGTTACTATCAGACCTAAATCCGGTAGTAATGTAACCTTGACTACGGCAGGCCTCAATAACGGCGGCAACAAGATTACCAACGTGGCTACCGGTACGGCCGGCACCGACGGTGTTAACGTAGACCAATTGAATAAGGCCATTGCCGGTGTCAGCACCGGATCCGGTACAACGACTACAGTTACTGTTGAAGGCGGTACGGCAGCCGGTACAAGTGGTACATATACAGGCAATAACTTGCAACTTACATCAACGACTGGGACAGGTACAGCCACTTATGACTTAAAACTTGCCGATAACGTAACATTAGGCAGCACCGGTACCAGTGGTACGGACGGCTCCCTTACGGTGAACGGCAAAGACGGCGAATCCATTGCTATTAACGGTGCTGACGGCTCTATCGCCTTGACCGGCGCTGACGGTTCTACTGCTACTGTAGCAGCCGGTACTGCTGCTAACGACGTAAACGGGACTTCTGTGAACCGTATTACCGTAGGCGGCCAGACTGTGGCTACCTTGAATGATGGTATGGTATACACCGGCGACACCGGTTCTGCGGCCGTTAAGTTAAATAAAACGGTAAATATTGTTGGTGGTGAAACTGATTCCACTAAATTATCTACCGATAACAATATTGGTATTGTTGCGGCTCAAGATGGCGACAATGGCAAATTGACCGTCCGTTTGGCCAAAGATATTACCGGCCTCAATACTGTAGAAGCCGGCGATGCTGTAATTGGTAATCAAGGTGTAACTACAGCCGGTAATGTTGCCCAGGACGGCAGCTATGTGACCGGATTGGATAACACGACTTGGAATGTGACAAATCCTGACATCGTAACCGGTCGTGCAGCGACGGAAGATCAGCTGAAAACTGTAAGTGATGCCGTCGTTGCTGTTACTGACGGCACCAGCGAAAATGCAACGGGTGGTTTTGGCTTGACAGACGACAGCGGCACAGCTGTAAAACAGGACCTGGGCAAGACGATTCAGATTGCCGGTGACGGTAATGTTACAACCACTGCCGGAGACGGTAAAATTACTGTTGGTTTGAGCAATACTGTGGCTCTTGGCGACAAAGGTACTACCGATGGTTCTATGACTGTCAATGGTGCCGATGGTTCTTCCGTTGCAATTAATGGCTCGAACGGTTCTATCGCAATGAACACAGCTGATGGTTCCCCTGTAACCATTCAGGCAGGAACTAGTGCTAACGACGTAACCGGATCGCCGATTAACCGCATCACTGTAGGCGGAGCCACTGTTGCAACGCTCAATGATGGTATGAAATACGGCGGTGACTTCGGTACCGTTTCCAATGTTAAATTGAATAACCAAGTTGATGTAAAAGGTGAAGCAACTACGGAAGCTGACCTCACGACGGGCAACATCGGCGTCGTATCCAGCCAGGCTGGTGACAACGGTCTGCTGACGGTTAAACTCAATAAAGACATCAACTTAGGCTCCACCGGTTCCTTGACCTTTGGCAGCGGCGATAATACGGTAAGCCTTTCTAACAGCGGCCTCAATAACGGCGGCAATAAGATTACCAATGTTGCAACTGGTACAGATGGTACGGATGCTGTCAATGTCGATCAGTTGACCAAGGCCATCGCAGGCGTAAGTGCCGGTGAAGGCAGCAAGACGAACCTTACGGTTGAAGGCGGCACCGCAGCCGATACAAATGGCAACTATGCAGGCAGCAACTTGCAGATTACTGAAAAACAGAAACGACCGGTGCTACGACTTATGACGTGAAACTGGCTGATAACCTTACCTTAGGCAGTGCAGCCGACAGTGCAGCCGGCACAGAAGGGACGGACAGCTCTATTACCGTTAACGGTAAAGACGGTTCTGCCGTGGCTATTAACGGTGCTGACGGCTCTATCGCTTTGAATACGGCTGACGGTTCGCCGGTTACCATTCAAGCAGGAACGAGTGCTAATAACTTGGCCGGTAATCCTGTTGATCGTATTACCGTAGGCGGTCAGACGGTTGCGACTATGAGCGACGGCCTTAAATTTGCCGGCGATGACGGTCAGAGTGATACAACCAAAATTATTCCTAAGACACTTAATGAAAAATTAGATATTGTTGGCGGTGCTGAAGGCGAATTGACGGACAAAAATATTGGCGTCAACAACGTTAACGGCCAATTAAAAGTTCAGTTAGTCAAAGACGTCGACCTTGGCTCTACCGGTTCCTTAACCCTGGGGAATACCGTAGTCAATAACAATGGCATTACCATTACCCCGGCTACGGGCGATCCGGTATCCTTGACCGGTTCCGGTCTCGATAACGGCAACAATGTCATCAGTAATGTGGCTACCGGTGTTAAAGGCACCGATGCTGTCAATGTCGATCAGTTGACAAAAGCGATTCAGGAGGTCAACGCCGGTGAAGGCAGTAAGACGCACCTTACGGTTGAAGGTGGCACTGCAGCCGGTACAGGTGGCAACTATGCGGGCAGTAACTTGCAGGTAGCCGAAAAGACAGAAACCAATGAATCTACAACTTATGACGTGAAACTGGCTGATAACCTTACTTTAGGTAGTGCAGGTACAGACGGCGTTGATGGTTCTGTTACAGTTAACGGCAAGGACGGATCTTCCGTAGCTGTTAATGGTGCTGATGGTTCTATCACAGCGAAAGGTACCGACGGTTCTGCCGTAGCTATTAACGGTGCCGACGGCTCTATCGGTTTGACTGGCTCCAACGGTACGACCACTACCATTAAAGGCGGCACCAGTGCCAATGACGTAAACGGCAATGCCGTTGATCGTATCACTGTAGGCGACCAGACCGTTGCTACTTTGAATGACGGCATGGTATATACCGGTGACACCGGCTCTGCTGTCGTTAAATTGAATAAGACCGTCAATATCGTCGGTGGGGAAACGGATGCTTCCAAGTTATCTACGGACAACAACATCGGCATTGTGGCCGCACAAGACGGCGACAATGGTAAATTGACCGTTCGCCTGGCTAAAGATATTACCGGTTTGAATACGGTCACAGCCGGCGATGCTACTATCGGTACTCAGACAGAAACTACGGCTAGTGGTGTTGCTCAAACGGGCAGCTATGTAACCGGGTTAGACAATACCGAATGGAATGTGGCTAATCCTGATATCGTAACCGGTCGTGCAGCTACGGAAGATCAGTTGAAGACCGTAAGTGATGCCGTCACTGCCGTTTCTGACGGCACCAGTGTAAACGCAACCGGTGGCTTTGGCCTCGCTGACGGCAGCGGTACAACGGTTAAGCAGGACCTCGGCAAGACGATTACCGTTAAAGGCGGCGTCACTGATGGAACGGCTACGACCGAAAATCCGACTGGTACGTCTAACATCACGACAACCGTTAAAGACGGAGCCCTTGAAGTCAGCTTGAATAAGGATCTCGACTTAGGATCGACCGGTTCGGTAACCACCGGCAACACCGTCATCAACAATGACGGCGTGAAAGTCGGTGATACGGCCCTTACGACAGGTGGCTTGACCATCACTAACGGTCCGTCTGTCACAACCGGCGGTATCGATGCAGGCAGCAAGCAAATCACTAATGTAGCCAGCGGTTCCGATGGTACCGATGCCGAAGGCAATAAGACATACAATACAGATACGAATGCAGCTAATATCGGCGATATTAAAAATATCACGAATACCACGGTAAATAATGCGAAAACCGAATTGACCAATAAGGGCTTGGATTTCACAGCCGATAGTGGCGATGCCGTACACCGTAACTTAGGGGAAACCTTAAACATTGCCGGTGACGGCAACATTACGACTACCAGTGATGCAGCCAATGGCAAAATCACCGTAGGCTTGAGCAATACGCTTGCCCTTGGTGAAAAGGCAAGTGAAGACGGCACTACTGAAGGTACAGACAGCTCTATTACTGTTAATGGTAAAGACGGTTCCGCGGTAGCTATTAACGGTGCTGACGGCTCTATCGCTTTGAATACCGGTTCCGGCTCTCTTGTAAACATCGCAGCGGGCACTCAAGTTAATAACCTGGCAGGTACTCCCATCGATCGTATTACCGTAGGTGGGGCTACCGTAGCAACACTTGATGACGGCATGAAATACGGCGGTGATTTCGGTACAGTTTCCAATGTCAAATTGAATAATCAAGTTGATGTCAAGGGCGAAGCCACGACAGAAGCTGACCTCACGACGGGCAACATCGGCGTCGTATCCAGTCAGGCTGGCGACAACGGCCTGTTAGTCGTGAAACTCAATAAAGACATCAACTTAGGTGAAAACGGTTCGGTAACTACAGGCAACACCGTTGTTAATAACAGCGGTTTAACCATCACCAATGGTCCGTCTGTCACGACTGGCGGTATTAGTGCAGGCGGTAAAAAGATTACCGATGTGGCTACCGGTACAGATGGTACAGATGCTGTTAACGTAGCTCAGTTAGAAGATAGAATTAGCAAGATTACTATTGGCGAATCAAAAACAACCGAAGTTACGGTCGAAGGTGGTACGGCTGCACCGACTAATGGAACCTATGCGGGGGACAACCTGCAGGTGAAAGCAGGGACGACAGCCAATGGTTCACCGACTTATGATGTGAAACTTGCTGATAAGATTACTTTAGGTGAAGCAGCAGATAGTGAAGCCGGTACAACCGGTACTGACAGCTCTATTACCCTAAATGGCGCTAACGGGTCTTCCGTAGCTGTCAATGGTGCTGATGGTTCTGTTACTGCTAAAGGAACAGACGGCTCGGCCGTAGCTATTAATGGCTCCAACGGCTCTATTGTACTCAATACCGGTTCCGGTTCGCCGGTAACCATCCAAGCCGGCACCAGTGCAGATAACTTAGCCGGCACATCCGTTGACCGTATTTCTGTAGGCGGCCAGACGGTTGCTACCATGAGCGACGGTCTGAAATACGCCGGTGATGACGGCCAGACCGATACGACGAAAGTCATTGCTAAGAACCTCAACGAACAGCTTGATATCGTTGGCGGTGCTGATGCAACTAAGCTGACGGACAACAACATTGGCGTCAATAACGTTAACGGCCAGTTAAAAGTCCAATTAATCAAAGACATCAACTTAGGCGATACCGGTTCTGTAAGCGTCGGTACGGCAGTCTTGGGTAACCAGACTGTAACCACGGCTGGCGGTGTATCTCAGACAGGAACCTACTTAACAGGTTTAGGAAATACAGCCTGGGATACGTCGAATCCGGATGCCGTAACGGGGCGAGCTGCCACGGAAGATCAGCTCAAAGCGGTCAACGATAAAGTGAATGCCATTTCGACCGGTACCGGTGCCTTCGGCTTGACTGATGATGATGGAAAAAAAGTTACACAAAGCCTTGGCGAAACGATTCAAGTCGCCGGCGATGGTCAGAATATCACGACCACAGCCGATGCTGCGAACGGTAAAA
This sequence comes from uncultured Megasphaera sp., assembly GCF_900539295.1. Taxonomy (GTDB): domain Bacteria; phylum Bacillota; class Negativicutes; order Veillonellales; family Megasphaeraceae; genus Megasphaera. The sequence continues at coordinate 8,402 of NZ_UQBH01000003.1, forward strand.
TTACCGTAGCCTTGAGCAACGATATCTCCATCGGTGCGAAAGACGGTGCTGACGGAACAGACGGCGTCGACGGTAAGATTGGTGTCAACGGTAAAGACGGCTCGTCTGTCGTTATCAACGGCAAAGATGGTTCCATCGGCTTGACCGGCCCTGCCGGAGCTGACGGAACGCCGGGCACGACGGTTACTATTACCGCCGGACCTAGCGTCAACGACGTAACCGGAACTCCGGTAGATAGAATTACTGCCGGCGGCCAGAACCTTGCTACCTTGAGCGACGGCATGAAATACGGCGGTGATTTCGGTACCGTTTCTAAGGTAAAACTGAACAATCAGGTCAATGTGAAAGGCGAAGCAACGTCTGAAGCCAACCTCACGACAGGCAACATCGGTGTCGTATCCAGCCAGGATGGCGACAACGGCCTGTTGACGGTTAAGCTCAATAAAGACATCAACTTAGGTTCTACCGGTTCCGTTACCGTAGGGAATACCGTCGTCACCAATATCGGTATGACCATCGGCAGCGGCGATACAGCCGTAAGCCTCACTAACGGCGGCCTCAACAATGGCGGCAATCAGATTACTAAAGTAGGCAGCGGTTCCGATGGCGTTGATGCTGACGGCAACCCGACTTACAATACCGATACTAACGGAGCCAACATCGGTGATATTAAAAACATCACTGAAACGGCTAAATCCGACTTGACCAATAAAGGCATGGACTTCACAGCTGACAGTGGTGAAACCGTACATCGTGACTTGGGCGAAGCCCTTGGCATCGTAGGAGACGGTCAGAACATCACGACTACAGCTGATGCTGAAAACGGTAAGATTACCGTAGGCCTGAGCAATGATCTCTCTATCGGTACCAAAGGTGCTGACGGTAAAGATGGTGTGGACGGTTCGATTGGCGTCAACGGTAAAGACGGTTCGTCCGTCGTTATCAACGGCACGGACGGTATCTCCGTCAAAGGTGCTGACGGCAAAGATGGTGTCACCATTACCGGTAAAGACGGTGTCGATGGTGTCGACGGCGCCGAAGGCCACATCGGCCTCAATGGCAAAGACGGCATGACCGACATCTATACGACTCCGGGACAGCCTGGCGTCAATGGCAAAGACGGTGAAACGATGACTCGTATCATCTACACCGACCCGAATGGTGCAAATCATGAAGTGGCCACCCTCGATGACGGCATGAAGTATACCGGTGACTCCGGTTCTGCCGCTGTCAAACTGAATAAGACCGTCAATATCGTCGGCGGAGAAACGGATTCTTCGAAGTTATCTACCGACAACAACATTGGCGTTGTAGCTTCTCAAGACAGCGACAATGCGAAATTGACGGTTCAGTTAGCCAAAGATATTAAAGGCTTGAACACGGTTACAGCCGGCGATGCTACTATCGGTAATCAGACTGAAACTACAGCCGGCGGAGAAGCTCAAACGGGCAGCTATGTAACCGGTTTGGATAACACCAGCTGGAATGTGGCTGACCCTGATATCGTAAGCGGTCGTGCAGCTACGGAAGATCAGCTCAAGACTGTCAGTGATGCTGTAAAAGCTGCTTCCGACGGTACCAGTGAAAACGCAACGGGCGGCTTCGGCTTGACCGATGACAGCGGTACCGCTGTTAAGCAAGATCTGGGCAAGACGATTCAGATTGCCGGTGACGGTCAGAACATCACGACCACGGCTGATGCCAAAAACGGTAAGATTACCGTAGCCTTGAGCAATGATCTCTCTATCGGTACCAAGGGTGCTGACGGAACAGACGGCGTCGACGGCAAGATTGGCGTCAACGGTAAAGACGGTTCGTCCGTCGTCATCAACGGCGCTGACGGCTCTATCGGCTTGACCGGCCCTGCCGGAGCTGACGGAACGCAGCCAACGGTTACTATTGCAGCCGGCGGTAGCGTTAATAACGTAGACGGCACTCCTGTAGATAGAATTATCGCAGGCGGCCAGACCATCGCTACCATGAGTGACGGTCAGAAGTACGCCGGGGATAATGCTAAGGAAGATGGCACGAATGTCATCGCTAAGAAACTCAACGAACAATTAGATATCGTTGGCGGTGCTGATGCGACCAAACTGACGGAAAACAATATTGGCGTCAATAACGTCAATGGTCAGTTGAAAGTCCAGTTGGCACAGAATATCGACCTGGGTAAAGACGGTTCCGTCACAACAGGTGCTACGGTTATCAATAACGACGGTGTTACCATTACGCCGACTACGGGTAACCCTGTAACCTTGACGGGCACGGGTCTCAACAACGGCGGCAATAAAATTACTAACGTTGGCGCCGGTACGGCAGACTCGGATGCCGTCAATTACGGCCAGTTAAAAGCTGCCGCTACGGCAGTCACCGTTGAAGGTGGTACCGCAGCAGGTACGACTGACTATGCAGGCAGCAACCTGAAACTGAAAGCCACTACCGTTGGTGATAAGACGACCTATGACCTGAAACTGGCTGACAACCTCTCTATCGGTACGAAAGGTGAAGATGGTGCTGACGGCTCGATTGGCGTCAATGGTAAAGACGGCTCGTCCGTCGTTATCAACGGCACGGACGGTATTTCCGTCAAAGGTGCTGACGGCAAAGACGGTGTCACCATCAGCGGTAAAGACGGTGTCGATGGCGTCGACGGCGCCGAAGGCCATATCGGCCTCAACGGCAAAGACGGCATGACCGACATCTATACCACTCCGGGACAAGCCGGCGTCAATGGCCAAGATGGAGACACCATGACTCGTATCATCTACACCGATCCGGAAGGCACGAACCATCAGGTAGCAACCCTTGATGACGGTATGAAGTATACCGGTGACTCCGGTTCTGCCGCTGTCAAGCTGAATAAGACCGTCAATATCGTTGGCGGACAAACGGAGGCTTCCAAATTATCTACCGACGCTAACATCGGTGTTGTAGCCTCTCAAGATGGTGACAATGCTAAGTTGACGGTTCAGTTGGCCAAAGATATTACCGGCCTGAATACCGTAGAAGCCGGCACCGCTGTAATCGGTAACCAAGGGGTCGTTACAGCCGGTAAAGTTGCTGAAGACGGCAGCTTTGTAACCGGTTTGGACAACACCGAATGGAATGTGGCCAATCCGGATATCGTAAGCGGTCGTGCAGCTACGGAAGATCAGCTCAAGACCGTAAGCGATGCTGTCAAGGCTGTTTCCGATGGTACCAGTGACAATGCAACGGGCGGCTTCGGCTTGACCGATGACAACGGCGACGCTGTTAAGCAGGACCTTGGCAAGACGATTCAGATTGCCGGTGACGGTCAGAATATCACGACGACGGCCGATGCTGAAAACGGCAAGATTACCGTAGGCTTAAGCGATAACCTCTCTATCGGTGCGAAAGATGGCACGAATGGATCTATCGGTGTTAACGGCAGCGATGGAAACAGCGTAGCTATCGACGGCAACGACGGTATCTCCATTAAAGGTGAAAACGGTAAAGCCGGCGTCAGCATTACCGGTAAAGACGGTGTCGATGGCGTCGACGGCCTGGAAGGCCATATCGGCCTCAATGGCAAAGACGGCATGACCGACATCTATACCACTCCGGGACAAGCCGGCGTTAATGGCCAGCCTGGTGACACGATGACTCGCATCATCTACACCGATCCTGAAGGTAATGACCATCAGGTGGCAACTCTCGATGACGGCATGAAATACGGCGGTGACTTCGGCACTGCTTCTGCCGTGAAACTGAACAATCAGGTCAAGGTGAAGGGCAATGCCACGAATGAAGCCGACCTCACCGATGGCAACATCGGCGTCGTATCCAGCCAGGATGGTGACAATGGTCTGTTAACGGTTAAGCTCAATAAAGACCTGAACCTCGGCTCCACCGGTTCCGTCACCATGGGTAACACCGTAATCAACAACGGCGGGGTTACTATCAATGGCGGTACAAATTCGGTAACCCTTACCAATAAAGGTCTGGACAACGGCGGCAACCAGATCGTCAATGTAGCCAGCGGTATAGACGGCAAAACCTATGATACGTCGGTAACCGGTCAGGAAAACTACAACAACGCGGCTAGTGTTGGCGATTTGAACAAAGTTGTCAACAACGTTACCAATGCTGACAATGGCGGCGGCTTCGTCTTAGGTGCTGACGACAGCAAAACTGTAAAACAGAACTTAGGCGGCACGATCAACATCGCCGGTGATGGTAATACCGTAACATCCGTTAAAGATGGCAAGATTGAAGTTGGCTTAAATAAAGATGTCGACCTTGGTACAGATGGCTCTATCGCCGCCGGCAATACGACCATCGATAAAGATGGCGTTTCTACCGACAAGATTGCCATTAAAGATTCTGGCATCTCCATCGATAAAGATGGCATCAATGCCGGAAATACGGTAATCAAGGACGTAGGCAGCGGTCTTGGAAATACTTATGACACGTCTGTAGCCGGTCAGGAAAACTACAACAACGGTGCGAATATCGGTGACGTTTACAACATTGCGAAAGGTCAAGCCGACGCAGTGAAAGCTCAGTCCGGTAAGAACATCACTGTAGATCCTGACACTAACAAGGTTAATCTGAATGACAACATCACCTTAGGTGATAACAATGATGCTTCCAAGCAGGTCAATATCGACGGCAACGGGGCAACCGTTACGGCCGGCAGCGGCGACAACCAGGTCAAACTGGATGGCTCTAAGGGCCAGATTTCCGCAGGCGGTGCCGTTCTGGGCAACCAGGAAAACACGGCAGGCGACAGCAATCCGGCAACGGGCAACTACCTCACAGGCTTGGATAATACTACCTGGGATGGCAAGAATATCCAGTCCGGCCGTGCTGCCACCGAAGATCAGCTGAAAGTCGTAGATGACAAGGTCAGCAAAGGCCGTGTATTCCAAGGCGATGATGGAGCAGACAACAGCGTCACTGTAGGCCTCGGCGATACGTTGAAACTCAACGGCGGTGCCGATACGTCTAAACTGTCCAGCGGCAACATCGGTGTTGTGAAGAACAGCAGCGGTGACGGCCTCGACATCAAGCTGGCCAAGGACTTGAAAGACCTTGACAGTGTGACTACAGGCAACACGACGATTAATGACAACGGTGTCACCATCAAGACCGTAGACAGCGACCGCACGATTACCATTCAAGACAGCAATGTCAACATGGGCAACAACGTCGTAAGCGGTGTTGCTGACGGCACGGTAGCTCCCGGCTCGACGGAAGCTATCAATGGCGGTCAATTGGCCCTGCGCGACCAGGCTATCAATAACCTGGGTGGGGAAGTCAATAAACTGGATAACCGCATCAACCGCGTCGGTGCCGGTGCAGCCGCTCTGGCAGCCCTCCATCCGCAGGACTTCGATCCCGATGATAAATGGGATTTCGCCTTTGGCTATGGCCACTATCGCGGCGCTAACGCCGGTGCTTTCGGTGCCTTCTACAAACCGAACGAAGATACCACCTTCTCGGTCGGCGGCACCATCGGCGGCGGTGAAAATATGATCAATGCCGGTGTTTCCTTCAAGTTAGGTCAGGGCAACAACGTATCGAATTCTCGCGTCGGCATGGCCAAGGAAATCAAACACCTCCGTGATGACGTAGCTAAACTGGAAGACATCGTCAATCGTCAGAGTCAAATGATCAATCAGTTGACCGGCCAGAATCCTGGTACGATTGAGTCCAAGGGCAGCGAACTCTTCCCGGATGTTCCGGCCAACCACTGGGCTTACGAATACGTCACGAAACTTCATCAGCTGGGCATCATTGAAGGCTATCCGGATGGAAACTTCGATGGTAACCGCATGATGACCCGTTACGAATTCGCTGCGGTTGTCTATCGTGCCATCATGGCAGGAGCTGCCTCGAATGCAGCCCTTCAGGGCGATGATACGTTGGATCGCTTGGCCAACGAATTCTCTGCAGAACTGAAGTACATCCGCATCGACACGGTCGCTAAGGATAAAGACGGGAAACCGACCATCCAGCGTGTCCGCATCGTTCCGGAAAACAAGCAAAACTAATCCTGTTCCTATGGATATCTTTTAAGAATCTTCTGATTCGCATGTGAAGTTGCGGCTGTCTTTTGGCAGCCGCAATTTTTTTGCAGATATAAGTACTGCAGCTTTTAGGAATCAAAAAAAGAGGCCCTGTGTTCTCCGATACCGACAAGACGGTGTAGGGAGGCACAGGGCCTTTTTGCAGTATGCTATTTAGAAGGTTTGTCTCTTTGCAAGGGGACTTAGTCGATGGAAATCAACTGATACTTGTCATTTCCCATTTTTAACTGCCGCATGGCCGTCAATTGGTGTAGGCCGTGGCGGGATTCGATGCGTTCTACCAGGTCGTGTTTATCTTTTTCCGGCTGGGCATAGACCATGTCTACGCTGGCCTGGTCGATGGCCAGGATATCTGTCGAGGCCATCATGCCTAAGTCGGGGATGACAGGTTTAGCAGCCGAAGTGCCGGCGCAGTCGCAGTCGACGGACATGGCGCGCAGGACGTTGAGGAAGACGATGTGTTTTCCGAAGTAGTCACAAATAGCCTTGCCGCAGTCGGCCATGTTTTCCATAAAGCCTTCTTCGAGGACCATGTTGTCCGACCAGTCAGAGCCGATAGGAGCCCGCGATTCATGGAAGGCGTGGACCTGCCGCTTGCCGACCTGTCCGTCTGCGCAGCCGATGGCGATATTTTTTAACGAGCCGCCGTAGCCGCCCATGGCGTGGCCCTTGAAATGGGTCAGGACGATCATGGAGTCGTAATTGGTGATGTTGCGGCCTAAGGATACTTCCGAGAAATGAAGGCCGTTTCGGACGGGCATCATGACGTTGCCCTTTTCATCTAAAATGTCGACGGGGCAGAAATTCCAGCCGTTGACTTCTAAGGTCCGACGATGTTTTTCCGTCGTATCACGGTCGCCTGGGTAGAGGGTGTTCGTTTCGACAATGCTGCTGTCAGGAACCTGGGCCTGGAAGGCTTTTACCATATCCCGAGGCAGGATGTACGGGCCGTGCTGTTCGCCCGTGTGGACTTTGATGGCCGTCTTGCCGTAAATGCCTTCATTGACCTTTTGGTACAACTTAATAAGGTGTTCGGCGTCGATGTGCTTGGTGTAATAGACCTTGGCATAGGAACCGGGCTGATCGGGTGTGGCCGGCGTTTCTTTGCTGCCGACGACGGGGGCCTGGGCCATGGCGGGCAGGATATTGGCTTTGCCCAAAGCGAGGCCGAGGGCGGCACTGCCGGCTAATTTTAAGAAGCTGCGCCGAGTTATACTTTCCATAATAGATGACCTCCTGTAAGATAACCGGCGTCAAAGCCTGCAAAGGGTGAAAAAAGGCCCTCGGTGCTCTGGCAGACGTTTTGCAAAAGAAATGGCGTCGGCGATTTTTTTGTGAAATTTTTGAAATGTCGACTCTTCTTGGTTGAAAAGGAGCTATATAATTAAAATTTTCCTTCGTCGTATAACTTGATTTTCCAGTCCAAGTGGCTCAAGGCGTCTTGGATGTCCTGCAAGTTGCTCTGGAGTTGTTTTCGTTCATTGACTAAAATTTCTCGCCGTTCCTTGCGAGTAGCGTCTCCCTGTTCGAAGAGCTCCATATAACGCGTCAGGCCGGAGATAGAGACGTTGGCTGCCCGCATGCACTTGATGAAGGCAATGCTTTTGCAGTTTTCTTCGCTGTAGTCGCGGACGCCGTTCTTATCGCGGGGCACGTTGCGGATGAGTCCGATTTTTTCGTAGTAACGAAGCGTGTCCGGCGAAATCTTTAATTGTTCACTTACATCTTTTATTTTCAAGGTAGTCCCTCCTTTTGATTTACATTATAGCTATTGGAGTCGTCTCTAAGTCAAGGCGAAAAAATAAATTATAGGATAGTTTTTTGATGCCCATCATTTTACGGTGATGCCGGGGGCCGGATATTGAAAGAGAAATATTAAGAATAAGATTTCCGTGAAGACAATCAGATAGGCTGGGGAAGCATTGGTGATGAGACAACGACTGTCGATTTTGGCGATTCTTGATTGTTCTTGAGAATCAAGATACAATATAATTAAGAAGTAGAGGGGAGTGAGCGTCATGTTGGAAAGCAAGAGCTATATTGCTGTGCCGCCCGGTGCTACCATTAAAGAACAGCTTGAAGATCGAGGCATGACCCAAAACGATTTTTCTGAACGGATGGGAATGTCTGAAACAACTATCGGCAAATTAATGAATGGCGAAGTTCATTTAACTCCGGATATAGCTGAAAAAATCGAGTTGGTATTAGGCGTGCCGGCTGGTTTTTGGAATAAACTGGAATCGATATACCGGGAAAAATTGGTAAAAGTAAAACAGGAAAATAAATAGAAATTATATTTGTAAGAAACGAAAAGCCCCTTAAGGTCAGATTTTCGTCTGATCCTAAGGGGCCTGTTACTCTATCAAGAATGAACTGGTGATACCCGCAAAGATTTCTTATGCGTCGTAGGTGAAGGTCAAATCTTTTTTGATATCGGGATGGAGGCTGCGGCCTACGATGCACATGTCACGCGTTGAGGCTTCGATGGCGCTGCGATGGCTTTCATCGAGGGATTTGGGCATATGGAAATGGATGCCGATGTGGGCGATGCGGAATTCTTTTTCGTCGACAGATGTCTCGGTGTCGGCATAGGTTCCGGTCAGGTCGCAGCCCAGTTGGCCGGCGACGGCTGCCATGATGGTGATGGCGCAGGATGCGTAGGTATCAGCCAGCAATTCGACGGGGGAGTACGTTTCTTCAAGGCCGCCGTGACTCTTCGGACCGTCGGTGATGATGGTCTGTTTCTTTTTGGCGTCGTTCAGTTCGTTTCTCAGATTACCTTTAAATGCTGCATGAGACATGATAGTTCCTCCTTTTAGACGATAATCAAATTAATGTTATATATAGGGCGTCCTAAACTGTTTGCCCTTTTCTTGATTATACCACAGACGAGAGGCAAACTTCCCGGATTTTACGGCTTCTTTTCATATCGATTTTGCCGGTTGAATGAGGGAGTTTATGCGGCCTTTTTCCATTTTGATATTTCTTTTGACTTTTTGACTATAAACGCTTGACAAAAGAATGGGGGCATGCTATCTTATATATAGTCTTAGAGGTCAAATAGTCAGAACGCTAAGAAAAGTCAAATGAGCAGAGGTGATATCGTCATGAACTTAGATGCACGCAAACAGAAGATACTGCAAGTCATCGTTCAGGACTATATCGCTTCTGCCGAGCCTGTCGGGTCGCGGACGATTGCCCGCAAGTACGACTTGGGCATCAGCCCGGCGACGATCCGCAACGAGATGTTCGATTTGGAAATGATGGGATACTTGGAACAGCCGCATACGTCGGCCGGCCGTGTCCCATCCTTGAAAGGCTATCGGCTCTATGTCGACTGCCTCCTCAAACCGACGAAGATTACGGAAGCGGAAAAGCAGTTCGTCCAATCCTGGTTTCAGGATAAGCTGAGCAGTGTCGATGAAATATTTCAGTCGACGGCCAAGCTCCTGGCTCGGATTACGCACAACGTCACCTTGATCATGGCGTCGGAGCGGCTTAACTCGAAGCTTAAGTACATCCGCTTCCTGCCCCTCGATGACAGGAGAGCCATCATGATCGTCGTGACCGATACGGGACAGGTTGAAAACTGTATTTACCCGAAACCCGGCGGGGCCAGCATGGACGATTTGAACATCATTGCCCAGAAGCTGACCAACTATTTGACCGGTACGGCCATGGACCGCATCGATGAAAAGGCTATCGAAACATTTCATGAAACCATCGTCGACGATGTCGAGTTGTATCGACTGGCTTTCCGGGCGATGGAGCAGACCCGCCGCCAAGGCGAGCATTTCTATAAAGGCGGTACGACGGAACTGCTCAACAAGCCGGAATTTAAGGACGTCGACAAGGCCAAGAGCCTCTTTACCATGCTGGAAGAACAGGACATCGTCGCCAACATCCTTCACGATGAAGGCGAAGGGCAGTCCGTTACCGTCCGCATCGGTGAGGAAACGAAGTTGTCTCCCATCAACGACTGCAGCATCATTGAAGCGACCTTTACCGATCACGATGTCGTTCTCGGCAAGCTGGCCGTCTTAGGGCCGGCTCGGATGGAGTATGCCAAGATCATCGGCCTGTTGGATTTCATGAAACAGCATATGACACAGATGCTGTCCCATTACCAGGACGAGACGTAAGGAGGAGTACCGAACGAGATGAGTAACGAAGAGAAAAAAGATACTGTATTACAGGAAGAAGCAAATAAAGTGGCTGAAGACGCTGCCAAGGAAAAGGCTGAAGCCGTAGACGCTCAGGCGGCAGATGAGGGCTCTGCACAAACAGAACCGGATGCCAATGACGGCGCTGACAAGGCCGATGCGGAAAAAGCCGCTAAGTTTGAGCAGAAGTTCGTCCGCCTGCAGGCTGATTTTGCCAACTATAAGAAGCGTACTGCTTCCGAAAAGCTTCAAATTTCGGAAGTCGTCAAAATGGATGTCATCGGCGAGATCCTGCCGGTCATCGACAATTTTGAACGGGCCCTCAAGGCTCCGACAGATGCCGTTTCCGACGACGTACACTCCTTTATCGAAGGCTATGAAATGATTTATAAACAGCTTATGGACGTCCTTCAAAAGGAAGGGGTCACGAAAATCGATGCCGTCGGCAAACCTTTCGACCCCAATTATCATCAGGCTGTCATGCGTGTGCCCAGTGACGAATACGATGATGATATCGTCGTAGAGGTCCTCCAGGAAGGTTATCTCCTGGGCGAAAAGACCTTGCGTCCGGCCATGGTAAAAGTTGCATTTAACGGTTAATTATCGTTTAGTATAAGAATGGAGGAATCTTTTATGAGCAAAGTTATTGGTATTGACTTAGGTACGACAAACTCCGTAGTCGCTGTTATGGAAGGCGGCGAACCTACGGTCATCACGAATACGGAAGGTTCTCGTCTCACCCCGTCGGTTGTCGGTTTTTCCAAGACCGGCGAACGCCTTGTAGGCCAGTTGGCAAAACGCCAGGCCGTTTCTAACCCGGAAAACACCATTGCCTCGATTAAGCGTCACATGGGCGAAAGCTACACCGTTGACGTTCAGGGCAAAAGCTATACGCCGCAGGAAATTTCGGCTATGGTCCTTCAGAAATTGAAGGAAGACGCTGAAAGCTACTTGGGCGAAAAAGTAACCCAGGCCGTTATCACCGTTCCGGCTTACTTCAACGACAGCCAGCGTCAGGCTACGAAAGATGCCGGCAAGATCGCCGGTCTCGACGTTCTCCGTATCGTCAACGAACCGACGGCAGCAGCTCTCGCTTACGGCCTCGATAAAGGCGGCGACGGCAAAATCCTCGTATTCGACCTCGGCGGCGGCACATTCGACGTCTCGATCCTCGAACTTGGCGACGGCGTCTTTGAAGTAAAGGCTACCAACGGCAACACGAAACTCGGCGGTGACGACTTCGATAACAAGGTCATGGACTGGATGGTTGACGAATTCAAGAAACAGACCGGCATCGACCTCTCGCAGGATAAGATGGCCGATCAGCGCTTGAAAGAAGCTGCTGAAAAAGCAAAAATCGAATTGTCGACGGTTCTTTCGACGAACATCAACCTGCCCTTCATCACGGCTGACGCTTCGGGCCCGAAACATCTCGACCTGACCTTGACCCGTGCTAAATTCAACGAATTGACGGAAGACCTCGTCCATGCTACGATGGAACCAACCAAGAAGGCTATTGCTGACTCCGGTCTCAGCATCGACGAAATCGACAAGATCATCCTCGTCGGCGGCTCCAGCCGTATTCCGGCTGTTCAGGACGCTATTAAATCGATCCTCGGCAAAGAACCGAGCAAGGGCGTAAACCCTGACGAATGCGTTGCTATCGGCGCTGCTATCCAGGCCGGCGTCCTCGTAGGCGACGTCAAAGACGTTCTCCTCCTCGACGTTACGCCGTTGTCCCTCGGTATTGAAACCCTCGGCGGTGTCTTCACTAAGATCATCGACCGCAACACGACGATCCCGACTTCCGGAAGCCAGGTATTCTCGACGGCTGCCGACAACCAGCCTTCCGTTGACGTCCACGTCCTTCAGGGCGAACGCGAAATGGCTGCCGACAACAAGACCCTCGGCCGCTTTGAACTGACGGGCATTCCGGCAGCTCCGCGTGGAGTACCTCGTATCGAAGTTACCTTCAACATCGATGCTAACGGTATCGTAAACGTTTCGGCAAAAGACCTCGGAACGGGTAAGGAACAGAAAATCACCATCAAATCCTCTTCGGGCCTCGACAAGAGCGAAATCGACCGCATGGTCAAAGAAGCTGCTGCTCACGAAGCCGAAGATAAGAAACGTAAAGAAGGCATCGAAGCTAAGAACAACGCCGACTCCCTCATTTACCAGGCCGAAAAGACCATCAAGGATATGGGCGACAAAGCCGACGCTGCTAAAGTTTCGGAAATCAAAGATAAGATTGCCGACTTGAAAGAAGCTGTAAAGAGCGACGACGTCGACAAGATCAAAGCTGCTTCGGAAGCCTTGACCAAGCCGCTTTACGATTTGACCAGCGAAATGTACAAGAATGCCGACGCTGCCCAGCAGGCACAGCCGGAAGGCAGCGCCCAGTCTGACGCAGGCGACAGCCAGCCGAAAGACGACAATGTAGTTGACGCCGATTACACCGTAGTTGACGACGATAAGAAGTAAGATAGATAAGAGGGGCTTCTCAGATGAGCAAAAGAGACTATTATGAAGTGCTTGGCGTCCCTAAAGACGCCAGCGATGCAGAAATTAAAAAAGCCTTTAAAAAGCTGGCCCTCAAGTATCATCCGGACCGCAATCCCGATGATCCGAAAGCGGCTGAAGAAAAATTCAAAGAAATCAATGAAGCCTACAGCGTCTTGTCTAATGAGCAAAAACGTGCCCAGTACGACCAGTTCGGTCCGGCAGCCTTCCAAAATGGGAATGCTGCCGGTTCCGGCGCTGGTTTTGGTCAGGGCGGATTCGGAGGTTTTGGCGGCTTTGGCGGTTTCGGCCAGAGCAGTCAGGGCTTCGGTGGCTTTGAAGATATCTTCGATTCCTTCTTCGGCGGTCAGGGCGGCGGACGCCAGTCGTCCAACGGGCCTCAGCGAGGTGCCGATCTGCGCTATGACATTGATATTGCCTTCAAGGATGCGGCCTTTGGGAAGGAAATGGAAATTGAAGTTCCCAAGGAAGAAACGTGTACTCACTGTCATGGCGAAGGGGCTGAACCGGGCAGCAAGGTCGATACCTGTCCCGACTGTCACGGTACGGGCCAGCAGCGCGTCGTTCAGAACACGCCTTTTGGCCAGATGGTCAACGTCCGCACTTGCAGCCGTTGCGGCGGTACAGGCAAGATCATTCATGACAAATGTAAGGAATGTCATGGCAAGGGAACCGTAAAGGTTCGTAAGAAACTGAAGATTAAGATCCCTGCCGGTGTCGATGACGGTGCACGCCTGCGCGTTGCCGGCGAAGGCGAACCGGGTACCCGCGGCGGATCTCACGGCGATTTGTACGTCTATATCTTCGTTCGCCGCGATTCTAAATTTGTTCGCGAAGGGAACGATATCCTCTCGCAGGAAACGATTTCCTTTGCTCAGGCAGCTTTAGGGACGAAAATCCTTGTCGAAACACTGGACGGGAAGGTTGAACTGACCATTCCGGCCGGCACGCAGACCGGTACGACCTTCCGCCTTCGCGGAAAAGGCGTTCCTGTCCTCGGTGCCAAGAACCGCCGTGGTGATCACCACGTCCGGGTCACGGTATCCGTTCCTAAGAAATTGAATGATAAACAGCAGCAGCTCCTGCGTGAATTCGCCTATGCCGGCGGTGAAACGTGGGTGGGGGAGCCGAAGCCGGCTGAATCGACGCCGGATAAACAAAAGGCCGATGACAGTGCTGTGAGCAATACGAAAAAAGACTCGAAGAAGGGCAAAAAAGGCTTCTGGACGAAGCTGAAAGATGACCTTTTTCTGAGTTTGAGAAAGCTGCGGGACGACTTCTGTTGGAGTTGGGCCCGATTAAAAGAAGATCTGTAAAGATGAAGGGAGAATAGACGATGCAATGGAATGAAGTCGATTTGCTCGTTTCCCCAATGGCCACCGATTTGGTGGCCCTTCTTGTTTATGAATGCGGCAGCAACGGCTCGGTCATCGACGACCAGACGTCGGACCCTGAGGGCCGCGTTCGCATTACAGCGTATTTTCCGCTGACTCAAGAAGGCCTTGTGGAAACGATCCGAGAAAAAATGAACGCCCTTGAAAGCCGCGGTGCCGACCTCGGCAACTGGCAGGTCATCGAAAAAAATGTCAACGATGAAGATTGGCTCTTTGCCTGGCAAGATCATTTCCATCCTAAGAAAATCTCCCGCCATTTCTGGGCTGAACCAGCTTGGGAAAAAGCGTCGCCGGCTCCTGATGAAGACGTCCTTACGATCGACCCCGGCCTTGCTTTTGGCAGCGGCTTTCACGATACGACCTGTCTCTGCGTCCAGTATCTCGAAGATGCCGTAAAGCCCGGCGACGTCGTCTTTGATATCGGTACGGGAACGGGAATTTTGGCCATTGCCGCGGCAAAATTAGGCGCCGCTCATGCTGCGGCCGTCGACTTTGACAGCACCGCCGTCGCCCAGGCTCGGGTCAATGCCGCCATCAACGGCGTCGAAGACCGCTTGTCCATTGCCAACAGCGACCTCCTGGCAGCCATTCCAAAAGGCCAAAAGGCCGATGTCATCGTGGCTAATCTGGTGACGAACGCCGTTCTGGCCCTGCTTCCGACGGTAGCTCCCTACTTAAAAGAGGGCGGTACGCTCATCGTCAGCGGTATCATCGACGACCGCATCGATGAGGTCCGATCGGCTGCCGAACAGGCTGGGTTTATCTGGGCTGATGAACAGCTTCGCAGCGGCTGGTATGCCGTGAAATTGACGAGGTGAGATCATGCGCAAGATTTTTACGGATTTTCCCATTTGCGGGACCTTTGAATTGTCGGCTGACGATGCCCGCCACGTCGTCCTCGTCCTGCGGCACACCGTAGGCGACACGATTCCCGTCACCGACGTTACCGGTACGACCTATGAATGCTTCATTACCCGCATCGAAGGTCATTCGGCCTATTTGACGCCGGCCAAAAAACTATCCGATCCGACGGCTTCGGCCGGGACGGTTACCCTGGCTGCCGGTATCTTAAAAGGCGACAAGTTCGACTGGGTCATACAGAAGGCGACGGAGCTCGGCGTCAGCCGAATCGTTCCTGTACAAATGGAATATTGTGTAGTAAAATTAGATGATAAACGGCAGAAGTCCCGCCTTGAACGGTGGCAGCGCCTGGCCCTTGAAGGGGCTAAACAGTGCGGTCGCGACGACGTGCCCGACGTGGCGCCGGTCATGACCTTTACGGACTTTGTCGACGCTTATGCCGATACGCGCTGCATCATTCCTTATGAACGGGAAACGGCGCCGCTGGCTGAAGCCTGCCACGATGTGCGGACCGGTGACGTCGTCATTGCCATCGGACCCGAAGGAGGCTATGCCGAAAAGGAAATCGCCTACGCCGGACAGCAGTTTGCCTGGTGCCGGACCGTCTCGCTCGGCCCGCGGATCCTGCGTGCTGAAACGGCGTCGCTGGCGGCCTTGTCTATCATTATGTACGAAAGAGGATTCAAGTAATGCCAACAATTGCTTTTGCTACCCTGGGCTGCCGTGTCAACCAATACGATACGGACAGCATACGGGGCTTATTTCTTCAGGCTGGCTTTGAAGAAGCCGATTTTAACGGCTCTGCCGACGTCTATATCATCAATACCTGTTCGGTTACCCAAGTCGGTGAAAAAAAGTCACGCCAGCTCATTCGACGGACCAAGAAGCGCAATGATGCTGCCAAGGTCATCGTCACCGGCTGCTACGCTCAGCTCGACCCGGAACTTTTGGCGTCCATGCCCGAAGTCGATGCCGTCGTCGGGACGAACGAACGAAAACGCATCGTAGCCATCGTCGGCGAGTTGCTCGACAACGGCAGTGAGGAAGCTTTCACGGCCGTCCATGACGTGCGCCAACACGATGAGTTTGAGGAAATTCCCCTCTATCCGTCGGCAGTGGAGCATACGCGGGCAGACCTGAAGATACAGGAAGGGTGCAATAATTTTTGTGCGTACTGCATCATTCCCTATACGCGCGGTGCGCTGAAGTCGCGCCGTCCCGATGCCGTCATTGCTGAAGCTAAACGGCTGGTCGACGCCGGGTTTAAGGAAATCGTCCTGACCGGCATCCACCTCGGCGCCTATGGCCGGGATCTCGACGATCATCCGTCCTTGGCCCATATATTGGACCGCTTGGTCAAAGAAACGGATGTACCCCGCATCCGTATGGGGTCTATCGAATCGCTGGAAATCGACGACGACATGATTGCCGTTATGAACAGCTCCGATCGAATCTGCCGTCACCTGCACCTGCCCCTTCAGGCCGGTTCCGATGCCGTGTTAAAAGCCATGAACCGCCATTATACCGTCGCTGAGTACGAAGAGCTCATCGCTCGTCTGCGCAGCCGTATCGGTGGTCTTACGGTCTCGACGGACCTCATCTTAGGCTTTCCTGGTGAGACGGAAGCTCTCTTTGAAGACACGATGGAAACCTTGCGCCGTCTCAATTTTTCCCATATTCACGCCTTTCCTTATTCGCCGCGAAAGGGGACGCCGGCTGCGACCATGAGTGGCCAGATCGATACGGCTGAAAAGAAGCGCCGCGTCGAATTGGTCAATGAGTTGTCGGCCCGCCAGAAAGGGGCTCTCCTCGAGTCCCTCGTCGGGACGAAGGCCTCGGTCCTCGTCGAAACCCAGGAAGGTACCGATGGAGAAGGTTTTACGGGAAACTATGAACGCGTCGCCGTCCGGGGACTGCCGGAAGGTTCTCAGGGGACGGTCGTCTCCGTTACCCTTGTGGGAACAGACGGCAAGAAGCTTGTCGGACGAGGCCCTTTGGCTGAAGGATAAAAAGCTGACTTCGCCGTACCAAGAAGGAGGAATTCACTATGGAAGACTGCATTTTCTGCAAGATCATCGCCGGGGACATCCCCAGCACCAAGGTTTGGGAAGACGATAATTTCTTCGCCTTCAAGGACATCAATCCCGTGGCACCGGTACACGTTTTGGTTATCCCCAAGAAACACGTTCAGAGCATTGCAGCCCTGACGCCGGATGACGCCGATATGGCCGGCAAGATGCTCTATGCCATTCAAAAAGTCGCACAGGTCATGAATCTCGATAAAGACGGCTTCCGCGTCGTATTCAATACGGGAGAAAAGGCCGGTCAGACCGTTCATCACATGCACGCCCATATCTTAGGCGGCAAGGAAATGGCATGGCCCGGCGTATGAGTGAACGTCAGCCGCGAAGAAGACCGCAGCGTGAAGTGCGCTTTTCCATGGCTTCGCTTACCCGTATCATTGCCATTGTGCTCCTCATCGGCGTCGTCGTTTTTTTAGCCATTCATAAAATCTAATGATTCTCTCATGAAAAAAGACCCGCAGGGGTCTTTTTTTTACGCCTCTTTAATTCGTGCCGACTATAATGGAAGGAATAACTAAATGAAAGGGGAAGGTATCATGGAGTCACGGGTTTTAGGGTATTATGGAGAACAGGCTGCACTGGCTTATATACGGCATCAGACCGACTACCGCATCCGCTGCTGCAACTACCGAAATCGCATGGGCGAAATCGATATCATTGCCGATCATGGAAGGACCCTCGTTTTTATTGAAGTCAAGACGCGACGAACGGAACGCTACGGCAGGCCTTGTGAGGCTGTGGAACGGCGGAAGCGGCAGAAACTGACCTGCGTCGCCTCCGGTTATCTGACGCAGTTCCGCTTGTGGGACAAGCCCTGTCGCTTTGACGTCATCGAAGTTTGGCCGGGAGTTGACGACCAGCCCGTTGTTCGCCACGTCGTCCATGCCTTCTTTGCAGAAAGGCGGTGAATTCATGTTTGCACGCATTTCGGGTGCTGCGACCTTGGGCCTCGGCGGTCACGTCATCGCCGTCGAGACGGATATTTCCAACGGCTTGCCATCCTTTGACCTGGTAGGATTGGCGTCGACGTCGGTCAAAGAAGCCAAGGAGCGTGTCCGGGCGGCCATTAAGAACAGCGGCTATGAATTTCCCATGCGCCGCCTGACGGTAAATTTGGCACCTGCTGATTTGAAGAAGGATACGTCAGGCCTTGATTTGGGATTGGCCGTTGCCATTTTGGCGTCGAGCGGTCAGATCCCCTTGGAAGCCTGTGCGGACTGCCTCTTTTTGGGAGAACTGGCCCTCGATGGCGAAATCCGGCCGATAAACGGTGTCCTGCCCATGGTCATCGAAAGTGCTGCTCAGGGCGTCAAATCGGTCTTCGTCAGTTCGAAAAATGGAGCCGAAGCTCTCCTTTGTCCGTCAGTTACGGTCTATACGGCCGAATCTTTGTCACAGGTTGCCGGTCATTTGAAGGGCGATATGACTTTGAAGCCGATAACGCCTCAGGAAAGAGAGGCCGATATCCTCGATTACGATATCGACTTTTCCGAAGTACAGGGCCAGGTCGAAGCCAAACGGGCCCTTGAAATCGCGGCCGCCGGCGGTCATAATATCTTGATGATCGGTCCGCCCGGGAGCGGCAAGACCATGCTGGCTAAAAGGATTCCGACGATCTTGCCGCCCTTGGCGAAAAAAGAGGCCTTGGAAGTGACCAAAATATACAGTGTCGCCGGCCTCCTTCGAGAAGGGCAGCTCATGCAGCGGCGCCCCTTTCGCAGTCCCCACCATACCATTTCCCGGGCAGGCCTGGTAGGCGGCGGTACGATTCCTCATCCCGGAGAAGTGACCCTCAGTCACCACGGCGTCCTCTTCCTCGATGAACTGCCGGAATTTCCCCGGTCGGTCCTGGAAGTGCTGCGCCAGCCTTTAGAAGACGGCATCGTCCACATCGCCAGAGTCAACGCCGCCTTATCTTATCCTTCGCGGTTCGTCCTGGTGGCGGCCATGAATCCCTGTCCCTGCGGCAGTTATGGCTTTGACGATGACTGTACGTGTTCGGAAAACAACCGCTATCGCTATATCCATAAGATTTCCGGCCCCTTATTGGACCGCATCGACCTCCACGTCCGCGTCGCCCGACCGGCTTACGGCGACTTGGCAGGGGGCTGCGGGGCCGAGACTTCCGAGGCGATACGGGGCCGGGTCCTTCGGGCCAGGGAACGGCAGGCGGCGCGGCTGGCAGCCTATGACTGTTACTGCAATGCCCACATGGGGCACCGGGAAATCAAGGAGACGTGCTCGCTGAGTCCGGAAGCGCGGAACATGCTGCGTGAGGCCTTTGATTTACTCCGCCTCAGCGCCCGCAGTTACGACCGGCTCATCAAGGTAGCCCAAACCATTGCCGACCTTTCCGGGGCTGAGGATATTCAGGAACATCATGTGGCCGAAGCCATCAGCTACCGCAATAAACTGTAAAGGGGGAGACGACGTGAACGGCGTGACCGAAGAAACGATGTACGCAGCGGCTCTCCAATCTCTTCCGGGCCTCGGCAGCCGGCGTCTGAAGACCCTCCTCGACCGATACCGTTCGGCCAAGGCCGCTTGGCAGGCTTCGTGGGACGACGACCTGCGGTGCCGATGGAGATTTTCACCGGCTTCTTTTGGCAAAGTCGTTGAAGAACGAAATGTTTTTGATTGGGATGGATTTCAACGTAAGCTTTCCTTTTATGGCGTGCGCCCCATTGCCTTGTGGGACGATGACTATCCGTGCTGGCTGCCCTTCATCGCCCAGCCGCCGCTGGTCCTCTTTTGTCAGGGAATGCTGGAAGCGGATCGATATACCCTGGCCATGGTCGGGTCGCGAAAAGCCAGTCCCTATGGGCTGAACGCAGCCGAAACCCTGGCCATGAGTCTGGCCGAGCGGGGGATTACCCTGGTCAGCGGCGGTGCCAGAGGCATCGATACCCGTGTTCATACCGGGGCTTTAAAAGGGAAGGGGCGGACCGTCGTCGTCGTTGCCAATGGCCTCAATCGGACGTACCCGCGGGAGAATAAGCGCCTCTTTCGAGACATCGTCGAGCAGGGCGGAGCCATCCTTTCGGAATATACCTTTGGGACCGAGCCGCGGGCTCAGCACTTTCCGGCCCGCAACCGAATCATCGCTGGCGTTGCGGCAGCTACTGTCGTCATTGAAGCGGCCCTTGGCAGCGGTTCCCTCATTACGGCCGACTTTGCCCTGGAAGAAGGGCGCGACGTCTTTGCCATGCCGGGCAGTATTTTTGCCGAAACGAGTAAGGGAACGAATCACTTGCTGCAGATGGGGGCCATGGCCTTGACCGGAGCCGACGATATCCTGCAGGTCTTTCAAAGCCGGGGCTGGCATATTCCGGCGGCTGCTGAGGACTGTCCATCGGTCGACTTCGATGACAAGGAGACCTGCGTCCTTCAGGCCTTGTCGATGGAACGGGCCATTCCGGCTGAAGATTTGCTGTCCGTGACCGGCTTGTCCCTTCCCGAACTGCTGCATACACTCCTTCGGCTGCAGCTCAAAAAAGCCGTCGAGGAAATGCCCGGCGGCTTTGTCCGCTGTGCTGCGGCAGCTTTTCGATTATAGGCGGGAAATATAGCTTCGCGTCTTATCGACGGAGACGACGTCAATCCAGCCGAAGGGGGTCAGGATATGACAGAGGTAGAAGAGGGTATTGTAATCGAGAACCAGGTTTTTCAGACCTTTGATGGTCCGCCTGCTTCCTTCGATACTGGTGTAGCCTGTAAGGGCGGCATCGAGAAGGGAGGAGTCGGACCATTTTTCACGAAAGCAGCTGTGAATAAAGAGGAAGAGATCGAGAACGGCAGCCGGCGCATGGATGAATTTCTTTTCATTTTCCCAGTCGAGGAGGGTAATGGCTTTTGTTTTCAGATCATAGGCGATATCCCGCAGGGCCGGGCGGCCGTGGTGCAGGCCGGCAGCATGGAGCCGGGCCAGTCCTTCGCCGGCTTTGGTGAAGGCATCGAGGCGCACGTCGACGTACTCTTCTCCTTTTGCAATGCTCTGGAGGGGCCTGCCGACATTTTCCATGACGAAGAAATCTTCATCGAAGAGGACGATTTTCGGCGCCAATGGCAGGCGGGAGTTGACCATCGTAATCTTATAGGCCTCACACCAGAAGGCCGATGACGGATTTTGTTTGGCAAAAGCATTGCGGCCATTGCTCATACGTCGCTTGATAAAGTAGTTCATTCCATCGAAAGAAAGGGGAAGAACCCGTTTATCCGGGTTTTCGGCGATTATTTCCTGAACCTTTTTGAAGAGAGACGGATTGAACAAGCGTATCACACCTTTCTATTAGTAAGATATAATTTCATTATTTACCTGACTTATACATGAGGTACGTTTCATTATAGCAAATTTTGACGATAAAATAAATGTACTGAGTTCAGCGAACTCGCATAGGTATCTTAAGCTTTACGGGAGACGAGATTATGTAATCCTTGAGTGACTGCCTTTTTACAATCTATTTTAAATCAAAAAGTTATCTTGATATTGATAAATAATATTGACAAGTGAAGAAATGCACTTTATAATAAAATCAGATTTTGGTATAGATTATTAAAAAAGGGAGATGTGTCGTATGTTTCAGAATACGGATTTTTGGATTGGCTTAGGTATTGGTGTCGTCGCAGGGGTTTTCGGCTACAAATTAATGTCCGAACGTGAACAGCAGCTCTTGGCTATGCAGCAGCCGGCAGCCGGCGCTTTGACGGCGTCTGTTCCCCTCGCTGAATTGCAGCGCCAGAAGGAAGAATTAGAAGACATGATTGCAGCTCAGGAAGCCGCACAGGCAAAATAATTACAGACTGTCAAAAGAAGACTGTTGCCTTTCGGTAACGGTCTTTTTTAAAGGGTAAAAAGATAGAAAGGGCTGCGTTTATGTTTATTCCGACGTCGAAATGGGACTTCATCATCCGTTCTGTCTCAATCTCGTCTTACTTACCGGGCCGCATTCGCCTGCACAGTAAGAAACTCATCGGCAATGCTGAATTGGGCCGCAAGGTATACGCCTATATTGCCAGCTATAAAGAAATCGATAATGTCGATATCAACGTCCTTACGGGTTCGGTATTGATTACTTACCGTCCGCAGCTTCTGCGGACAAACCGAGAACTCGTTCGGGTAGAAAACTATATCATGACCCATGCTGAAAGGAGAAGGTGATTATGTCATACGCCTCAGGTTTTATGGTGGGCACGTCGATCGGAAAGGCCGTTTACGACTTGTTCCATAATAAGAAAAGGGGAGGCAGCGCCTTTGCCGGTGCGCCTTCGATGCAAGGAGAAAAGACTGTTGATGTGCCGCGTTTTGCCTGCGTGTCCACACTCCCCGGCCGTCGCCGCTACCGGGCTGCGTCCCTTGTCGGTAATGCAGGGTTGGCCGAATTCATGGAAAAGAAAATCGGTGTCATGACCGGCATCAGTTCCATCGAGGTCAACACCGTTACGGGCAGTATTTTGGTCTATGCTTCAAGTGAAGCTGCGCTGGATCTTTTGGAAGATTTCTTCCGCTCCCGCCTCTTTCCCAATGCCGTCGAAGGGATTATCAATGCCGTCTATGACGCCGATCGGAAACGGGCTCCGAAGTCAGACGATACAACCTATCTCAAAGTCGCCCGGGCGACAGGTGATTTTTTAAGCCGCATCATTAAAAAGAAATCAAATCATCTCCTCGATTTGACGACGGTTGCCGCCTTGTTCCTAATCATTCGCGGCCTGCGAAAGACCGTTTTCATGGGTGAGCGCCCGTCAGGGCCGCAGATGCTGTGGTGGGCTCTCTCGCTGCTGAGGAGGGAATGATCATGTACCTGTGCAATACGATTTTTCTTCACAGCGAAATTCCCAGCCGCATGCGTCCAATCCTGAGCGTCAAGCTTCGCCAAGTCAGCGGCATCGTATCGGCCATTGTGGAAGAAAAGAAAGTCACTGTCTATTATCATAAGAACCTCGATGTACGGGCCTTGAAGCTCTTTATCCGGGCCTTTGAAGATAAGTACGGCCGCAAAAAAG
Source organism: uncultured Megasphaera sp. (assembly GCF_900539295.1). GTDB lineage: Bacteria > Bacillota > Negativicutes > Veillonellales > Megasphaeraceae > Megasphaera. The sequence continues at coordinate 31,483 of NZ_UQBH01000003.1, forward strand.
AAAATAAGCCGGAAGAAATGGACGTCGCCACCTATCGTCGGGAAGCCATCATCTCTGTCGGCGGCTTCATTGCCATGAACATCCTGCGCAAGGTAAATCCGGAATTTTACGGATCCATGCTCTTGTTTCGTCGACTCTTTACCTTATACATCGCGCGTCGCTATATTAAAAGCGGTATCCTCGGCCTGGTAAAAGACCATCAGGCCAACGCCGATACGTTGACGGCAACGGCTGTGGCGGCTTCGGTCCTGTCCGGAAAGCCGGAATCGAGTCTGACTCTCCTGGCGCTCTCGAACGGGGCTGAAATGATGACGGAATACGCTGCCGAACGGGCACGCCGTCAGATTTCCGGCCTTTTGAAACTGGATCAGCGTGACGTCTGGATTATCGAAAACGGCAGGGAACGCAAGGTTCCCGTCGAATCGCTGAAGCGGGGCGACCTCATCGCCGTCCATCTCGGCGAAAAGATTTGCGTCGACGGTACCGTTGTCGACGGCAACGCCGCTGTCAATCAGGCCTCCATTACCGGCGAATCGAATCCGGCTATCAAACAGGAAAAGTCGGCTGTCTATGCCGGCAGCGTCATTGAAGCCGGGGACCTCGTCATCCGCGTCGAAAAGGTCGGTGCCGATACGTCTCTGGCCCAGATCATCCACCTCGTCGAAGAAGCTCAGACCCGTCGGGCGCCGGTTCAGAATTTTGCCGATAAGATGGCCAATCTCTTAGTTCCCATTTCCTTTATCGGTGCGGCTATCGTCTACGGGGCGACGAAGGATTGGCAAAGAGTTCTCAATTTGCTGTTCATCGACTTCTCGTGCGGTCTGAAACTGTCGACGGCAACGGCCATTTCGGCGGCTATCGGCGTTGCAGCCCGGAAAGGGATTCTTATTAAGGGCGGAAACTACATCGAAAATCTGGCTGAAATCGATACGGTCGTCCTCGACAAGACCGGGACCATTACCATGGGCGTTCCCCAAATCGACCACATCGAAACGGTCGAAGGGGTCAACGATAAGGAAATGATCCTCCTGGCGGCTTCGGCTGAAATGCATTCTGTTCATCCTTTAGCGGTGGCCGTACAGAAATACGTTAACGCCAAGGGTTGGCAGACGCCGTCTCATGATTCGTCGGAAACGGTCGTTGCCCGGGGCATGAAGGCCGTTGTTCCGTCCTTTGAAACTTATCCCGGCGGCAATGTCCTCGTCGGCAGCCGCCGCTTCATGACCGAAGAAGGGGTAGAAGGCATGCCGGCAGCCGATAATAAGACTTGGGGCAAGAACCTCTTGTACATCGCCCGCGACGGCCAGTATCTCGGCTTCCTGACCATACAGGATCCGATTCGGCCGGGCATGAAAAAGACCTTGAACCGCATGCGCCGCTTAGGCATCGACGAAGTCGTCATGCTGACCGGCGATTCGAAAGACGTAGCAGCTGAAGTAGCCCACGACATGGATATCGATTCGTACCACGCCGAAATCCTGCCGGAAGAAAAGGCCAACTACGTTATGAAGATGCAGAAACGAGGCAACGTCATGATGGTCGGCGACGGCATCAACGATGCGCCGGCCCTGGCTTTTTCCGACATCGGCGTCAGCCTGGGCGGCAACAAGACTGACATCGCTGCCGAATCGGCGGCCATTACGATCCGCTCGGAAGACCCGGCTAAATTATACGATGCCCTCCATATCGGACGGGAAACGATGCGGGCCATCAACCAGAACTTTACGGCGACCATTGCCGTGAACTCGGCGGCCATGCTTCTCGGCGCTTTAGGAAAGATAAGTCCCCTCTGGGCCGCCGTCATCCACAATACGGCGACTTTGGCCGTCGTATTGAACAGCGTTCGCATTCTCGGGCCATCCATGCCGAAACGGCGAGCCTAAAAAATCTCGATTTTAGAGAATAGGTTTTAATTAAGACAAAGAATCACATATTAAAAAGAATGCGGCAAGGTGCATTTTGTAAAGAAAGAAGCGTACTTTCGTGCGCTTCTTTCTTTTTATAAATGAATTTCAATAGCAAAGTGTTGACAGAGTATGTGAAAAAATATATAATATATTTGGTAATGAAATATATTATCAATAGCTGAAGGGATGTGTGAGTATTATTTACGGAGCTGAAAGGAGCGATGTAAATGAGTGTTGTCATCGTAGGTGGAAATGATTGCATGGTGTGCCGTTATAAGCGTATTTGCAAAGAATTCGATTATAAGGCCAAAGTATTTACTCAGGTGCCCAGTGATTTTAAGTCGAAAATCGGGTCGCCTGATCTTGTGGTGTTGTTTACCAGTACCGTGAGTCACAGTATGGTCCGCTGCGCTCTGAAGGAAGCCCAGCGCAAGAACGTGGATATTGTCCGTTCCCATACCAGCAGCTCAAGCGCACTGAAAACTATACTAGCAGCCAGGACGGAGGAAGCCGTCGTCTAGGCAAGCAAAGGGGAGTTAGTCATGAAGATTGTTTCGTTAGCTGACATGAAAGTCGGTCAGTCAGGTATTGTCGAAGCCCTTGAAGGCCGGGGAAATATCCAGCATCGCCTGGTAGATATGGGCGTCGTCAAAGGTTCTCGCATTTCTGTTTTTAAAAAGGCCCCTCTCGGAGATCCGGTAGAAGTCAAAATTAAAGGCTGTGCTATGGCCTTGCGCATGAATGAAGCGGCTATGATTTCGGTAGCCGTGGATCAATAATAAGGGGGTATTTAGTAGTCATGGAAAATGCAGGAAAGATTAAGATTGCCCTTGCCGGCAATCCTAACTGCGGGAAAACGACGATTTTTAATAACATTACAGGTTCAAAGCAGCACGTCGGCAACTATCCCGGCGTTACTGTCGAAAAGAAAGAAGGCCATCGCACCTTTAACGGCAAAGATTTGCTCTTTGTCGACCTTCCGGGTACGTATAGCCTGACGGCACGGTCCCTCGACGAAGTCGTTGCCCGTAACGTCATCATCAATGAAAAGCCGGATATCATCGTCAACGTTCTCGATGCCTCGAATCTCGAACGTAACTTGTATTTGGCCGCTCAGCTCGTCGAATTGGGACGACCGATGGTCATCGCCTTGAATATGATGGATATTGCCGAACGAATGGGCATTAAAATCGACCTCGAAAAGTTAGGCCGTCAAATCGGTGCCGTCGTCGTTCCCTTAGTCGGCAGTAAAAACTTAGGGACGAAAGAACTGCTCGACGCGATTTCCAGCATGGAAGCACAACACTTGGTCAATGCGGAAGTCGATTATGGTGCTGACGTCGAACCGGCGATTGCTGAATTGACCGATGCCATCGATAAGATTGGCGTCATCAATTATCCGATCCGCTGGCTGGCTGTTAAACTCCTTGAAAACGACTCCGATGCCGTGGCCAAGGTCAAGGCTATTGACGGTACGGAACATATCTTGGAACTGGCGGCTTCTCTCCGCGATTCCCTGGCTAAAAACCTCGATTTAGACTTTTATTTTGCTCAATGCCGCTATCAATTTGCGACTGACGTATTTAATAAATCCATTATTAATGTCGGTACGAGCGATACCTTGTCTGATAAAATCGACCGCGTCCTGACGCACCGCGTCTTGGGGATTCCTATTTTCTTAGGCCTCATGTGGCTCATGTTTACCGTCGTCATCGACCTCGGTGCCTATCCGCAGGATTGGCTCGATCAAGGGTTTGGCATGCTCGGTGACTGGCTGAGTACGGTCGTCGAAGATGAACAGCTGCGCTCGCTCCTCGTCGACGGCGTTATCGGCGGTGTCGGTTCGGTCCTCAGTTTCGTACCGCTTATCGTCCTCTTATATTTCTTTATCAGTTTGCTCGAAGACACGGGCTACATGGCCCGCGCTGCTTTCCTTATCGACCGCGCTATGAGAGCTCTCGGCCTGCACGGCAAGTCCTTTATCCCCATGATTCTCGGCTTTGGCTGTAACGTACCGGGCATCATGGCCGCTCGTACTCTCGATAATGAAAAGGACCGCCTGGTCACTATCCTGGCGTGCCCCTTCATGAGCTGCGGTGCTCGTCTTCCTGTTTACACCCTGCTCATCGGCGCCTTCTTCGGCGCTTCCGGTTATGGCGGTACGGTCCTCTTCGGCGTCTACCTCTTGGGTATCATCGTCGCCGTTGCCGTCGCCTTGGTCCTGCGTCATACGACCTTTAAAGGCGAACAGGAACCGTTCGTCATGGAAATGCCGCCGTACCACATTCCGACCCTCAAGGGCGTTCTTATGCATATGTGGGAACGCAGTGTACTGTACCTCAAAAAGGCCGGTACCTTTATCCTCGGTGCTTCGATCATCGTTTGGTTCCTCACGGCATATCCTATGGATGTCCAGTATTCTCAGGACTTCGATGCCGCTAAAGAACAGGTTACGGCTCAGATGGAACAGCAGCAGGCCGGTATCCTCCAGACTTACGGCCTTACGTCCATCGAAGAAAACAGTGAATTGAACGGCATGTATGAATCGATGGTTGCCGCTGCCGACGCTGCTGCTGAAGAAGAAGACAGCGAAGAAGAAGACGTAGAAAGCGTCCAGCAGGCTGAAGCCGTTGAAGAAAAACCACAGTATCCCGATGCTTTTGCCGATCTCGAAGCTTCCAATCCGACGGTATATGCTCAGGCTCTGCCCTTATTCGATGCCAAAGTCGCTGCTGACGATGCTACGACGGAACTCGACAGCCAGCAGAATGCTGAAAAGATTTCCCAGTCCTATGCAGCCCGCTTAGGCCACTTCATCGAACCGGTTATCGCACCGCTCGGTTATGACTGGAAGATCGGTGTCGCCATCGTAGCCTGCACGGCCGCTAAGGAAGTCATGGTTTCGACCTTGGCTACGATTTACAGCGTCCAGGCTGACGATACCCATGAAGCCAACCTCATCACCTTCTTGGCTGATGACCCGAACTTCAACCCCGCCGTTGCCCTGTCGCTGATGGTCTTCACCTTGCTGTACATGCCCTGCGTCGCTGCAATGGCAGTCATCAAGCGTGAAACGGGTTCTTGGAAGATGCTCCTTGCCAGCGATGGCATGTGCCTCGTCTTGGCTTATGTCCTGGCTTACGTTACCTATCAGTTGGCTCTTATGGCCGGTCTCGGTGCATAAGATCCTCTATCCCATAGAAAGGGGGGTTCTGGTATGAGTCCTGCAACGATTATTGTCGCTATCGTCGTCATCATCGCCGTAGCGTACTTCATCCGTCACGTCCGCGGCCTGTTCAACGGAACGGCAGGCTGCTGCGGCGGCTGCTCGGGCAGCTGCTCGTCAAGCGGACAGTCAAAGACGGGGGATAAATCGAAACTCCCGCCTTGCTGCCAAAAATAAATAGCAGATAACAGCAAAGAGCCTCCATCGGTCAACTTGGTCGGTGGAGGTTCTTTTGTATGGAAACACAAATTTGCTGTAAAAAATAAGATGCCTCACCATGGATTTCTTTATCGGAGATATAAAGAAATCCGTGATGAGGCTTTTTGTGTCATAGGTATTGGCCAGTGATGCTGTCTTTATTCTGTTTTATGGCTTCCGGTGTGCCGATGGCTGTGATGCGGCCGCCTTCTTCGCCGCCGCCGGGGCCCATGTCGATGATGTAGTCGGCGTTACGGATGACGTCGAGATCGTGTTCGATGACGACGACCGTCGCACCCCTGTCGAGGAGGGCCTGGAAGACGCGGAGCAGGACCTGGACGTCCAGGGGATGGAGGCCGATGCTCGGTTCATCGAAGACGAAGAGGGATGCCGTTTGGGTGCGCCCCATTTCACTGGCCAGTTTCAAGCGCTGAGCTTCGCCGCCGGATAGGCCGGGCGTTTCTTCGCCGAGGGTCAGGTATCCCAGACCGAGGCGGCTGAGCGTTGTGAGCCGCTGCGAGACGCCCTTCCATTCGGTGCAAAAGGTGACGGCGTCGTCGACATCCATGGCCATCAATTCCGGCAGCGTCCGGGAGATTCCCTCTTTGTTGGTCAATTTAACGGCCGATGCGGCCGGGGCGTAGCGCGAGCCATGGCAGGTCGGGCAGGGGATATGGACGTCCGGGAGAAACTGGACGTCGAGGCTGATGGTACCCGTGCCGTCGCAGTCGGGGCAGCGCAGGGAGCCCGTGTTGTACGAAAAATTTCTGGCCTTGTAGCCTTGTTCTTTGGCCTCTGGCGATTTTCCATAGAGCTTTCGCAGTTCGTCGTGAACGCCGGCATAGGTCGCAACGGTCGAGCGGACGTTGATGCCGATAGGCGTGGCGTCAATGAGTTTTACCTGCTCGATGCCGCCGGCGTCGACGCCTTTAATGTGAGCCGGCAGGGGACGCTTCGCTATGACGGATTCAATGGCGGGAATCAGGCTTTCGAGGACCATCGTCGTCTTGCCCGATCCCGATACGCCGGTGACGACGGTCAAACGCCCCTTGGGGATGGTGAGATCGAGCGGTTTTACGGTGTGAATGGCCGTTGTAGAAAGATGGATTTGACCGTTGGCAAAGAGCTCGTCCTGCGGGACGTCGGGACGGATTTTGGTATTGGCCTTGCCCGACAGGAAGGGGCCGATTTGGGAGACGGGATTTTCTTCGATGGCAGGAAGGGTTCCTTCTGCCAATACATGGCCGCCATTGACGCCGGCTTTCGGGCCCATTTCGATAATCCAGTCGGCCTCTTTTAAAATCTGCGTGTCGTGGTCGACGAGGATGACGGAATTTCCGTCGGCTACCAAATCGTTCATGACGCCCGTAAGGCCGACGATGTTTGCCGGGTGGAGGCCGATAGACGGTTCGTCGAGGACGTAGAGGACTCCCGTCGTCCGATTGCGGACGGCCCGGGCCAGCTGCATCCGCTGCCGTTCTCCCGTCGAGAGGGTGCCTGCCGAGCGGTCGAGGGTGAGGTAACCCAGGCCCAGATCGATGAGGCGCTTGGCCGTATTTTGGAAGGCCTCTACGATGCTGTCGGCCATGGGAACCATGTCTTTGGGGAGGGATTTCGGAACGGCTTGTACCCACTTTGTTAAGGCCGAGAGGGTCATGGTGCAGGATTCGTCGAGGGAGATGCCCTGTACCTTAGGGGCCCTGGCTGCTTCCGACAGGCGGGTCCCGTGGCAGGTCGGGCAGACTTCTTCTTTTAAGAATTTTTCGACGCGCTTCATGCCCTTTTCGTCCTTGACCTTAGACAAGGCGTTTTCGACGGTGTAGACGGCGTTATAGTAGGTGAAGTCGAGTTCGCCGGCTTCATTGGAATTTTTAGATTTGTAGAAAATGTGCTTCTTCACGGCCGGTCCGTGGTAGACGATGTCTTTTTCTTCGGCCGTCAAATCGCGAAAGGGCACGTCTGTGCGGACGCCCATGGCCCGGCAGACGTCGGTCATGAGGGACCACATGAGGCTGTTCCAAGGGGCGACGGCGCCGTCGTCGATGCTGATGGATTCGTCGGGAACGAGGGTCGCCATGTCGACGGTGCGGACCGTTCCCGTGCCGCTGCAGTCGGGGCAGGCGCCTTGAGAGTTAAAGGCCAGTTCTTCTGCCGACGGGGCCATGAAATGGACGCCGCATTCCGGGCAGACGAGGTCTTTTTCGGCGGCTACGTTTAAGGATGGCCGGACGTAGTGCCCGTTCGGGCAGCGGTGGCTGGCCAGGCGGGAATAGATGAGGCGCAGGCTGTTTAGAAGTTCTGTACCCGTGCCGAAGGTGCTGCGGATGCCCGGAACGCCGGGCCGTTGGTGCAGGGCCAAGGCCGCCGGCACATAGAGGACTTCGTCGACGGCGGCCTGCGAGGCCTGGGTCATGCGGCGGCGAGTATAGGTTGACAGGGATTCCAGGTAGCGGCGGGAGCCTTCGGCGTAGAGGACGCCCAGGGCCAGGGACGACTTGCCCGAGCCGGAAACGCCGGCAATGCCGACGATTTTATGAAGGGGGATATCGACGTCGATGTTTTTCAGGTTATGGACCTTGGCGCCGCGGATGAGCATTTTATCAATCATGGTTTTCACTCCCGGTAATGGAAAAAGGTAAACATTTTGGCAGCGTACGGTGGGCTGCGTATTTCAGGCGGCTGTCAGGGACTTCCTTCGACAGGCGTAACCGGGCCGTATTCGCCCATTTGGGTGAGGAGATGGTAGCGGATGGTCGATAGAAATTCTTTTACCCGAGACGGTGCATCTTTGGCAGCTAAGATGCCGTAGTCGACGGTGATATCCGTCGCCAAGGGAATGCTGACCAGGCCGGGATGGATGTCTTCCCAGGGCGTCAGGTTGATGAGGGCGGCATTTTTGTCGATGGCGGCATTGAAGGTATCGAGACTGTAACGGCCCGGCGTTTCGAGAATTTGGCAATGGGCCAGCTCTTGCTCCATCTGAGCTCGGAGCAGGTCGTTTTTATGGCTGATGCCCTTAGGGACCATGAGCAGGTGCTGGTTTTCCAGGTCTTTGATTTCTAACAGGTCTTTTTCGGCTAAGGGATTGTCTGAGCGGACGGCGATACTGAAGCGATAAGAGCCTAAGGGAACGGCGTCGACCAAGGTGTGGGTCGTCGCCTGATCAAAGGTGCCGATGAGGATGTCGCAGGTCTTTCCCAGGGCTTCGTATTCCCGGTTTTGGGTGATAAGGTCGCTTGGGAGCTGGACGATGGTCAGGCTGTATTGGGGCAGCTTGTCCTTGATGCGGTTCCAAATCGATAAAAAGGGACGGCTGGGATGGAGGAGGGACGTCCCCAGACGCAGGGTGAAACTTTGGTTCGTCGCCTTATGGCAGGCCAAATAGGCCTCGTGGGAGAGCTCAATCAGCTGCTGAGCATAGGCGAGGAAAACCTCGCCTTCCGGCTTCAAGCGGATGCCGGCTGACGATCGCTCCAAGAGGGTGCAGTCCAGTTCACTTTCGAGTTTATTGATTTGCTTCATGACGGCTGTCGGGGAAATGAAGTTCTGTTCAGCCGCCTTGGTAAAGCTTCCCAGCTTGGCGACAGCCAGGAAAGTTTGCAGGTTTTGAATATCCATCATAGCCTCCGTAAACTTTTGGTTAATACCATGGTAACTTATTGACGATTCTCAGTCAAGGCAAGGCGTGGCATAATAACCTTGTCAGAAGGAGGGACAACGATGAAGCACACGATTTTAATTGCCTACTTTTCCCATAGCGGAAATACTCGCGCCGTGGCCCGGGAAATTGCCCGGCAGACCGGCGGCGACTTATTCGAAATAGAAACCGACCGTTTCTATCCCCAAGACCACGACCCCTGCTCGCGTCAGGCTCACCAAGAAGTAAATGACGATATCCGCCCGCCTTTGAAAACTCAGATAGCCGCCATGGACGACTACGATGTAGTGTTCATCGGCCACCCCATCTGGTGGTACCGGGAACCGATGGTCGTCCGGTCTTTTTATGAAGCCTATGATTTTTCCGGGAAGACGGTCATCCCCTTTGCGACTTCCGGCGGCAGCGACTTACACGATACGATAGCCGATATGAAGCGCTATCTGCCGAAGTCGACCTTGGGCCGGGGGCTCTGTATCGGAAGTTATGAAGTGAATCATTGTCAGAAGAAAATACGCAGCTGGATTGAGAAGTTAGGAGTGAATCCATAAGATGAACGATACGAAAGTAAAAGTAACGATTAATCACGAAAAAGTTCTTTGGGCCGACTGGAAGGACAATGCTACGGCACGGGCCTTGTTGAAAAAGATGCCCTTTACGATTAAGATGTCCAATCTCTACGGTCGGGAAATGTGCCATCGCTTCGGCGGCGGCAGCCTGCCCGTAAAAGCGTCGCAGAATAAGGATTACGCCGTAGGTGACATTTCTTTCTGGCCGCCTCTCGGGAGTCTGGTCATCTTATACAGTCAGAACGGCGAAGTCTTTGAACAGGTTCCCATTGGCCACGTCGACGGCGATATCCGTTTCTTTTCCGGCATGGCCGATGCCGATATTTTATTTGAAACTGTAAAGGAGAAATGATGATGAAATTGTCGAAGAAAATCACGTCTGTCTTGCTGATCAGTTTAATATCTGCCTTCGTAGCCGGCTGCGGGGAAGCGGCGCAAAATGAACCGCAGCCGCAGCAAAATACCGGTACGGCCCAGGCTTCCGGCGTCGATGAAAGTTCATCGGCCAGCCAAAAACAACGGGCCATTGAAGATAAGGATATCGTCGGCGTATGGATCAACCACATCGATACCGACATCAACCAAAAGATTACCTTTAAGGCCGATCACACGTGGACCGAAAATCAGCATAATGTAGACAACATCTATTCCGGGACCTGGTCCATCAGCGGCGACCACAGCATTTACCTCGAGCCTTATGGCGAAACGATTGAAATCAATCCCGATAATTTGAAAGAAATGAATGTCGTCCGCTATCATCATCGGCTGACGAAAGAAGAATAATTGATTAGAAAGGAGAACTACTATGTCTATTCGTGATAAAGTCGTCGTCATCACCGGTGCGTCTTCGGGCATCGGCGCAGCCACGGCCATGATGCTGGCCAAACAAGGGGCCAAGGTCATGCTCGGCGCCCGGCGCACGCAGCGGCTCGAAGCCCTCGTCCGCGATATTGAACACCTGGGCGGGAAAGCCGCGTATTATCAAGTCGATGTGACCCGATTTGACCAGGTCCAAGGTCTGGTACAGGCTGCCATGGATACCTTCGGACGGGTCGATGTCTTATTCAACAATGCCGGCATCATGCCCAATTCGCCCATGAGTGACGTCCGCATCGATGAATGGAATGCCATGATCGACGTCAACCTCAAAGGCGTCCTCCACGGCATTGCCGCCGTACTGCCTGTTTTTAAAGCCCAAAAGGGCGGTCATATTATTACTACGTCTTCTGTGGCCGGCCTTAAAAACTACGTCGGTTCCGGCGTCTACGGGGCCACAAAATTTGCTGTCCGCAATGCCATGGAAGTCGTCCGCATGGAGTCGGCCCAGGAGGGGACCCGTATTCGCACGACGACCCTGTTTCCTGCGGCCATCGATACGGAACTCGTGCATCATATCGGTGATGAGGCTACGGCAGAGCGGATGAAAAATTTCTATCAAGTCCACAGCATTTCTCCCGATGCCGTCGCTTCCTGCGTCCGCTTTGCTATCGAACAGCCGGAAGACGTCGACATCAGTGAAATGACCATCTATCCGACGAGTCAGGCTTGACGAGTACGCTTGCTGAGATTTTTTATAATCGTAAGGCAGGAGAAAGAGTGCTGATCCTTCTTTTTAGGAGGGCGGCGCTCTTTTTTTAGCATTCAAAAAATGGCCCCAACCATGGTATACTAAAGAACATAAAGATATGAGCTGCGGCCTGTGATAAGGGGCGGCAAGGAGGAATCCATCATGGGAAAAGAAGAGATATACGCTTATTTGAAGGCCAAGGGAATTTCCTATGAGGTGACGGATCACGAGGCCGTTTTCAATATGGAAGAAATACGGGCCGTGGCCCTGCCCTATCCGCAGTGGGATGCCAAGAACCTCTTTGTCCGCGACGATAAAAAGCAGCACTACTATTTGATTTCCGTCAAGGGCGATAAGCGGGTCGATTTGAAGGCCTTTCGCAAAGCCCAGGGCCTGAGGGCCCTTTCTTTTGCCTCGCCGGACGATTTGATGGCCATCTTGCATCTGACTCCCGGCGCCGTGACGCCCCTGGGTCTCCTCAACGATGGGGAAAGACGGGTTCATCTCTATGTCGATGCCGACTTTAAGGATAACCTCATAGGCGTTCATCCCAATGACAATACGGCGACGGTATGGCTTTCGGCTGACGACTTGCTGTCTCTCATTCAAGAACACGGGAATGAGGCGGAGTTTGTCGACGTTTGATCGATAAGAATCTCTAGACACAATCGAAAAAATGACCTCTTTACCTGAAAGCAGAAAAAAGGTATTATGGACGTGAAACAATACTTTTTGTGTAATTAACTTGTCTGTCTCTTATGATGCCTTGGTGCGGCCTTGGCCGAATTGATGGCAAAGGACCGCCTTTGGGGCAGATGTCTGTGTTATCACCGATTGGTGAAATCATGTGTAGAAGTGGAGGGAAATATGGAACGGATAATTGTAAAGCGCGTGAAGGGCTCTAAAGCCATTGATGGGGCAGGGGTCCACCTGACCCGCGTCTTGGGAAACGCTACGGTAGAAGCTTTTGACCCGATCCTCATGCTCGATTCTTTTGACAGTACGAATCCCGATGACTATACGGCGGGATTTCCCATGCATCCTCATCGGGGGATTGAAACGGTGACCTACCTCTATAAAGGGAAGATGGTCCACAAGGATACCCTTGGCAATGAAGACAGTATTTCCGACGGCGAAGTCCAGTGGATGAACTCGGGATCAGGGATTCTCCATGAAGAACAGGTTCCGGCGTCACCGCGGATTTTAGGCGTCCAGCTGTGGCTGAACCTGCCGCAGAAAGAAAAGATGAGCCGGCCGACGTACCGCCATATCGGCAACGATGAAATCGAAGAAATCAGCATCGAAGGCGGATTTATCCGTCTGCTGGCCGGAGAATACAAGGGCCGCAAGGCCCATCAGGGCGACCATCTGCCTCTCAATTACTACGATATTCATTTGGAAGCCGGTGCTGAATTCGTCCTCGAAACGAAGGCCGACGATTCGGTCATGGCCTTTACCCTCTTAGGCGATGCCGTCATCGCCGGCGAACCGGTGGAAGTAAAGACGGCGGTTAAACTTTCAGACGGCGAAAGCCTGACCCTCCAGGGGGCTGAAGGGGGCTCGCAGATACTGGTCATGCAGTCCCGGGCTCTTCATGAACCCGTCGTTTGGGGCGGCCCTATCGTCATGAATACTAAACAGGAGCTGCAGCAGGCCTTTGAAGAATTGCAAAATAATACCTTTATAAAAGATCGGCTCGACTTTGACCCTCATAAGGGCTGAGCCTTACAAAAAAGATGTGTTTTTGTCCCTTCCGGCGGCGAATATCCCCACCGGAGGGGCTTTTTTTGCCCTTTTTCGAGGAGAAATAACCGTGGATTTGGTATTTAACTGAATCTTTGAAGGATTTTTTAGAAAAATGTCGAAATATATACAATAGCATTCATTTAACCACCAATAAGGGGGTCCTGATTATGAAAGGATTGAAACGATGTGTGTTGGCCGGGATGGCGTCTTGTTTGCTCATGATACCGGCTTTTTCCATGGCAGATGACGATGCCGGCCGCGATGTGACGACAAAAGCTGCTGCGGCGGCAGCGGAAGTGACGCCGTCCCTGCCGGAAGACAATCAAGACAGCAGCCTTTCTCAAGCCGTTCGGAGTAATAACTATGACGAAGCCCTGCAGATCATGAATCGACAAATTGAGTCAGACTCGGACAACGCCGATCTGTATGCTCGGCGCGGCCTTATTTACTTGATGATGGGCAACTCGGACGAAGCCCTGGCTGATAGTGACAAGGCTGTTTCCTTGGCACCGGACAAGACCTATTTGTATCTTAACCGGGGTTCGGTCTACGAACAGCGCCAGGATTATAAATTGGCTGTCAAGGATTATACTCAGGCGTTGACCTTGTCGAAACCGGGCGAACCTTATCAGGTACTGGCCTATTTTAACCGGGCTCGGGCCTATACCAAGACCGACTCTTATGATCAGGCTTTGGCCGATCTCCGCCAAGGGGAAAAACTGCTGCCGTCTTTCTCAAAGAATTATTTCCTCGAAAGTTTGATTTACCAAAAACAAGGAAGAAAGCAGCTGGCAAAACGCCGTATGAATATCGGCACCATGTATGAACTCATGCATCAGGGCCATTATTTCTTAGCCGGCTTTATGGCTGAACAGAACGACCTGAATGAACTGGCCTTGAACTTGTTGAATAAAGCGGTTGAACAAGAGCCGGAAAATAGGGATGTCTACTCCCAGCGAGGTTTGGTCTATGCCAAATTATCGCAGCCGGAAAAAGGGATTGCCGATTTAACCAAGGCTTTGTCCATAAAGGAAACGGCCATGGATTACAACAACCGCGGTGAATGTTACCGCTATCTCAAACAGTACAATAAGGCTCGGAAAGACTATGCCAGTGCCCTGCGCTTGGCCGTAACCAATTCCGATTACCATGCCGTATACGACAGTATGGGCCAGTTGGCTTTTGATCAGGGCGATTACAAGCGGGCTGTTGAATATTTGACCAAAGCCCTTTCTATCGCGCCTTATGCAGATGGCTATAAAACGCGCAGCCAGGCCTTCCAGAAACTGGGAGACAGTCAGAAAGCCGACCAGGATGAAGCCTCGGTTCAGGAAATGACTCAGCGCGAATTGCTGTCCGAATAATTTACTTTTCAAATTCCCGCAAGATGTGGTATAATTGTAGGCGTTATTCTTGAGTGAAACTGCCTATAATATATACATCATCGTATTGAAGGGGGAATTTGATGAAGAAGGCTGTTATGGCGGCCTTGTCTATATGCTGCCTTATGGGTGCTGTTACGGTATCGGCAGCAGACGTACAGGTCAGAACGGAGAAAACAGTATCTGCCGCAGTAGGTGCGGCAGAAGAGGCTCAGCACGAAGGGCCGGCTCAGAAAAAATATGTGCCGACGAAGACTGCGGAACACCACGAAGGTTCGCTGAAAGATCGGGTTCACGCTATTTTGAATAACCAGGAAAGCGTTCCTGCCGCATCCACGACAGGCGAAGAAAAATACCATTATGCTGAATCGACTCATGAAGCAACGGTCGTTACGCCTTGGAATCGCCAGAAGTATGAAGATCAGTATGAGTATCAGTATCAGCACGATTCTTACGATGCGGCCATTGCCAATGCCTATGCCTATCGCCGTGATTTTGGCAAGAGCAACCTTCGCAAATGGAGCAGCACTGAAGGGATGGATACGCCCTGGGACAGCAATCACACGACGGATACGGTTCATTTCCAGAGTTCGACCATCGCCTTTTTGGACCGCTTGAATGCGGAAGCTCGTCAGGCCGGTATTTCCTTTATCATTACCGGCGGCGCTGAAGGCGGCTACCACGCCAGCGGCCTTTACTCCCATGAAAACGGTTATAAAGTCGATATTTCTGATGACGGCATCTATCAGGGCAGCAAGGCCTATGAAGTACTCCTCAATGCCTTAGCACCGTACAAACATCAGATTACGCATGAATGGGATAAAAATCATTTCGATATAACTATTTATCCGGAAAATTACCGCGGATAAGGGTTCCTTTTCAGAGGGGAAAAGGGCTCTTTTCGAGGCCGGAGGGAAGACTGTCTGCAAGGGCAGTCTTTTTTTGATGAATCGATGCCTTTATGAGGCTTTTTATTAGGAGACGGCACATGATGATACCAGATTGGGACAATTATTTTTCATCTCTCATCGGCGATGGGGCCTTTCAAGTTCCGGCCTTGGCCCTCGTCGTTTATCATGAAGGGCAGGAAGTGTACCGCTTTGCCGGCGGTATCCGACGATTCCGGCCGGACCCCTTGCCGATGACGGCTGACAGCCGCTTTCGCATCGCTTCCGTGTCGAAGATGTTCACTGTTTTTACCCTCCTGCAGTTCGTCGAAGAGGGCGTGTTGTCTCTTGATGACGACGTCAGCTCTTATCTTGGCTTTCGCCTGCGCCATCCGGCCTATGACGATATCCCGCTGACGCTGCGCATGCTGGCTTCGCATACGTCGGGACTGCGCGATGGTAAGGTCTACAGCATACCGCCGTCTGTCGGCGTCGAATCCTTTTTCAAGGCCGGCAGTCCTTACTGGGAAGAGGGGCGGCACTTTGCTCCCACGGGAGAAATGCCGGGACAGTATTTTACCTACTGCAACCTCAATTACGGCCTCTTGGGAACGGTCATTGAAGCCGTGACCGGTCAGCGCTTTGACCATTATCAAAAGGAGCACATCCTAAAGGACCTTGACTGCTGGGGCGACTATGTGCCGGGCAATCTGACGGAAGCTGAATTTGAAAAGCTGGGTACGATTTACCGTAAGAATGGTGAAGGCGGCAGCTGGCAGGGGAGCATCGACGATTTTGAAGGCCGGCAGCCGGAAAAAGAGACGGTTGCCCTTCAAAACCCTTATGCAGAAATGGTCTGTCAGACCTATAAGCTCGATGGATACCGACCGGGGACCAATGGCACTTTTTTTTCGCCTCAAGGCGGGCTGCGATTGTCCCTTGCTGAAATGGGGCAGACCCTCGAGATGATCCTCCATGACGGGGCGTATCGAGGGCGGCAAATTCTTAAGCCTTCGTCCTTACGGGAGATGTTCCAGCCTCAGTGGCAGTATGACGGCCATAACGGCAATACCTGCGGTCAGACGATTTTTTCCTATGGCTTAGGAGCATTCTTGGTGGACGGCAGCGGTCCTGCCCGGCCGTGCCGCGAAAAAGAAATTTCTCTTTGGGGGCACACGGGGCAGGCCTTTGGTCTCCTGTCGGGTCTCTTTGTCATACCGGGGACGAAGAGCGGTTTTGCCTACGTCATGAACGGCGAGGGAATCTCTGAAGAAGATCCGCGCAGCCTGGGCTCTTTCAGCACCAATTATATCTGGGAAGAGAAGGTCTTAGACGGCCTGTGCCGTTTTATTGACGGTCTCTAGGCCCTGTGCTATGATGATACCAATACAATTGGAAAGTTCCATAGGGGAAGGCGATATACAATGAATGCTTATGAAAGTACGATGAATTTTACCCGGCGGGCTGTCTGGGCTCAAATTGATCTCGATGCAGCGGCCCATAATATGCGTCAGATTCGCAAACACGTCGGACCGGACGTCAAAATCGCGGCCGTCGTCAAGGCCAATGCCTATGGACACGGAAGTGTCGAACTGGCCCGTACCTTTGCGGAAAACGGGGCCGACTGCTTTGCCGTCTCCAGTTTGGACGAAGCCGTTGAACTGCGGCGCTATGCTCACCTCGATAAGGAAATCTTCATCCTCGGCCACACCGATGCCAGGCGAACAGAAGAACTCCTCACTTACGATATCGAGCCGGCGGTCTTCAACTTGAAGAATGCCCGATTCTTTTCAGAGGAAGCTCAGCGTCTGGGCAAGATTCTGCGCGTCCATATCGCCATCGATACGGGCATGAGCCGCGTCGGTTTTCCCGTCAATGAAGCCAGTGTCTCCGATATCAAGACTTTGGCGGCCCTGCCGAACATCGAGGTCCGCGGTATTTTTACTCACTTTGCCGTATCGGACTGTAAGGATAAAACCTTTACGAACGAACAGTACGGTCATTTCCGCTGGATGTGCAAGCGCATGGAAGAAGAAGGCATCGACATTGCCCTTCGCCACTGCTGCAACAGTGCGGCTGTCCTGGAACTTCCCGAATATTACTGCGACATGGTGCGGCCGGGCATCATCATGTACGGCTGTGAGCCGTCGTCGGACATCGACATCACGCCCTATGACCTGCGGCCAGTCATGTCCCTGCGTTGCTGTATCGCTCACGTCAAGCTCATCGATGCCGGGGCCACGGTCAGCTACGGCCGTCACTACAAGGCTCCCGAACGCCGCAAAATCGCCACCCTTCCCGTAGGCTATGCCGACGGCTATTCCCGTATTTTATCGGGCAAGGTCGACGTCCTCTACCACGGCCACCGCGTGCCTCAGGTCGGGACGATCTGCATGGACCAGTGCATGATCGACGTCAGCGGCGAAGCCAACGTTCATGCCGGCGACGAAGTCGTCCTCTTCGGTCAACAGGGCGACAGCTTCATTTCCATTGAAGAAATCGCCGATGTCTGCGGCACGATTAATTATGAAATCATGTGCAACCTGTCTCGCCGCGTTCCCCGTGTCTATATGAAAAACGGCAAAGCCGTAGGCCGGGAAGAATATCTTTTTGACAAGCCCATAAGCGAATAGATAAGAAAAATGCTGTCCTCGTGAGAGGAACAGCATTTTTTTTGTTATAAACCTTTTATCATTCTTGCAAAAGTGATATAATATATGTAAAGAAAGCATATTAAAGTGCAAAAATACTCATAGGAAAAGGCGGTGTATTAGTATGAATTGGAACGAAAAAACAGCGGCAAATGTCAGGGCTATCAAGCCATCGGGGATTCGCAAATTCTTCGATATTGCAGCTCAGGTTGAAGGCGTCCTGTCCCTCAGTATCGGCGAACCGGATTTTGCGGCCCCCGATAAAGTTATCGACGCTATGAAGGCCAGCCTCGATGCGAAAGAAACGAGCTATACCGGTAACTCGGGCATGATGGAACTTCGTGAAACCATCAGCGAAACCTTTGAAAAACGCTATGGCGTCAAGTACGATCCGAAAGATGAAATCCTGGTTACCGTCGGCGTTTCCGAAGGCTTGGCCATGGCTCTGTTGGCTATGACCGAACCGGGCGACGAAGTCCTCATTCCAGACCCTGCATACGTAGCTTATCCGGCAGCTGTTGAACTAGCCGGCGGGAAAGCCGTATTCGTACCGACTTATCCGGAAGATGATTTCAAACTGAGCGTAGCCGCTCTGGAAAAAGTCGTTACGCCGAAGACGAAAGCCTTGGTTATCGGCTATCCGAACAACCCGACCGGTACGGTTATGACGGCAGAAGAATTGATGCCTATCGCTGAATTCGTTAAAAAACACGATCTCATCGTCATGGCAGACGAAATTTACTGCGAACTCATGTACGGCGATGCTAAGTTCACGACCTTCGCCAAATTGCCGGATATGCGCGAACGGACAATCGTATTCAACGGTTTCTCCAAAGCTCATGCCATGACCGGTATGCGTCTCGGCTATATCTGCGCACCTCGCGACGGGTTAGCACCGATTTTGAAACTCCACCAGTATGCCATCATGTGTGCCAATACGACGGCTCAGTTCGGTGGCATTACGGCCCTGAAGGACTGCGATGAAGAAGTAGAAGCTATGCGTCAGGAATACGACCGCCGCCGCCAAGTTATCTATAAAGGCCTGCGCGACATCGGCCTGCCGGTCTTTGAACCGAAGGGCGCCTTCTATATCTTCCCGGATATCCGCTGCACGGGCATGACTTCGGCTGAATTCTGCGAAAAATTGGTTCAGGAAGAAAAAGTTGCCGTCGTTCCGGGTACGGCCTTTGGCGAACAGGGCGAAGGCTTTGTCCGCATCTCCTATGCAACCAGTATGGAAACGATCGAAGAAGCACTGAAGAGAATGGGCCGCTTCGTCGAAAAATACCGCAAATAATCTTACTTCTGTATTGCTTATCAACTGATTTCTCAAATTTTCCATAAAAAAGGAGCTGTCCTGCGGGGCAGCTCCTTTTGTTGTGTCAGATGAAATTAGATGAATCGGCCGATAAAGGGCATTTTGGCAGCATCCTGACGGGTGACGCCGCCGCTTAAGACCATGCCGCCGATGTAGATGACCGAGCCTATGATACAGGATAGGAACAGGGCCAGGAACAGGCCGATATGGTTGAATAGGTAGGGGTACATGAAGTACATGGCAACGCCCATGATCGCCGCCGAGACGACGTTCTTTAAGATGACTTTGAGGTCGATGACGTAGCCGATTTCACGGTAAATGAAGCACATGTTGAGGATGGCGGCGACGGCGATGTCGGCGACAGTCGCATAGGCAGCACCGGTGATGCCGAAGGCCGGGATGGCGACTAAGAACCAGTTGCACATAACTTTGACGACAGCGGCCAGGACCATGTTGATGACCGGAATCTTCGGCTTTTTTAGGCCTTGGAGGATAGCCGTTGAAATCTGGTGCAGTCCCAAAAAGCAGATGGCGATGGCCACGGCCCGCGTGGCGTCGGCAGCGGCCGGCGCGTTGTAGATGAAGGTGACGATTGGTTCAGCCATGACGTAGAGGATGACGCTGAAGGGGATGGTGACCAGGAAGGCGATGCGCATGGACGTCGCCGTCCGTTCGCGGATTTCATCGTATTCTTTCAAGGTGAAGCTGTGGCTGATGGCCGGAACCAGGCTCATGGCCATGGCCGCCGTCAAGATCGTGGCCAAATTGATGAGCGGGACCGACATGCCCGTCAGGTAGCCGAAAAGGGCCGTTGCCTGGTGGGTGGCATAGCCGGCAGCTTCGAGGCGTCGCGGTACGATGAGCAGATCCAAATTGGAGACGACGGGGAGCATGATGCTTGAAAGGGAAATCGGAATGGCCAGGACGATGAGGCGCTTTAAGATGTACTTGATCTTTTCCTTTTCAAAAACCGGTCCGTCGACGGGGAGGGTCCGCTTCAGTTTATAATAGTAATAGACGAGAACCAGCCAGGCGGCAAGACCACCGGCACCGGCACCGAGACTGGCACCGCCGGCAGCATAGTCGAGGCCGTAGGGCAGGAGAAGGGCTG
This sequence comes from uncultured Megasphaera sp., assembly GCF_900539295.1. Taxonomy (GTDB): domain Bacteria; phylum Bacillota; class Negativicutes; order Veillonellales; family Megasphaeraceae; genus Megasphaera. The sequence continues at coordinate 51,700 of NZ_UQBH01000003.1, forward strand.
CAAAGCCCAGCATGACGACGACGCGGACCAGCTGTTCGACAATCTGGGACAAGGCCGTCGGCGTCATCTGCTGCCAGCCTTGGAGATAGCCGCGATAGCCGGCGATGATCGTCGTAAAGAAGATTGCCGGTGCCAGGGCAATGAGGGAATAATAAGCCCGGCTTTCTCGAATGATATGTTCATCGATAAGGAAGCTGGAGCCAAAGAACATGAGGACACTCAGGAAGAAGGCCGTCGTACACAGCATCGATAAGGATACGTGAAAGATGCGCTGGGCTCCGAAGTAATCCTGTTTGGCTACTTTTTCAGCCGTAATAATGGAAATTGCAATGGGAAGGCCGGCACTGGAAATATCGAGTGCCAAGAGGTAGATCGGAAAGGCCATCTGATAGATGCCGATGCCTTCACCGCCGAGAATACGGGACAAGATGATCCAGTTGATACTGCCAATAGCTTTGACGACAAAGCCGGACAAGGTCAGGATCAAGGTACCCGAGATAAACTTGTTTGCCATAGTAACCCCTTATCTCTCTAGAAATTTATCACGATAACAACTAATTTTATCACATTTGCCAGGCCTTGTATATAGTCCTAGGCCGGTCGAAAGGCTTGCATCTTGCCGGTCTTTGTGCTAGTGTAAACGTAAAATCCAGATAGAGAAAGTGATGTATTAATGAATATATTAACAGTAGAACAGGTAAAGAAATCCTATGGTCTCCGCGTCCTCTTCGATGACGTATCCTTTGCTATCGACAGCGGCCAGAAGCTGGGCCTCATCGGCCTCAATGGGGCCGGTAAGACGACCCTCCTTAAGATCATTGCCGGCCTTTCCGATATGGACAGCGGTACCCTTTGGTTCAATCCCAAGGCCCGCATCCACTATCTGCCCCAGGAACCGCAGTTTGTGCCGGGCCACTCGGTCCTTGAAAGCGTCCTCGACGGCAATCTGCCCATCATGAAGCTCCTCCGGCAGTATGAAGAAGCCGTTCAAAAGGGTGATGACGAAGCCGTCGTCTCTCTCAGTGCCGAAATGGACCGCCAGCAGGCCTGGGAACTCGAGGCGCAGGCTAAGATCATCCTCGGAAAATTGGGGATTTCCGACTTATCCCAGTCCGTCGATGACCTCTCCGGCGGCCAGCGCAAACGCTTGGGTCTGGCTCGGGCTCTGATCATGCCCTGTGATCTCCTGATCATGGACGAACCGACGAACCACCTCGACGAACAGACCATCCTCTGGCTGGAAGAATACCTCCGGGACAGCAAGTCTGCCATCCTGCTCAGCACTCATGACCGGTATTTCCTCGACACCGTCGTCGATTCGATGATTGAACTCGACCGGGGCCGCGTTTATACCTATGCCGGCAATTACAGCCAGTACTTGGAACTGCGCCAAGAGAGACTCGAACGGGACGAAGCCAGTGAAGCCAAGCGGCGCAACCTCATTCGCCGGGAAAAGGCTTGGATTCAGCGCGGCGCTCAGGCGCGGTCGACGAAACAAAAGGCCCGTAAGGAACGGTATGAACAGCTCTGTGCCATTGAAAACGGCAAGCCCATCGGCGAAGTGGAACTCCTCGATACGTCAGCCCGACTGGGGAAGACCATCCTCGACATCGATGACGTGGCCTTTGGCTACGATCCGGCCAAGCCCTTGTTCCGCCACGTGGACTATCACGTCGTCAAGCACGACCGCATCGGCATCATCGGAGCCAACGGCGTCGGCAAGTCGACCCTCTTGAAGGTCCTTTCCGGCCAACTGGTACCGACAGAAGGATCCCTTACCATCGGCCAGACCGTCCGCTTCGGCTTCTTTACCCAGCAGCTGCCGGATTTTGATGAATCGATGCGGGTCATCGATTACATTCAGGAACGGGGGCACTTTGTGGTCAACCAATTCGGCCAGCGCATTTCGGCCACGCGCCTTCTCGAACAGTTCCTGTTTACGGAAGAGATGCAGCACACGTTTATCGCCAAGTTGAGCGGCGGCGAACGGCGCCGTCTGTACTTGCTGCGCCTCTTGATGGACCAGCCCAACGTCCTCTTATTGGACGAACCGACGAATGATCTCGACATTCCGACCTTGACGGTCCTTGAAAATTATCTCGACACCTTCCAGGGAGTCGTCCTCGTCGTTTCTCACGATCGCTACTTTTTAGATCGGGTGGTTGATAAACTTTTCACATTACACGCGGGGCAGTGGGAACGCTTTTACGGCGATTATAGTGAATACTTGGAAGAAAAATACAGTCATCACCAAGAAAAGAAAAGTGAAAAGCCCAGTCGACCTTCTATTACTAAAACGAATATAAAACCGGTACAGATTAAGGCCGGACTGACGCAGCGCCAAGAGGAAGAACTGAAGAAAATTACGGAAGAACTGCCTCGTTATGAGGCGATGCTCAAGGGAATCAACGCGGCCATCGCGGCAGCCGGCAGTAATTACGAACAAGTCGAGACACTCTTGGCAGATCAAAAGGAAACGCAAGAGAAAGTGGATACTTTGACGGAAAGATGGTGTGAATTAGAAGATTTAAAGGGGGACTGACCGTAATTTTTTAAATATGATAAAAAAGCATAGAAAATATGGCAAAAAAGGCGGTCGAATTCTCTAAAAGCAATGGAAATTTATGCTGGTTTGTATTATCCTATAAGTAACAAAGTTTGTGATAAAATGTTACATAGTTCTTGGCCGCTGCCAACGTCATACCAGCATTTTAAATTTCAGACCGAAAAGGAGTATTTGCTATGCCTGAATTTCATTCCCGCTTTGAAAACATCGACCGCCGCGTCCCCATTGATGAACATAACTGTGCCGTTCAGTTTGACGTCACCAAGTGCAAAAATTGTACCTTATGCCGCCGCGCCTGTGCCGACACGCAGACCGTACTGGATTACTATTCCCTGTCCAGCACCGGCGATCTTCCGATTTGTGTCCATTGCGGCCAGTGTGCGACAGCCTGCCCCTTTGATGCCATCAACGAAGTCGATGACGTCGGCCGGGTCAAGGACGCCTTGAAAGACCCGGATAAAATCGTTATTTTCCAAACGGCTCCGGCCGTCCGCGTCGGCCTCGGTGAATCTTTCGGCATGGAACCGGGCAGCTTCGTCGAAGGCAAGATGGTTGCGGCCCTGCGTGCCCTCGGTGCAGACTACGTCTTCGATACCGATTTCGGTGCTGATATGACCATCATGGAAGAAGCGATGGAGTTGCTCCACCGCCTGCAGTCTGAAGAAATTCCGATTCCTCAGTTCACCAGCTGCTGCCCGGCTTGGGTTGAATTTGCGGAAACCTTCTATCCCGACCTCATTCCTCATCTGTCGTCGACGAAGAGCCCCATCAGTATCTTGAGCCCGGTCATCAAGACTCACTTTGCCCAGCAGAAGAACATCGACCCCAAGAAAATCGTCAACGTCTGCGTCACGCCGTGCACGGCCAAAAAATCGGAAATCCGCCGTCCCCAGCTGAGCGCCGCGGGCCTGTTCTGGGATGAACCGGAAATCCGCGATACGGATATCTGTATCACGACGCGGGAATTGGCTCGGTGGATTCAGGAAGAAGGCATCGACTTTGACAGCCTGGAAAACAGCCAGTTCGATAAGACCTTCGGTTCTTCGTCCGGCGGCGGCCGTATTTTCGGCAACTCCGGCGGCGTTATGGAAGCGGCTATCCGCACGGCATACCATATGTTTACCGGCCGTCCGGCTCCGAAGGACTTCATCCCCTTCGAACCGGTACGAGGCCTGCAGGGCGTCAAAAAAGCGACGGTCATCTTCGGTCACTTCGTCATCCACGTCGCGGCCATCAGCGGTCTCGGCAATGCCCGTGCCTTCATCGACGAACTCATCAAAGAAGACGCCTTTGAAGACTATTCCTTCATCGAAATCATGGCCTGCCCCGGCGGCTGTATCGGTGGGGGCGGCCAGCCGAAAGTCAAGATGCCGCAGATTAAAAAAGTACAGGAAGCTCGGACGGCTTCTCTCTATCAGAGCGATGCCGATACGGACGTCAAAGCCAGCTGGCAGAATCCGGAAATCGCTGAACTCTATGAAGTATTCCTCGACGAACCGTTGTCGGAAATGGCGGAATTTACCTTGCATACCTATTTCTCTGACAAGAGCGATCAGTTGGGCCGCATGAAGAACCTCACGCCCCAGACGAATCCCATGTCGCCGAAATACAAACCGCCTACAGCTGAATAAGGAGAATTATCACAAAGGTCCTGCATCTTTTTGCAGGGCCTTTTTTGTCGGGGATTTTTGCCGATGGCTGTGTGGTGGGTTTTATGACTATTGTGGATGAAAAATATATACAATAAATAAGATATTGACAACCAATATCATGAAAGGCTATAATAAGTATGTACTCATTGTAACAAGCTACGGAATGAGCGGGCAAGTGCAGACATTATCTTTGTTTTAGGCGAGAGGAAACTAGGAACACTCGATTGCAGCGAATAAGGAAGATCTGTTTGCCTGTCTTTTTCTGGCTTGAAAACCAAGAAAGAAGGTATACATAATGAAAAAGAAGATCACTACAACCTTAGCCGTTATGATGGCTGTCGGTGCTGCCAGCGCCTTTGCGGCCAATCCCTTCGTCGATGTACCGTCTGACAGCTGGGCTTACAAATCCGTCGTAGAACTGGCCGATGCCGGCATCATCCAGGGTGTCGACGGCGAACACTTCCAGGGTCAGCGCAACATTACCCGTTATGAAGCTGCCGAAATGGTTGCCAAAGCCATGGCTCACATGGACAAGGCTTCTGTCGAACAGCGGGCACTGATCAACAAATTGGCTGACGAATTTGCCGATGAACTGAACAACCTCGGCGTCCGCGTCAGCGCCCTCGAAAACCGCGTCGGCAACGTCAAATTGACCGGTGACGCTCGTGTTCGCTTCCAGCACCAGAGCCGCGGCACGGCCAATGCTAAAGACGGCGAAGGCTACCGCAACGACTCTTCTTGGGATTACCGCGTTCGTATCCGTGCCAATGCCCAGGTTAACGACCGTACGACCGTAACCTACGGTATCAGCACGAATGACCTCAACTTTGGCGACAACGGCTCGGCCAGCGACAACAACGACATCTTCACGGACAATGCCAAAGTCGACTACAACTTCGGCGGCAATACGTGGAACCTCAGCGTCGGCCGTACCGATACGTACGTCCTCGGCGGTGATCATGCCTACGGCTTCCAGTACGGCGACGTCTTCGACCGGGCTGAATTGTCCTATTCCGGCGACCACTTTGCGTTGACCGGCGGCTATGGTAAATTTAAAGCCGGCGACATTGCAGGTTCCGATGAAGACGGCTTTGACGGCGTCAAGACCGGCTACGGCGTCTTGGAAGGTATCTTCGGCGGCGGCAGCTCGGCAGGCTCTGCTATCGGTGCTTATTACAATGACTTCTCCGTCAGCGGCGGCGCCAACACCGGCGATTACTTCGCAGCGGATGACCTCTGGGGTGCGTATGCCAGCCTCAATTTCGGCAAATGGAACGCCCTCGCTAACTACGAAAAGATCAACAGCAACAGTGCTTATCTCGGCAGCGACGACACCAAGGATCCGGAAGTTTGGATCGGTAAATTGACCTACGGCTCGGCTGACAGCGATACCAAGGGCACGTGGGATGCATGGGTTGAATACATCAACTCCGATAAAGGTGCCCTCCTCGGCGGTGCTACCAACTCCTGGCGCGATGACAGCGTCCTCGACAACGTCAAATCCTGGGGTGTCGGCATTGACTACACCTTAGCGAAAAACGTCGTCCTCACGGCTGCTCAGACCTTCGGCACCAAAGCGAAACACGGCTCGGACGATCCCGATGAATTCACGGATGTAGAAATCAACTTCTTGTTCTAAGAGTCGCTTTCCCCTACATAGCATATAACAAAAGAGGACTGTCAACTTTGGCAGTCCTCTTTTGCATAAGGGAAACCTTTTGAAAGGAGTTGTGCCGGCAGGCTTTGCAGGGGGAACAGAAGGTCGTTAAAAAATCGTCAAAAATAAGTTCATCGCTGTCACTAAACGAAAGTAAATCTGAGATTTATCATAAAATGGGATTAAAAAGAGGGGCTGATTGACTTATTCGCACTTCAATATGGACTTTTTTGGCTATTCGTGGGATAATAAATAAGTTAACAGTTTAGGATCGTAAAGGAGAAGATAGCGTGCTTAAAAAAATATGGATGCTTCCGCTTATTATGCTCATCTGTCTGATCCCGATGGTATCAGCTCATGCAGCGGCGAAAACGGAAATTACCAATGTGCGGACGGCAACGCGAAACGATGCCAATACGCCTTTTGTTCGGACCGTTCTCGATGTCAGCGGCAAGGTAAATCCCAAACTTTACATCGATAACTCTGGCGAGTATGTTTTCGTGACTCTGCCCAATACTAAAATCGGTAAGAAAGTAGATAAAACATACAAGCCTAACAGCAACGTCATATCCCGCGTGACACTGTCGTCGCGGTCAGCCGGTACGGATGTCACCATCAAGGTGCCCCAGGCTGTGACTAAAAACGACGTCAAAGTATTTACCCTTCCGGGGGCGACGGGTACGAAAGGCTCAAGCCGCGTCGTCATCGACATTAACGATAAGTCCGGCAAGGTAAAGCAGTGGAGCCAGTGGAGTACTGCCAGTGGGAATAAGACAACATCAAAACCGGCTTCGAAGCCGACGACGACCTGGAAGCCGACGACGACTCCAACGAAATCGACTCCGGCTAAAACCACAGCCACGACGGTTCCTGCTTATGCCAGCAGTCAGTCTTACAGCTTGACCAAGGGCCTTCAGGGCAAGACCATCGCCATCGACCCCGGTCACGGCGGCAGCGACTCCGGTGCCGTAGGTGCTTTTTCTAAGGAAAAAGACATTACCCTGGCTATTTCCAAGAAGGTGGCAGCGCTCTTGAATGCGGCCGGTGCCAACGTCGTCATGACCCGCACGACCGACGTCGACGTCTATGCTCCTTATGACGGCGCCGTAGAAGAACTGCAGGCCCGCAGCAACATCGGCAATGCAGCTAAGGCTGACGTTTTCATCAGCATCCACATCGATTCCTTCGATTCGCCGTCTGCCGGCGGTGTCACGGCCTATTACAACAGTAAGACGCCTTATGACTACGGCCTGGCCAACTACATTCACCTGCAGAACATGAAGGCGACGAACTTCTCGGACCGCGGTGTAAAGACGGCTAACTTCTACGTCCTCCTGCATACCAATATGCCGGCGACGCTTCTCGAACTCGGCTTCATCTCCAATCCGAGTGAAGAACAGGCCCTCAATACAGACGCTCAGCAGCAGAACTTTGCTGAAAGCATCGTAAAAGGGTTGGCCGACTACTTTAATCACAACGGAAACTAAGACCGTTTCCTCTCGAATATCCCCGTTATCGGTTATGCCGTGACGGGGATATTGTCTGTCCGGAATCAATGCCGTTTTGAAAGGCCTTTTATATTGACAGGACGGATGATTCATGATATAGTAGATGAGTCGTAGCATAAGTGGCTATGGATAAGCCGCGTGGAGAGGCCGTCAAGTGTCCTTTTGCGGAACGCCGTATCCAGCGAGTATATTGATGAGGAGGTGTCACTCATGTACGCTATTATTAAAACAGGTGGAAAACAGTATCGTGTCCAGGAAGGCGACAGCATCTTTGTTGAAAAGTTAGACGCTGATATTGATTCCAATGTCGTATTCGACCAGGTATTGGCAGTCGTCAACGACGGTGATGTTAAAGTAGGTGCTCCCGTTGTCGAAGGCGCTAAAGTAACGGCAAAAGTATTGGCTCAGGGTAAAGAAAAGAAGATCCTTGTTTTCAAATACAAAGCAAAATCTAACTATCGCCGTCGTCAGGGTCATCGTCAGCCGTTCACGAAAGTTTCTATCGAAAAGATTGAAGGCTAATGATTACCATTACGATGCATCGTGATAAGAACGATCGCTATACGGGATTTAGCATAAGCGGCCATGCCGACTATGCTGAAGCAGGTAGTGATATCGTCTGTGCCGCCGTATCGGCGTTGTCGCAGACAGCCTTGTTGGGTCTCATGGAGTATGCTTCGGAAGACGTACCCTATGAAGTAAACGAAGGCTTCTTATCGGTGACAGTTCCTAAGCCCTGTGAAGCGTCACAGATCATCTTAGGGACTATGGCAAGAGGATTGCAGGAAATGGTGCGACAGTATGGAGAATACGTCGTACTCGACTTATAGATGTCAGGAGGTGGACGGAATGTTCAATTTCAACTTACAGCTTTTCGCTCATAAAAAAGGGACAGGCTCCACGCGTAACGGCCGTGACAGCGAATCGAAACGCCTTGGCGTAAAATGCCACGACGGCGTCATCGTTAAAGCCGGCAACATCATCGTTCGCCAGCGTGGTACGCACTTCCATCCGGGCACTAACGTAGGTATCGGTAAAGATGATACGTTATTTGCTACGGCTGCAGGAAAAGTTGCGTTTGAACGCGCTGGTAAATACAACCGCAAAGTCAGCGTATACCCTGTAGAAGCGTAAATACGTGAAGAAAAGAACTGCCGCAGTGAGGCTCAGTCCGACTGCGTCAGTTCTTTTTTTGTTTGTAAAAATCTCTTTGACGCGGCCTTAAAATCCTGTATAATAGAACTTGTATTTACTTTGATTAAACTCAAGCGGAGGTGTACACCATGCGCGTTACTGTCAATGGAGAAAACCGTGAGCTCCACGTCTATGATCGTGAGACGGGAAGGGACTATGCCAAGCCGATCGTCTGTTCTCAGGAGCAGCTGGAAACGGATATGTACGGCGAGTTCGTCCTGACGGAAGAAGAATACGCCCATTGGACTGAATTACTGGCTGTACAGCAGGAGTCGGAAGACCTGCTCTTTGAATTGAAAGACGCCGTCGTGAAAGAAGAATGGGACAACTACCTGTATGAAGAAACGAAGTACATGACGACGACCTTGGAGACGATTCAGATGGAAAACATCTGCACCAAGGAATTGAAAGAAGCCTTGGAAACGGGCAACAAAGAATGGCTGACAGAGAACCATTTTTTCAAGACTGCAGAAAAATTGAAAAAATAAAGGAAGTCTTATGGTGAAAAAAATATGTTCCTGGATCATTGGCGTCACTCTCACCATCTTGGTCCTCCTCATCGGGGTGTTCTCTTTTTGGTATTTCGGTTCGACGAACTATCATCTGACCGGCGTGCCCGTATTAAATTATCACCAGGTAAATAATAAGTTCAATACGGTCTTGACCATGAAGCCCGCTGACTTTGAACAACAGATCAAATACCTTCATGACAACGACTACCATTCCATCACCTTGGAACAGTTCGATGCCTACATGCGGGGCGAAGGCGATCTGCCCGACCGGCCGGTCCTCATCACCTTTGATGACGGCTACGTCGACAATTATGAAGATGCCTATCCCATTTTAAAGAAGTATCACATGAGGGGGACGATTTTCCTCATCATCAACCTCGTGGGAACACCGGGCTATCTGACTTGGGACCAAGTTCATGAAATGGCGGCTGACGGGATGGAATTCGGATCCCATACGATGAGCCATAAGCCACTGACCAGCTTCGATCGGGCCGGTGCGCGATATGAACTGCAGGCCTCGAAGGCGGCTATTGAAAAGGCCACGGGAAAACCTTGCGAATTCATTGCCTTTCCGGAAGGGAAGTATAATGACATGGTCATGGAAGAAACGAAGGAAGCGGGGTACCGCTACGCCTTTACGGTCAATACGGGCCGTGATTTTCCCTGGGATGACCCTTATGACCTCGACCGGGTTCCTCTGTTTGAAGGCCCTATCAGTTTCAACCATTTCCGGTTCCGTCTGACCTTCAGTGCCTTCAGCGCCCTGTTATGGAAGAGTCACCAATATTTCAGCCATATAGAAATAACCAAGGATTTGGCCCAGCATATTCCCGAACCGTAGTGGGAAGGCCTTTCCTTGAGAAAAATTCCTGTTTCAGGTATATCCTGAAACAGGAATTTTTTGATGGTCTCCGGCTTACAGCCGCCCTGTAAGGACTGCTTCTTGTAAAAGCCTTACGTTATCCATGTCGTATTCGATTTGCTCCGACCAGCGGCGCAGGGCTTCGGGAAGGTGGCCTGAGGCGACCGCCGTAAGGGCGATAAAGTCCGTATTGCGGCCGGCATATCGAGACAGAACTTCTAAGGAGCTGCCTGCAAAGGTTTCCAGCTGACGGTAAAAGATGTAGTCGTATATCCTTTGGTATAAAGGGCGGTCCTTTCGGAGGGAAGCCTGTAAGCTCTCTTCCGTCGGCCTTTCTTTGGTTAAGGCCGTGAGGGAGGCCGTCCAAGCAGCGTCGATGGGTTCGGTTTCAGTGAGGACTGTCAACAATTGGTCCGTCCTCTTTTTTGACGTGTCAGGCCTATAGGTGAGGCTGTCTGCCTGCAGCGTATAGCCGAGGCTTGTCAGGATGTCCGATAAGGTCCAAGCGGCGGACGGATCGTCACTGTCTAAAAAATGAAGCGGTCCTTTTTCTTTTAAAAGGAGCTCGCAGGCGGCTTCACAGGCAAGACCGACGCCGCCGAGTTCTCTTTCCCGGCCGTCTTTGTCGGTCACGACCTCGAAGAAGCGGGGGTGGAGACGGCAGATTTGGCAAAGGAGGTCTTCGCCGCCTTCTCGGATGAGCCGGCAGAGTCCGTCTGTACGGAGGAAGGGACAGGCCTCATCTTTTGTCAGGATGAAGTGCCAGGCATCGTCGCCTTTTTCTATATGGCTGCGGATGGCCTCGCCTAAAGGACCTTGCAGTTCATGATAGTAAGCGGCGGTATCTTCGTCGATGTCGATTTCCCAGCCCCGACAGCAGGTATGTCTGCAGTCACCGGCTTTACAGCGGAAATCGGTATAAAAATAAGGAATAATCAATGAATCGCCTTCCTTTATCGTGAGATGGGAACAAAAAAGGAGCTGCCAAGAGTCAGCTCCTTTTTGCGTTAGAATTCATATGTCGTTCCCGGCTCTACGACCTGTACAGGGATGTTGTACTTCGTTTCGGTTAACGTTTTGTACTCCTGCGGGTCGGCTTCGATGATCGGCCAGGTCTTGTAGTGGATGGGGATGACGAAATGGGGCTGCACCCATAAGGCCGCCAGCGCCGCATCTTCCATACCCATGGTGAAGTTGTCGCCAATGGGCAGGATGGCACAATCGATTTGACCGAAGCGGTCGAGAATTTTCATATCTGAGAAGAGGCCGGTATCACCGGCAAAGTAAACGCGTTTGCCGCCGAATTCGACGATGACACCACAGGCCAGTCCGCCTGCAATGCCCGAACCGTGAAAGGCCGGAGTCAGTCGTACCCTACCGAAGGGGAAGGCTGCACTGCCGCCGACATGCATGGCATGGGCTTTACAGCCTGCATCAGCCGCCTTGTTGGCAATTTCAGCGGTACTGATAATCGTTGCGTCATTGGCCTTGGCAATCGCTTCAGCATCGCCGTAGTGGTCGCCGTGACCGTGGGTGATGATGATGTATTGACAGGCAATGTCAGTAGGACTTACTTCTGTCCAGGGATTATCTGTAATGAACGGGTCAAAGAGAATCGTCGTAACGTCATCAGAAAGGGTGAATGCGGAATGACCATAGTAGTTAAATTTCATGATAGCCTCTGCTCCTAAAGACGAATTAGTCTTTTTCCGTACTGTTCAAGCTCCATTTCTTCCATTCTTCGAGCCAGTCTTTAACGTGTTTCTGCGGGAGCGAACCACAGAAGGTGTTCTTCAAGGTTTCGCGGAGTTCGGCTTCTTTGGCGCCGAGAGGATAGACGTCCTTGTATTCGTCATAGACGTTCCAGAAGTCGCGCATATGCAGGTTTGCATAGGTTTCACCATAGATTTTGAAACAGGTATCGCATAAGGTGATGAAGACGGCTTCGTCGTTGTGCTGATTAGCGTCATCGAGGAAACAGCAGCGGGTGTAAAGATGCATGTTGCTGCCGAAGAGCTGACGCAGGTAATCGTAGACTTCGGAAACCATCTGGGGCTGCAGCTGCAGCAATCTACAGCCGGGAGCGAAATACATAGGATACTGAGCAATGTTGTCAAAATTGTCCATAAAAAGACACCTCTTTCTAAAAAATTTACAGAAAAACTGTATTTCTATTAAATAATAACTATTATTCATAAGTGTACCATAAAAAAGTCATAAACGCAATGTTCCTCTTGTACTTCCTGTATAAATCCTGTACAATATCCATTGGAGAGTGATATAACATGCATATCGTAATGGTAGAGCCGGAAATTCCCGGCAATACGGGCAATGTCGCCCGATTGTGTGCAGCCAATCACATTTCACTGCACTTGGTAAAACCGCTGGGTTTTTCCATTGATGATAAGCACTTAAAACGGGCAGGGCTCGATTACTGGTCCCTCGTCGACGTCCGGATTCATGAAAATTTTCAAGAAGTTCTGGATACATATAAGGAGCATCGCTTTTTTTATTTAACGACGAAATCGGAACAGTGTTACGCCGATATCCGGTTCCAAGAAGATGATTTTCTCGTATTTGGCAAGGAGACCAAAGGCCTTCCGGAAGACCTGTTAAAGGCCAATCCCGAACGCTGTTTCCGCGTCCCCATGGTAGAGGATGCCCGGAGTCTCAACCTGTCGAATACGGTCGCTATCGTATCGTATGAAGCCATGCGCCAACTCGGCTTCCCGGGGTTGGCCAAGAGCGGCATTGGCATCAAGAATCTTACCTAGTCAAGGCCGTTTATTTTAGAGATAATGAGGTGTAAACGTGGAAATTTATGATAAGGCCCATGAGTTGGCCGGCGTCATTCAGGAATGTGAAGAATACAAAGCCCTCCTGGCAGCCGGTGAGAAGCTCAACAGTGATGAAAAGACCAAGAAATTGGTCCGCGATTTTCTGATGCTCCAGGCACAGCTCGCCTATGCCCAGTCCATGGGTGACAAACCGATTCGTAAGAAAATTGAACTTTTGAATCAGAAAGCCGAATTGGTTAAAAAGAACGAAACGGCTGTAGAATATTTGACGCACTATAATAAGTGGCAGACTATGGCCGGCGAAGTATTTCAGATTATTCAGAACTCAATGGCAGAAGGAATGAGCATCCTTGATTAATAAATATGCACTGACGACTTTCGTCTCAGAATTAAGTAAATCCATTCCCAGTGGACGGATCCTGCTGAACGAACCGATGAGTGAACATACAACCTTCGCCGTCGGCGGTCCGGCCGATGTGTTAGTGCTGCCCGAATCGGTCAAGGAGATGTCTTTGGCAATCCGGGCTGCCCGCCGACTGGATCTGGTCATCACCGTCCTTGGCGGCGGTTCCAACGTCCTCGTCCGCGACGGCGGTATCCGCGGCGTCGTCATTCAGCTCCAGTCTTTGAAAAAGACCTTGGTCTGCCATGACCGCAAGATCTTGGCCAGTGCCGGCTACATGCTGAAGGACGTCTGCCAGTTCGCCCAGGAAAATGGCTTGACGGGGATGGAATTTGCCTGCGGCATTCCGGGAACTCTCGGCGGTGCCGTCTTTATGAACGCCGGCGCTTACGACGGTGAAATGAGTCACGTCGTGTCCCGAGTCCGGGTCGTAGACCGCAAGGGCAGCGTCCGCACCTATGAAGCGCCGGACTTCGGCTTTTCCTATCGTCAGAGCCGATTCCAGAAGTCTCAGGAATTTGTCGTCGAAGTGGAATTGACCTTGCGCAGCGGCAAGGGTGACGAAATCCAGGCTAAGATGGATGACCTCATGAATCGCCGCCGCAGCAAGCAGCCCCTCGAGATGCACAGTGCCGGCAGTACCTTTAAGCGCCCGCCGGGATATTTTGCCGGGACCCTCATCGATCAGACCGGCTTAAAAGGATTGTCCTGCGGCGATGCCCAGGTTTCCGTGAAGCATGCCGGCTTCGTCGTCAATACGGGTCACGCCTCGGCCAAGGATGTCCTCAACGTCATCCATGAAGTGCAGGCTCGGGTCGAACAGGCTCACGGCGTCCATTTGGAACCGGAAGTCCGCATCATCGGAGAAGATTAAAGGACAGTCCCAGCGGCTGTCGGGCTACCAAAACTCGATATCGAAAGGCAGCTTACCTTCAGTTGTCATGGCCCTTTTGCGGCATGACGGTTGGCGGGAGGCTGCCTTTTTTTCGCCCGTTTTGTCCCTCGTGCTGCGGCCGTGATTCCGATCTGTTATGTTGTGTGAGCATTATAAAAATGTTATTATAGTATCATAAAGAAGGGGTTCGGGGAAATTTATGAAAAGGCAGGTTAGTACCATGGATAAGATGGCTGTGTGGAAGCAAATGATCGATATCATAAAATTAGATGTAACGCCGGCGACGGGCTGTACTGAGCCCATTGCCCTGGCTTATGCGGCAGCGACGGCGGCTCGTGAACTCGGTGAGCCCGTGCGCTTTATCGACGGTCTCGTGTCGGCCAATTTGATGAAAAACGGCATGGGCGTCACCGTGCCGGGAACAGGGATGCCGGGTCTTGCCATTGCGGCTGCCGTCGGGGCCCTCGGCGGCGATGCCGATGCCGGCCTCCAGGTGCTCCAGCATCTGACGCCGGACGTCGTGGCTCTCGGAAAGAAATATGTCGCTGACGGCAAGATTACCGTTTCCGTTAAAGACAATACGCCTCATGTGCTTTATGCCGAAGCCGTCGTCTACGGCGAAAATCACCGGGTCCAGGTCATCATCGTCGACGACCATACGAATATCGTTTATATCGAAAAAGACGGTCGGCCGATTTTGGATGAACGCGTTGAAGCCGGCAGCGAAGAAGATCCCAAGATTGCCTTCCTAAACGGCCTGACGTTAGCCGATATCGTCGAATTTGCCGAACAGGTGCCGTATGAAGATATCGCCTTTTTGATAGAGGCCGAACGCCTCAACGACCACTTGTCGAAAGAGGGACTGACCGGAAATTACGGCCTTAAAGTGGGCTGCAGCCTGCAGAAAATGATTGAAAAGGGCCTCTTGGCCGACGATTTGATGCAGGCCATCCGCATCCGTTCCGTCGCTGCCTCGGACGCCCGCATGGGCGGCGCTGCCTTCCCGGCCATGACCAATTCCGGGTCGGGCAACCAAGGCATTGCCGCTACCGAGCCGGTGACCGTCGTAGCCGACTTTTTAAAGGCCGACGAAGAAAAACGCGTCCGCGCCCTGGCCTTGTCCAGTATGGTCGCCATCTATGCCCACAGTTTCCTGCCTAAGCTCTCGGCCTTCTGTGCCACCGTCACGGCGGCGATGGGGGCCGCTGCCGGCATGGCCTGGCTTTTGGCTGAGGACAATCCCTTAGACGTCATTGAAAAGGCCGTGGCGACGATGGCCGGATCCGTCGTCGGCATGGTCTGTGACGGCGCTGCCAACAGCTGCGGCATGAAGGTCTTGGCCTCGGTTACCAGTGCTTATGAAGCCGTCCTCTTGGCCCTCAGCGACGTCCGCGTTGCCGGCTCCGACGGCCTCGTTGCCAACTCTGCCGATGAATGCCTGCGCAATGTCGGCTTCTTGGCGACCAAGGGGATGCAGCAGACGGACGACGAAGTCCTTCAAATCATGCTCCACAAAAACCAAGCATAAAATAGAAAATCTTGATACAGCCCGGAAGGCAAGATGCGCTTTGCTTTCCGGGCTGTGTTGTCTTTCTTAATTAAAATTTAAGTAAAGATGTAAAATTAATGCCGGCGCGTTGAAAACATGGACAATTTTTTCTATTCGTGCTATACTAACCTAGTTTATAACTATGTTGTTATATGAGAGAGAGGATATTAGATGGAACGCACAGATATTAGAAACATTGCCATTATCGCTCACGTTGACCATGGTAAGACGACCCTCGTCGATGCCATGCTCAAACAGAGCCATGTTTTCCGTTCGAATGAAAAAGTAGAAGAACGGGTCATGGACTCGGGAGATATCGAACGTGAACGCGGCATTACAATCTTATCCAAAAATACATCGGTCATGCATGAAGGCGTCAAAATCAACATCGTCGACACGCCGGGGCATGCTGACTTTGGCGGCGAAGTTGAACGCGTACTGAACATGGTTGACGGCGTACTTTTGCTGGTCGACGCTTTTGAAGGCCCTATGCCGCAGACCAAATACGTTCTGCGCAAGGCTTTGGAACAGCAGCTCAAGCCGATCGTCGTCATCAACAAGATCGATAAACCCGGTGCCCGCGTATCGGAAGTCGAAGACGAAGTTCTTGAATTGTTCATGGAACTCGATGCCAACGACGAACAGCTCGATTTCCCTGTCGTCTACGCCAACGGCCGTGACGGCATTGCCAAATCCTCTATGGATGAAGACAGCGACAACCTCGAACCGCTGTTCAATACGATCATCGAACACTGCCCGGCTCCCAAGGGCGACCTCGAAGGCCCGCTCCAGTTCATGGTCACGACCCTCGATTACGACGATTATGTCGGTAAAATCGCCATCGGCCGTATCGTCCGCGGCAAAATGCGGGCTAACCAGAACGTCGTCGTAACCGACGGTGAAAGCCAGCGCAAGGCTAAAATCGGCCGCGTCTACACCTATGAAGGCTTGAAGCGTGTCGAACAGGAAGAAGCCGGTATGGGCGAAATCGCCTGCATCGTCGGCATTCCCGACCTCAAGATCGGTGAAACCGTTACCGATCCGCAGAATCCGGAAGCCTTGCCGCGCATCGACATTGACGAACCGACCCTGTCCATGATTTTCTACGTCAACGACAGCCCCTTTGCCGGTCAGGAAGGGGAATACGTCACCAGCCGTCATCTCCGCGACCGCCTGTTCCGCGAAATCCAGACCAACGTATCCCTCCGTGTCGAAGAAACGGACAGCGCCGATGCCTTCAAAGTATCGGGCCGCGGTGAACTTCACATCGCCGTCCTCATCGAAGAAATGCGCCGCCAGGGCTATGAACTCCAGATCGGTAAGCCCAGCGTCATTACGAAAGAAATCAACGGCCAGCGCTGCGAACCGCTGGAAGCTCTCACTATCGACGTTCCGCCTGAATTCATGGGCGCCGTCATGGAAAAACTCGGCACGCGTAAAGCTGAAATGGTCAACATGACCGATATCTCCGGCTACACCCGCTTGGAATTCATCATTCCGGCCCGCGGCCTCATCGGTTTCCGCAGTGAATTCTTGACGGCCACTAAAGGCAACGGCATCATGTACCACGTCTTCCAGGGCTATGCTCCTTGGAAGGGCGATATCCCGGGCCGTACCCGCGGCAGTTTGGTAGCCTTTGAATCGGGCACGACGACGGGCTACGGTATCTTCAACCTCCAGGACCGCGGTACGATGTTCATCGAACCGGGCCAGGAAATTTATCTCGGTCAGGTCGTCGGTGAAAGCAACCGTGACGTCGACATCGATGTCAACCCCTGCAAGAAGAAACACTTGACCAACACCCGTTCCTCCGCGTCGGACGAAGCACTGCGCTTAACGCCGCCTCAGGATATGGGCCTTGAAAAAGCTTTGGAATGGATCAATGACGACGAACTCGTCGAAGTTACGCCGCAGAGCATCCGTATCCGCAAGGCTATCCTCGACAAACACGACCGCAAAAAGGCCATGCGCCGCGGTCAGTAATAACCGATATAAAGAGAAGGTTTGCTGCATTTGCGGCAAACCTTCTTTTTTCTTGACTTTGAGCATGCTCTAAGGCGTATAATGAGAAAGAACCGTTTAAGGTCATTTATGGTAGGAGGTAAGGTTATGGAACAATCAAAAGTATTTTTTACGGATTTTCGCTGTCATCCAGGAACGAACAATTTACAGAAGCTGCAGAAGCTCTGTAAAAAGGCGGGCATCGGAAATATCAACTTTGACGGCAAATTCGTGGCTATCAAACTCCACTTCGGGGAATTAGGCTGTCTGGCATCCCTGCGTCCGCAGTATGTCAAAGCCGTTGCCGACCTCGTGAAGGAATTGGGCGGCCGCCCCTTCTTGACGGACTGCAACACTCTCTATCCGGGCAGTCGTAAACATGCCCTGGAACACCTGGACTGTGCCAACCTCAATGGCTACAACACGGTGACGACAGGCTGTCAGATCATCATCGGTGATGGCCTCCGCGGAACGGATGAAGTCGAAGTTCCCGTTAAAAACGGTGAATACGTCGAAGCCGCTAAAATCGGACGGGCCATTATGGATGCCGACGTCTTCATCAGCTTAGCTCACTTCAAAGGCCATGAATCGACGGGCTTTGGCGGGGCTATTAAAAACATCGGCATGGGCTGCGGCAGCCGTGCCGGCAAGATGGAACAGCATTCGTCGGGCAAACCCGTCGTCGATGAAAGCCTGTGTCGGAACTGTCATCGCTGCGCCAGTGAATGCGGCTCTGACGCCATTACTTATGATGACAACGTGGCTCATATCGATCAGGAACTGTGCAAGGGCTGCGGCCGCTGCATCGGCGCCTGTGCTTTTGACGCCATCCAGACCGTTGAATGGGATGCTAACGAAAAACTCGACCGCAAAATGGCTGAATATGCTCAGGCCGTCTGTCAGGACCGTCCGTGCTTCCATATCAACATGGTCATGGACATTTCGCCGAACTGCGACTGTCATGCCGAAAACGACGCACCGATTCTGCCGAATATCGGCATGTTTGCATCCTTTGACCCGGTTGCCCTCGACCAAGCCTGTGTCGATGCCTGTCAGAAGGCTGCTCCCATGCCCAACAGCCAGCTGTCCGACAATTTGGCTCAGCCTGATTGGCAGCATCACCACGATCATTTCCTCGACAGCAACCCCAACGTCGACTGGAAGACGACCTTGGAACATGCGGAAAAAATCGGTTTGGGTACGCGGGACTACGAATTAGTCATCGTTCATTAAGCACACAGAACCTGTCTCCACAGGTGCTTTGCCCCTATAAGTCACGCCGGCTTATAGGGGCTTTTTCGGTCCTGAGACCGCGTTATGACGTGGGGCAAAAGGCACATCTGGTAGGAAAAAGGGCCCTTCCTTTTTTCTTGCCACAGGATACTGATATATGCTATCATGTAATGTAAACCTAAATTACGATTTTTATAAATGGAGAGACATACATGGATTTTCAGCGCAATCAATTTTATCATATTATATCCTACGGCTGTCAGGCCAATGTGTCTGACAGTGAGCACTATGCAGGCCAGTTGGAAGCCTTGGGCTACCACCACACGGAAGACCTCGACATGGCCGACGTCATCTTGGTCAACACCTGCTGCGTCCGGGAAACGGCGGAAGATAAGACCTTGGGGAAAATCGGCGAATTCAAGCATTTGAAGGCCAAAAACCCAGATCTCATCATCGCCATCACGGGCTGCATGGCTCAGGAGTGGCAGGATAAGCTCTTTAAGCGGGCGCCGCATATCGACCTGGTCATTGGGACCCACAACATTCATAAACTCATTGAGCTCATCGAAAAGCGAAACAGCAAGAAGGCCCACTACATGGAAGCCGATATGAGTCTGCCGGCTTTCCACGATATGCCGGTCAAGCGCTTTCAAAATTTCTTTGCCTGGATTCCCATTATGAACGGCTGCAATAAGTTCTGCACCTACTGCATCGTGCCCTACGTCCGGGGCCGCGAAGTGAGCCGTCCCATTGAGGCCATCGTCGAAGAAATCAAGAAAGTCGCCGCTGAAGGCTATAAGGAAATTACCCTTCTCGGCCAGAACGTCAATTCTTACGGCCTCGACTTAAAGGACGGAACGGATTTTTCCAAGCTTGTCCGGGCTGTCGATGACATTGACGGTATCGAACGGGTCCGCTATATGACCAGTCACCCGAAGGACATGACTTTTGCCATGATCGATGCCATTGCCGAAAGCAAGAAAATCGTCAATCACATGCATCTTCCCATTCAGTGCGGGTCCGATGAACTCTTAAAGAAGATGAACCGCGGTTATACGACGGAACATTATTTGGAACTCGTCGACTACGCCAGAAAGCGCATGCCCGACCTGGTACTGACGACGGATATCATCGTCGGCTTCCCCGGGGAAACGGAGGCCATGTTCCAGGATACGCTTGAGCTCTTGAAGCGCGTCCAGTACGACATGGCTTATACCTTCATTTATTCGCCGCGAACGGGAACGCCGGCAGCGACGATGGAAAACCAGATTCCCCAGGATGAAAAGAGCCGCCGTCTGCAGCGCCTGATGGATGTCCAAAACGTATACAGCTTACAGAAAAATAAAGAGATGGAGAACCGCGTCTACGACGTCATCGTCGAAGGTCCGACGAAGAATGACGCCGGTCATTGGTTTGGCCGGACTACGGGCAATAAGATGATTATTTGGGAAAATGACGGGTCCGTCGCCATCGGCGATACCGTCCCCGTCGCCGTCGACAAAGGCCAGACGTGGGTTCTCAAAGGCCACTTAGTACACTAAGGAAGGTGAGACTTTGGCAGGGAAAAAATTAACGCCCATGATGGAGCAGTACATGGAAGTCAAAGAGCAGTGCCAAGATAAAATCCTCTTTTTCCGCCTCGGCGACTTCTATGAAATGTTTTTTGACGATGCCTTGACGGTATCGCGCGAACTCGATTTGACATTGACCGGCCGGGCCGGCGGCAATAAGGAGAAAATCCCTATGTGCGGCGTCCCCTTTCATTCGGCCGATACCTATATTGAGCGCTTAGTCCAGAAAGGGTATAAAGTTGCGATTTGTGAGCAGATAGAAGATCCGAAACTGGCTAAAGGCATCGTCAAACGGAAGATCATCAAGGTCATCACGCCGGGGACGATTACCCTTGAAAACGCCGTCGCATCGAAACAGAACAACTATATCGGCTGCCTGACTGAAGGACAGGGCATCATTTCCATTGCCCTGACCGACGTTACGACCGGCGAATGCCTGTGGGCTGACTGCGCTGCCTCCGAGATGGGCGACGTGTTGTTTGACATCCTTGCCGTCTACGAGCCGAGCGAACTCATCTATGCCCACATGGACGAGCATATGGAAAAGGTTCAGCGCTATCTGAAAGGGCACCTTTCCCAGTGCACGGTGACGGCCTTTGCCGTCGATGACGATGTTGACTATCGGGAACAGGCACGGCCGTATTTTCAGCCGGAATCCTTTGCCGCTGCTGCCCGGGCCGGCGCCTGCATCGGCATGCTCCTGGCTTATGTCAGCGACGTCATGCAGTCCGATGTGTCCCACATCAATTCGTTAGAACATATCGACAATGAACGGCGCCTGGTCATCGACGCCGCCAGCCTGCGCCATTTGGAAGTTACCCAGAATGTCCGCGACGGCGGCCGCCGGGGGACCCTCCTCGACGTCCTCGACAAGACCAATACGGCCATGGGCGGAAGGCTTCTTCGCAAGTGGTTAGAAGCACCGCTCATCCGCATCGCCGATATTACGCGGCGTCAAGATGCCGTAGAAGACCTGGTCCTCCACGACATCATGCGCCAGGACCTGGCCGACGTCCTCGACCGGATTTACGATTTCGAACGGATTTTGACGCGTATCGAAACGGGGACGGCGACGCCGAAGGACATGGTTGCCCTGCGCGAATCTTTGGCTGTCATTCCTCAATTGAAAGAGGTCTTGTCCGGTGCCGAAGCCGATTTGCTGCACAGTCTCAATGGCCGACTGGAAACCCATGACGACGTCTACGACCTCTTATGCCGGGGCATCAAGGATGAACCGGGGTTGGTTATCCGCAACGGCGGCGTCATCAAAAACGGCTTTTCGCCGGATCTCGATGAAATCCGCTCCATTGCCGCCAACAGCCATGCCTTTTTGCAGCAGTTAGAAGAAGCGGAAAAAGAAAAGACCGGTATTAAGCTGAAAATCGGCTATACTAAGGTTTTCGGCTATTACTTTGAAATTTCCCATTCCAACACAAAACCGATTCCCGATTACTACGTGCGCAAGCAGACATTGGTCAATGCCGAACGCTATATTACGCCGGAGCTGAAGGAATTTGAAATAAAGGCCCTGACCAGTCAGGAACGGATGCTGGAATTAGAATACAAATTGTTCGGCGACATCCGCCGTGACATTCAGGCCCACATCCCGGACATGCAGGAAACGGCCCGAGCCATCGCCCGCATCGACTGCCTGTACAGCTTGGCAGAAGCGGCCTATGACAACCGTTACGTCCGGCCGGCCCTCAATACTAAGGCAGCCGTTCGCATCAAAGACGGCCGCCACCCCATTGTAGAGCAGTATTTAAAAGATGAATTGTTCGTCCCCAACGACGTCAACTTAAATCACGACGACCACGAAATCCTGGTCATTACAGGCCCCAACATGGCCGGTAAATCGACGTATATGCGCCAAGTGGCCGTATTGGTCCTCATGGCCCAGGCCGGCTCTTTTATACCGGCCAAGGAAGCGTCAATCTGCCCGGTAGACCGCATCTTTACCCGTATCGGCGCCAGCGACGATATCTTGACCGGCCAGAGTACCTTCATGGTGGAAATGAAAGAAGTGTCCTACATCTTAAAGCACGCCACCAGCCGCAGCCTGCTCATCCTCGATGAAATCGGCCGCGGAACGAGTACCTTTGACGGCATGTCCATTGCTCGGGCGGTCATCGAATACTGCCTAAAAAACGTCCATGGCCTGACCTTGTTTGCTACCCATTATCACGAGCTCATCGCCATGGCCGACGACTCGCCGAAGATTAAGAATTACACCGTTGCCGTCAAGGAACGAGGGAAACACATCAAGTTCCTGCGCCGCATCGTGCCCGGCGGCGCCGACCGCAGTTACGGCCTCCACGTCGCACGGCTGGCAGGCCTTCCGGAAAGCCTCTTGAAGCGGGCTGATGTCATCCTCGAAGAACTTGAACAGCAAGGCGGCGGGATGATGCCGGCGAGACCCGTTGTCGTTACCGAGCCGTCGCCTATGGGGGACAGCCTCTTTTCGAGTCCCGTTATCGACAAGCTGCTCGGCGTCGATGTGAGCAGCATGACGCCTATCGAAGCGATTTCTTTCTTATATAGTCTGCAAAAAGATGCCAAAGAGGGAAGTGGAATCCATTGAGTTCAATCATTCATGTCTTAGATGAAGCAACGCGCAATAAAATAGCTGCCGGTGAAGTCGTCGAACGGCCGGCGTCGTGTATTAAAGAGCTCGTCGAAAATGCCATCGATGCCGGCGCCGGTGCCGTTGAAGTGGAAATCGCCGACGGTGGCCAATCCTATATGCGGGTTACCGACGACGGCTGCGGCATGAGTGCCGAAGATGCCAAAAAGTGCATCATCCGCCACGGGACGAGTAAAATCAGTTCCGTCGAAGATATCTTTTCCATTACGTCCTTAGGATTTCGCGGGGAAGCCGTGCCCAGTATTGCCGCCGTTTCGCACATGCAGATTACGACCCGTCAGGAAGGTGACGACTTTGCAACCCATCTCCTCCTCGACGGCGGCGTCATTACGGCAGAAGACCAGGCCGGCGCTCCCGTCGGGACGACGATGGAAGTAAGCGATCTCTTCTACAATACGCCGGCGCGGCGGAAGTTCCTAAAGAGCGAGCGGACGGAAAGCTCCAAAATTTCTGAAATGGTGACCAAATTGGCCTTAGCCAACCCGTCCATTGCCTTTACTTTTACCAATAACGGCCGTACGACGATGAAGACCGGAGGTACCGGCGATCTGCGGGAGACGATTGCCAACATTTACGGTGCCCAAGTGGCCCGTGAAGTCTTTGCCATCTCCTATGATCAAGACGGGATTACCATCGAAGGCTACGTCGGAAAACCGTCGGTCCTAAAGAGCAACCGCGGCTGGCAGACGTGCATCGTCAATCAGCGCATCGTCCACAACCCCTTGATGTTCAAGGCCATCGACAACGCCTACCATGCCATGCTGCCCAAATCGGGCTATCCCTTTGCCATGCTCCACCTCCGCGTCGACCCGGCCGTCATTGACGTCAACGTCCATCCGGCTAAGACGGAAATTAAATTCTCTGACGAACAGGCCGTCTATCGAGCCATTTACCGCAGCATCGTAACGGCTCTCGTGGCTCAGGAAAAGCCGGAAGATATGGCCAAGACCATTGAGCCGCCGTCGCAAGAAAAGACGATAGAACGACCGGCTGTCGAGGAAATACGCCTTGGGGCTTCAGAAGCGGCGCCTGTCGTAAAGGCCTTTACACCGATGACAGAAGCTCCCAAACCGGCGATTCCGACGCTCTTTGAAGGGGAGCGCAAAGTTATTCCTCCGGAAGAAAAAGATGCCCTGCGGGAAGAATCGCGTCCGACCCTTTCCTTTACCAGTCGGCCTGCTTCGTCTTTTCCTCGAACGGAGCGGAACTATGAACCGCCGTCTCGTTCGAGCGACAGCAGCCGCCTCTTTTCAGAGGCCTTGGCTCAGCACGGCCAGGGCGGCGCGACGGAAGCCGTTGCGGCAGGGCCTGGGGAAGAGGTGCCGAAAATCGTCTTTGAAGGCGATGACGACGTTTTCATTCCCCTCGGCGTCGTAGCCGACTGCTTCATCGTTGCCAAGAAAGGGCAGGATCTGTACATCGTCGACGAGCACGCGGCCCACGAACGAATTCGCTACGATACCTTCTGCCGTCGCGTCGAACGGATGCCGAGTCAGCAGCTGTTGACGCCGGAATTCATCGAAGTCGACGGCGACGACATGAACCTCCTCTTAGAGCGGCAGGATGTCTTTTCCGACCTGGGCTATGCCTATTCCGAAGCCGGGCCGTCGACTCTTCGTATCGAAGAAGTCCCCTGCGACCTGCAGAGCAGCGACATCGCCGATTCCTTGAAGGATATCTGCCAGCTCCTCCACGATCAGAAGGAGCCCGATAAGGCCATGGTCCGCCACCGCTCCCTGGCTTATCTCTCGTGTCACGGTGCCGTAAAGGCCGGAGACCGCCTCAACATTCGGCAGATGAAGCAGCTTCTGGACGATCTCTTCCATACAGAAAAGCCATACGTCTGCCCCCATGGCCGGCCGATCATCATCCGCTTTACGCCAAAAGAATTGGCTCATCTCTTTAAACGGACATGAGGCCCATGATATACGTCGTGCCTTCTTTGAAGGCCAAAGAAAAATTGCAGGATGAGGGAAGAGCCTGGTCCGAAGAAATGGGTTTTTCCTTTGTGCCGCGGCGAAAGAGGACCATCTCCGATTTGATGGCCGACTACGGGCCGAATTTTCTCGTCTATTCCTCGCGGGGACCGCAGATCGACCGTCCCGAAGGCAGTCATTTTTTCAGCCTCAATATGGCTGAACTCCGGACGCAGCACATCCGAAAGGGCCAGCCGGATCATTTGTTGACGGCCCTTCAGGGCGGGACTCCGGGGGATGTGCCCTTGTCGGTTCTGGACTGCACCTGCGGCTTTGGCGCCGACTCCATCGTCGCTTCCTTCGGACTTCCCGAGGGATCGGTGGTAGAGGCCTTAGAAGTGTCGCCCCTCCTGGCGGCCGTAACGTCCTGGGGCTTTTCTCATTTCGTCCATGAAAAGGACGACATCACGGCGGCACTGCGCCGCATTTCCCTTCGCCGCGGCGATTACCGCACTTATCTTAAAAACGATGAGGGCCCTCATTACGATGTCCTCTATTTTGACCCCATGTTCCAGCGCCCCGTTGAAGGGAGCTGCCAATTCCAGCCCGTGCGGGCCATTATGAATCACGGCAGTCTTACGCCGGACCTCATTGAACAAGCTATTCAGAAGGCGCGGCGCCGGGTCGTCATTAAAGAGCGGGACTTTACGCAGCTGTGCCGGGATTTCCCCCAGGCGAAATTGTATGGCGGCAAATACAGCCATATTGGCTATGCCGTATTGGAGTGTGAATCATGGAAAAAGTAATTGCCATCATCGGTCCGACGGCAGTCGGAAAGACGGCCCTCAGCTTTGCTCTGGCCGACCATTACGGAACGGACCTCGTTTCCGGCGATGCTTATCAGATTTATCGCCATATGGATATCGGCACGGCAAAACCGACGGCGGATGAACTGGCCCGTTACCGCCATTACCTGATCGACATCGCAGGCCCTGATGAGCCTTATTCAGCGGCTAAATTCTGCAAGATGGCTGGCGAAGCCATTACGGCTGTTAATAGCGAAGGGAAAATTCCTATCCTCGTCGGCGGTACGGGCCTCTACGTCCAGTCCCTCCTCGAAGGCTATGACTTTCAGACCTCGCGGATGACGGAAGCCGATAAACGGCGAGCTCAGGCCAAGTTAGAAGGCTTCGATGAGGAAACCCTCAAAGACTATATCCGGAAAGAAACGGATTGGGAGCCGCCGGACTGGCACGAACTCCTGTCCAACACCCATCGCCTGACCCGGCTGGTCAGCGCCATCGAGCAGGGGGAAGGGCACTCTTTCGTCCGTCAGGGCAAGGCTCATGACCTCGTCTATGACGCCTATGTCATCGGCCTTCGCCTGCCGCGGGAAGTTTTGTATTCCCGCATCGAAGAGCGGGTCGACGTCATGGTAGATGACGGCTGGGTCGATGAAGTCCGGCACCTGTTGGACCTTGGCATTTCTTTGGACAGCCAGGCCATGAAAGCCATTGGCTATCAGGAACTGGGGCAGTACGTCCTGGGGCAGATGCCCCTTGACGAGGCCATTCGTCAAATCAAGGCCCGGACGCGGCATTTTGCCAAGCGCCAGCTGACCTGGTTCAAGCGGATGCCATATATTCACTGGTACGATAAGGATCACTATGATAACGAACAAGGATTGATAACCGCTGTTTTGGAGGATATCAATTTTTAGCTTATAGATAGAAAGGAATCAACGACATTGTCTCTGGATTTAGAAGTTTTACGAAAAGAAGCACTGGCACAGTGTGCCCCTCAGTTTGAACGCATTGACACCATTTGTCTGAAAAATACGGAAAAAGTATTGAAAGCCTATAAGGAAGCTCAAATTTCTTCCTATCAGTTTGCCGGCACGTCGGGTTACGGCTATAGTGACATGGGCCGGGAAAAACTCGATGAAGTCTTTGCCCGGGTCTTCAAGGCGGAAAAAGCCTTGGTCCGGCCTCATTTTGTTTCCGGCACCCATGCTTTGGCGACGGTCCTGTTGTCCCTCCTCCATACGGGGGACCTTATGATGAGCCTCGTCGGGGCTCCTTACGATACGATGCAGGGCGTCATCGGCTATGCCCGCCATACGCCGCACTCCTTGAAAGAAATCGGCGTCGCCTACGAAGAAGTTCCTTTGAAGGACAATGCTTATGACCTTTCCGGTATTGAACAGCAGGTCGGCGCAAAGCAGCCGAAACTGGTCCTCATCCAGCGTTCTCGCGGCTACAGCACGCGGGCATCGCTCACCATCGAAGATATCGAAAAGATTATCGCCGTCGTCCGAAAAGTCAGCCCGAAGACGATCTGCTTCGTCGATAACTGCTACGGTGAATTTGCCGCTGAACGGGAACCTATCGAAGCCGGAGCCGATATCATCGCCGGTTCGCTCATCAAGAATCCCGGCGGCGGTATTGCCCCTACGGGCGGCTATATCGCCGGCAAGACCGAATTAGTCGAAGCCGCAGCCGACTACCTGACGGCTCCGGGACTCGGCGACGAACTCGGTTCCTATGCTGCCGGTTACCGCCTCTTTTTCCAGGGATTTTTCATGGCGCCTCACGTAACGGCTCAGGCCATTAAAGGGGCAGTCTTTGCAGCTGCCGTTTTTGAGAAAATGGGCTTTCGCGTATCGCCGGCCGTTACGACGCCCCGCGTCGATTTGATTCAGACTATCTATTTAGAAAACGAGCAGAATATGTGCCTCTTTTGCCAGGGAATCCAGGGCTTTTCGCCTGTCGATGCTCATGTAACGCCCATTCCTGATGATATGCCGGGCTATGCCGATAAGATTATCATGGCAGCCGGCGACTTCGTCCAAGGTTCGTCGATTGAGCTGTCGGCTGACGGTCCCATTCGCGAACCGTACATGATTTACCTCCAAGGGGGCATCGTCTTTGAACACAATGTACTGGCCATCTTAAGCGCCGCCCAGTACATCGCCGAACATCGGGAAGGAGCGGCTCATGATTAAGGAAGTCCTCGTCGTCGAAGGAAGGTCTGACGTCGCCCGTATCCGGGCCAGTCACATTGACGTCGACATGATTACGACCGATGGTTTCAACTTAAAACCCCATACGCTGGATCAGATTCGCTGTGCCTATGAAAAGCGGGGCATCATCATTTTGACCGATCCCGACCGGGCGGGCGAACAGATTCGAAAGTTTCTGACCGACCGCTTTCCGGAAGCCAAGCACGCCTTTATTCCCCGGAAGGATGCCATTGCCAACGACGACCTCGGCGTCGAACAGGCTTCTCCTGAAGCCATCCGCCTGGCCTTATCCAAGGTCCGCTCTGCCGTCTATGAGCCCCAGGAAATCTTTTCCATGAGCGACCTTTCCGGGGCAGGCCTGAACGGCAGTCCTGACGCGTCTGACCGTCGGGCTGAAGTCGGGGCCATTCTCGGCATCGGCTACGGCAATGCCAAGCAGTTTTTAAAACGATTAAATCATTACGGTGTTACCCGCCAGGAGTGGGACCAGGCTATTCGCCAGATCGATGAGGTGAAATAATGAAAGAAGTCGACTTATCTAATCCCGACGTCGTCCGCTACGTCGTCAACCGCTTTGGCCTGCGCATGAATAAAAAATTAGGGCAGAACTTCCTCATCCGTCACAGTGTCGTCGATGACATCGCCGATGCGGCGGATCTCAGTGAAGGCGATCCGGTTCTTGAAATCGGGCCGGGCATCGGCACCCTGACCCAGGCTTTGGCCGAAACAGGAGCTGCCGTTACGGCTGTCGAATTGGACGATAATCTGCTGCCCGTCCTCGACAAGACACTGGAACACTACGACAACGTCCGAGTCGTCCACGGGGACATCATGCGTACGGATATCGAAACGCTTATGAACCACAAGCCCTTCAAGGTCTGTGCCAACCTGCCCTATTACATTACGACGCCGATCATCATGAAGCTCTTAGAACAGAAACTTCCTATTGAACGGATCGTCGTCATGGTTCAAAAGGAAGTAGCCGAACGGATGGTAGCCGTGCCGGGTCATAAAATCTACGGGGCTCTCTCGGTTTCGGTCCAGTACTATACGGAACCGAAGATGCTCTTTGAAATCTCGCCGAAATGCTTCATGCCGGCACCGGAAGTTACGTCGGCTGTCGTCGCCATGGACGTCCGCCAACAGCCGCCGGTAGAACTGACCGATGAAAAGCGGTTCTTTTCGGTCGTCAAAGCGGCCTTCCAGCAGCGGCGGAAAACCTTGTCCAATGCCTTAAAGAATACGGGCATGACTAAGGAACAGATTGCCAAGGTCTTGGAATCTGCATCGATCGACGGTCAGCGCCGGGGTGAAACCTTGTCGCTCCAAGAATTTGCCGACATCGCCAATGACTGGGTGAAAACGACAAAGGGTGAAACCTTGTAAGCTATCTTTATTCGGAAAATTTCGGATGCTCCCGATAAAGATTCGCTGTGAATGGAGGTGACTTCACCTCCGTTCATGGGGAATCCCATCGTGATACCTCTTCCACCCCAAGGAAGCGCGCTGGCAAAGACGGTTTAAAAGAGCAGCTCTTCTGGCGACGATGAGGAACTTACGGGAAAATTACTTGACGAATAGAATGTACCGTGATATACTAATTAAGTCTTTTGTGGAGCGGTATCGAAGTGGTCATAACGGGGCTGACTCGAAATCAGTTAGGCCGAAAGGTCTCGTGGGTTCGAATCCCACCCGCTCCGCCATACGAAAAGCCGCACTGTTAAGCCTTTTATAGGTTTAACAGTGCGGCTTTCTTTTTTATAATTTCTATTGGCTGAGGGTTTTCTCTACCCCAACATCTACCCCAACAGTGTTTTTCGTGCATTGATCGTGCCTTCCGAAGGGATACATATCTTCCAGTCAGGCGGGGGCGATATTGTAATCCTTTCACACAATCCAAGGTCAGAATAGATTGCTTCCGGCAGTGAGCCCTTTAGGATGAACTCGCGGCTTTGTGATTGCTGCGAGTTCATCCTCATTTCCTTATTAGGTTTCGAGGCTGTCTCCTGACGATACCATGTGGGTGTGTTTTACTCGCCAATTGGTCATCTTATTGTAGAGCCAGAATCCGTAGATTCCCAAGGTAATTGCCGTGAAGAACCACCATTTTATGTAATTGCCAAAGAGTTGGGCCCCCGTTCCGTCGAAATAGAGACGGTGGCCGTCGATGACCGTATTGCGGCAGAGCCAACGCTGGAACATGACGAAGCCCCAGGGATAGGCAATGCCTAAGGTGAATATCGTCAGGAGGGTCATGATCAGGTAGTAGCCGATAAAACCGAGTACCGATCCTTCGAATTGAGATTCTTTTGAAACGTTCATGGATAACACCTGCTTTCTTTAAATTTCGCTGCGATAAGGGACTTGCCGTCTTTCCTATATTCCCAATTATCGAGTCGAGATGGATTGGTTCTATTATACCAAATTTTTGTCTTTATTATACCAATTATACACTTAAATAAGGTAATATAAGAATATCCTTGTGGCAATAATGAAAAAATCCGACTGAAAGAGGACTCCCGATATCGGCTGAAGCAGGGGATGTGCGGCGGAAATGAGCTGGTGATTTTGAGGGGGACGTACGGTATAATACCTGGAACGGAGCGGTTTATCAGTCAAGTATTCATTGCCGTGCAATAAGACAAAAGCGTTGGTAGAGGATACATTTTATCTAGACTGACTATTTGATTT
Source organism: uncultured Megasphaera sp. (assembly GCF_900539295.1). Lineage (GTDB taxonomy): Bacteria > Bacillota > Negativicutes > Veillonellales > Megasphaeraceae > Megasphaera. Next base: position 82,374 of record NZ_UQBH01000003.1, read on the forward strand.
GTGTTATAATAACAAAAAGTAATTTTTAATAGCATTTGAAAACTGGAAATGGAGGATGTTACTATGCAGAAAAAAAGTATGTTAATTGCAATGTTTTGGGTTTTAGCCGCAGTATTACTTCCTGTGTCGTCGACTTCTTTTGCAGCTACGATAGTTCCTGCCGGTCAATCGTCATATTCCACGGCGCCTCTCTACGGAACCTATCCGTTTATCGGCTCTGATGAAGACAGTAACTATTATCTGGATCCTTCCAGCACCTATTTTTCCAACCGTGAAAGCAGTGTTCCTGCTTTAGGTGGATTGGTTTACAAAGTACAGAAAGGCAGCGGCGACGTTGCTATCAGCCAGCTCGACCCGTACAACGTTACCTTCTCGACCTACACGGGCAACTCCGAACGCTATATCTCCGTCGACCGAGTTATGCATAATGGCGTAAACGTCAGACAAGAAATGACGGAAAACAACCAGGCCTTCTTTGACGGCTTGTTCTGGAAAATCGCTGACATTACGGGCGCCACGGAATACTGGAGAACCCACGTTAATAACTAATCTGTTATAACAATCACCAAACCCTGCAATGAATTTTGCAGGGTTTTTTGTTGTCTGCGGCGAATTCATTAAGAAAGGATGTTTTCGTTTTGAAACAGGTGATAACATGGAGAATCGAACTTATTCAGAAGAAGAGTATTTACAGATTGCAGAAATTCAGCATTTTGCCTTCTGTCCGCGCCAGTGGGCCTTGGATTACCTTGAAGGGCAGTGGCAGGAAAATGTCTTGACCATCGAGGGCCATGCCCTGCACGATAAGGCTCATGACCCCATGAGCCGGGAAAAGCGAAAGGGGAAGATTATCGTACGGGGGATGCGTGTCTTTTCTGCATCCTTAGGGATTTCCGGCGATTGTGATATCGTAGAACTCCATGAAAAGAAGGATGGTGTCTTCATTCCGGCTTTTAACGGGACCTACGAAGTGATTCCCATCGAATATAAGCGGGGACGGCCGAAAGAGGGCGAGGAAGATGTTCTTCAACTGAAATTACAGGCACTCTGTTTGGAAGAGATGTTCTGTACGACTATTCCCTACGGCTATATTTATTACGGAGAAACGAGGCGTCGGCAGGAAACGGTATTTTCAGAGCAGCAGCGGGAAACCATCATCGAGCTGCTGAAACAGATGCGCCAATATATTCAACGTGGATACACGCCTAAAGTAAGGCGGCGTAAGGGATGCCGAAAATGCTCCCTGCAGGATGTTTGTATACCGAAATTAAAGCCGGATACCTCGGTTCAGGCTTATTTAGAAAAGAGGCTGGTCGAATGAAGCCCTTATTGAATACCTTATTTGTAACGACGGACGGGGTCTACCTGTCTTTAGACGGAGAGAATATCGTCGTCTTAAAAGATCAGGCTGCCCTGGCTCGATTTCCCCTGCATAATTTTGAGCAGATCACAACCTTCAGTTATCTGGGAGCCAGCCCGGCCTTGATGAAAAAATGTGCCGATATGAACATCGCCTTGAATTTCATGTCGCCGCAAGGCCGTTTTCAGGCACGAGTCATCGGCAAGACCAACGGCAACGTCTTGCTTCGCAAAGAGCAGTACCGCTGGTCTGACTGTGAGGAACGGAGTGTTTCCCTGGCACGGGCCTTTATTTTAGGGAAGCTCTATAATGGTCGCTGGGTATTGGAACGCATGATGCGCGACCACGAAATGAGGCTGCCCATGGAAGATTTTCAAAAGACGTCGGCCCTTATGAAAGAGGCTTGCCGGTCCCTGCTTTCGGCAGCGGATCTGGACGAAATACGAGGTATTGAAGGAAAGGCCGGAGCAGCTTATTTTTCCGTTTTCGATGCTATGATACTCAATCAAAAAGAAGATTTCTTCTTTACAGAACGCAACCGGCGGCCGCCCCTAGATCGAATGAACTGCTTATTGTCCTTTTTATACGCCATGTTGGCCAATGATGCCGGCGCAGCCTTAGAGGGCGTCGGTCTCGATTCCTACGTGGGTTTCCTCCATCGCGACCGTCCGGGACGTCAGTCTCTGGCCTTGGATTTGATGGAAGAGCTTCGGCCGGTCATGGTGGACCGCACGGCCCTGGCCATGGTCAACACCAAGAAAATCAAGGGCAGCGATTTTTATCAGGAAGACGGAGGCGCCGTCTTACTTACCGACGAAGGACGCCGAAAAGTCTTGTCGTACTGGCACGACCATAAAGAAGAAATGATTCAGCATCCTTTTTTGCAGGAAAAGATAAAATGGGGGCTCGTTCCTCATGCTCAGGCCTTATTGTTGGCACGGTATCTGCGCGGCGATTTAGACGGATACCCGCCGTTTTTATGGAAGTAGGGATGGCTATGTACGTCTTAATAACTTATGATATCAGCACCGTCGACAGCGCCGGAAAAAGCCGTCTGCGAAAGGTAGCAAAGGTCTGCCAAAACTACGGACAGCGCGTTCAAAACTCCGTTTTTGAATGCAAGGTAGATCCGGCCCAGTGCAAGACGCTGGAACTGAAGCTGATCAAGATTATTGACGAAGCTCAGGATAGTCTGCGGTTCTATTACTTGGGAAAGACAAAGGACTTAAAGGTCAAACACGTCGGAGCCAAGCCGGCCTATGACATTGAAAGCACTCTCATCATATAAGGTGCGAAAGGGAAGGACATTCCATTTTCAGGCTGATTTGTGGGGTTTTAAAGGAGATATAAAGAGAAAATAGGAAGAAAATTAAGGCGATTTAGTATAAAAGTGGGAATACAGCCCAATTTTATCAGGATAGTAGCTGAGGAAACATGGGTTGTCGCTGTCGCACCCAAACGGGTGCGTGGATTGAAACAAAACCAACAAAAAGCCCAATACGGCCACGCCGAGTCGCACCCAAACGGGTGCGTGGATTGAAACTTTGGCGTGTATAACTAACGGGGAGCCTGCAACAGTCGCACCCAAACGGGTGCGTGGATTGAAACATGGGCATGAAACGAGCTAACGGCACCGGGTCCGGTCGCACCCAAACGGGTGCGTGGATTGAAACGCGACCAAGACAATGCGCAGACTTTCGACGTTGGGTCGCACCCAAATGGGTGCGTGGATTGAAACGGGATAATAGAACCGTGTATCTTTCCGTCGTCAGTCGCACCCAAACGGGTGCGTGGATTGAAACTGTTATTGCTTCATGTGTTTTTAGGAAGTCATCGTCGCACCCCAACGGGTGCGTGGATTGAAACCCCGTATCGTTGTCGTTCGGCGCGTAGAAAATTGTCGCACCCCAACGGGTGCGTGGATGTACATGTAAGTCGTATTTTCGTGACTATGTTGCCCTATTTTTTAAGTTAAATGGCCGTGGCGATTGAAAGGGCGATGGTGGGAATGGTATAATAAAAAAGTAAGTGTCACACCTTTTCCTCTTGTGAATCTTGAAGAAGGTGTGTGGATTGAAACATATATGTTGTAGTTGTCTTCTGTGAAGCAGTATCGCACCCTTTTGGGTGCGCGGGTTGAAAGAATGGATGCGGCAAGTAGTTCTTTAGGACTGCTTGCCGCATCTTCATAATTGACGATATGTTTCTTAATCGTTTCCAGAAATGACTTCTGCGGATTTAGGACGAGCTTGATGACCCGATATGTTAGAAATATGTAGTATTCTGAGTTCGTTCAGGTTGGGCAAAGAAAGCTGAAATATGGTATACTTAATAGGCATAAGTGAGGAGTGATCTTTTGAAAGGTATTGTATTGGCTGGCGGAAGCGGGACCCGGCTGTACCCGCTGACGACGGTAACATCGAAACAGTTGTTGCCGGTCTATGATAAGCCCATGATTTATTATCCCTTGTCGACCTTGATGTTGGCCGGGATTCGGGACATTTTAATTATTTCTACACCGACGGATTTGCCGAACTTTGAACGCCTTCTCGGCGATGGCTCTCATTACGGCATCCATTTGAGCTATAAGGTCCAGCCTTCTCCCGATGGTTTGGCCCAGGCCTTTATCCTCGGGGAAGAGTTTATCGACGGGGAACCGTGCGCCATGATCCTCGGCGACAATATTTTCTACGGTGCCGGCCTGACCCGTCATCTGCAGCAAGCCGCTAAGATGCAGGAAGGGGCTACCGTTTTTGGGTATTATGTCGACGATCCGGAACGGTTTGGCGTCATTGAATTCGACGGCGACGGAAAGGCTATTTCTATCGAAGAAAAGCCGCAGCAGCCGAAGTCGAACTATGCCGTAACGGGCCTTTATTTCTACGATCACCACGTCTGCGAGTATGCCAAGCAAGTGAAGCCGTCTGCCCGCGGTGAACTGGAAATTACCGACTTGAATAAGATTTATTTGGAAAAAGGAAAACTCGATGTCGTAACCCTCGGAAGGGGCTACGCTTGGCTCGATACGGGAACCGTCGACAGCCTGAGTGAAGCCTCGTCTTTCGTAAAGGCCGTGGAAAATCGGGCGGGAATTCAAATTGCCGCCTTGGAAGATATTGCCTACGGTCACGGCTGGATCACCAAGGAAGTCCTCGAAGAAAGCGCTGAAAAATACGGCAAGAGCCCTTATGGACAGTACTTGAAAAAAGTTGCCGAAGGCCGGTTCTTGCGGGACGAATAATTTCATCGCTCCAAGGAATTCTATGTGCAGGATACATCGAGAAATGGGAGGAACTTTTTCATGAATATCATCGTCACCGGCGGTGCTGGATTTATTGGTTCTAATTTTGTCTTTTACATGTTAAAAACACATTCGGAAGATCGGATTATTTGCTTGGATAAATTGACCTATGCAGGCAATTTGTCGACGCTGCAGCCGGTCATGGAACAGCCGAATTTTCGCTTCGTCAAAGCCGATATCTGCGATCGTAAGGCCGTATATCAGCTTTTTGAAGAAGAAAAGCCGGACATGGTCGTCAACTTTGCGGCAGAATCTCACGTCGACCGTTCTATTGAAAATCCTTCGATTTTCTTAGAAACGAACATCATGGGCACGGCGGTGCTCATGGATGCCTGCCGTAAGTACGGCATCCAGCGTTATCATCAGGTATCGACGGACGAAGTGTACGGTGATTTGCCCTTGGACCGTCCGGACCTGTTCTTTACGGAAACGACGCCGATTCATGCCTCGAGTCCGTACAGCTCGTCGAAGGCGTCGGCTGATTTGTTAGTTCTGGCTTATCACCGGACCTATGGCCTTCCTGTGAGTATAAGCCGCTGCTCCAATAACTACGGGCCCTATCATTTTCCGGAAAAATTGATTCCTCTCATGATCATCAACGCTTTGAATGATAAGGCCCTTCCGGTTTACGGCGACGGTCTTAACGTCCGTGACTGGCTCTATGTAGAAGATCACTGCCGGGCTATCGACCTCATTATCCGAAAAGGACGTGTCGGCGAAGTCTATAACGTCGGCGGCCACAATGAAATGAAGAACATCGACATCGTCACCTTGATCTGCCGGGAGCTGGGCAAAGACGAAAGACTGATTCAGCATGTAACTGACCGCAAAGGCCACGACCGCCGCTACGCCATCGACCCGACGAAGATTCACGACGAACTGGGCTGGCTTCCGGAAACAAAATTTGCGGACGGCATCAAAAAGACCATCGCCTGGTACTTGGATCATAAGGATTGGTGGCAGCCTATTGTCTCCGGCGAATACCAGACCTATTATCAAGAGATGTATGGACACCGAGGCTAAGGCAACTGACGAAGGGAAATGAGGGTGAACTTATGAAAATTTTCGTGACCGGTGTCAACGGACAACTGGGACATGACGTAATGAATGAATTGGCCCTTCGCGGCCATGTCGGTATCGGCAGCGATTTGGCGCCGGCATACAGCGGCCTTGACGATGGCTCTGCCGTTACCAAGGCACCGTATCGCTCCTTGGATATTACTGATAAAGAAGCCGTTTCGGAGGTCTTGAATGAAGTCCGGCCCGACGCCGTCATTCACTGTGCCGCTTGGACGGCCGTTGATATGGCTGAAGACGACGGACTGGTCGACAAGGTTCGCGCCGTCAACGCCGGCGGGACTCAGCACATTGCCGATGCCTGCAAAGCATTGGACTGCAAGATGCTCTATCTCAGTACGGACTACGTCTTTAACGGACAGGGAAGCGAACCGTGGCAGCCGGACTGCCGTGATTACCAGCCCCTCAATGTCTATGGCCAGACCAAGCTCGAAGGGGAGCTGGCCGTATCACAGACGCTGGACAAGTATTTCATCGTCCGCATTGCCTGGGTTTTCGGCAAGAACGGCAAAAACTTCGTCAAGACCATGCTGAATGTCGGCAAGACCCACGATACGGTCCGAGTCGTCAATGATCAGATCGGGACGCCGACCTATACCTTTGACTTGGCACGCCTGTTGGTCGACATGATCCAAACGGACAAGTACGGTTATTATCACGCGACTAATGAGGGCGGCTATATTTCCTGGTATGATTTTACCTGCGAAATCTATCGCCAAGCCGGTTATAAGACTGAGGTCATTCCCGTCACGACGGCAGAATACGGCCTGTCGAAGGCCAAACGCCCCTTCAATTCGCGCCTCGATAAACAGAAGCTCGTCGCAGCCGGATTTACGCCTCTTCCTGATTGGAAGGACGCCTTGAAGCGCTATTTAGAGTAACCGTCTGATACAGGCGTTACGGGATATAAAAGGAGAGACAACACGAAATGGGTCAGATTACAGTAGAAAAAAATGTCGGAAATATTGAAGGCCTTTGTATCATCACCCCGGCCGTTCACGGCGATGACCGCGGCTTCTTTATGGAGACATACAATCAGCGGGATATGGAAGAAGCCGGTTTTGATATCGCCTTCGTTCAGGACAACCAGTCCATGTCGGTGAAAGGCGTTTTGCGGGGCCTTCACTTCCAAAAACAGTTCCCTCAGTGCAAATTGGTTCGCGCCGTCCGAGGCAGCGTCTTTGACGTCGCCGTCGACCTTCGCCGTCAGTCAAAGACCTACGGCAAGTGGTACGGCGTAGAACTGACGGCAGAAAATAAGAAGCAGTTCCTCATTCCTGAGGGCTTTGCTCACGGCTTTTTGGTCCTCAGCGACGTCGCTGAATTTTGTTATAAAGTCAATGACTTTTGGCATCCCAATGATGAAGGAGGCATGGCCTGGAACGATCCTGAAATCGGTATCGTTTGGCCTGGCCTGAAGGGGACCTATGATGGAACTTGCAGTGCTGCCGGCTACACCCTGGCCGACGGGACGCCCCTTACCATGAGTGATAAAGACCAGAATTGGTTGGGACTGAAAGATACTTTTTCCTTTTAACCGAATGTAAAGCCCTTTTTTCTTCGAGCGCAGCAGCGAGGTGAAGCCTATGCAGAACATCATCGCCGTCATTTGGGACTTTGACAAGACCCTCATCGACGGGAATATGCAGGATCCGATTTTTGAAGAATATAATATCGATAAGACCGAATTTTGGCGGGAAGTCAATGCCCTGCCGGCGAAATATGCCGAAGAAGGCATTCGCGTCAATGGCGATACCATTTATTTGAACCAGTTCATCAACGAGACCCGCAAGGGGACTTTTAAGGGACTGAACAATGAAAAGCTGCGGAGCTTTGGAGAAAAGCAGAAGTATTATCCCGGTGTTCCCGATATTTTCAAAAACCTCAAGGCTGTCGTAGAAAATAATCCTCGCTATCAGGAATACAATATAAAAGTAGAACACTATATCGTCAGTACGGGGATGCTGGCCATTATCAAAGGATCGGCCGTCATGCCCTACGTCGAAGCGATTTGGGGCTGTGACTTCATCGAAAGCGTCGATGAAAATCAGCAGAAGGTCATCAGCGAAATCGGCTACACTATCGACAACACGACCAAGACGCGGGCCTTGTTTGAAATCAACAAGGGCGTTCCTCAGCGGCCCGACATCGATGTCAACGCCAAGATGTCTGACGCCTATCGCCGCGTGGCCTTTCCGAATATGATCTACATTGCCGACGGCCCCAGCGACGTGCCGGCCTTTTCGGTCATCAATAAATTCGGCGGCGCGACCTTTGCCATCTATCCTAAGGGAAATGATACGGCCTTTCAACAAGTCAATCAGCTGCGCGAAGACGGCCGCATCGACATGTATGCCGAAGCCGATTACCGTGAGGGGACGACGGCCTATATGTGGCTGACCCATAAGGTCGATGAAATGGCACGGCGAATCTATTTTGCCGAAAAAGAAAGCCTCGAAGGGGCTATTTCCTCGGCACCGAAACATCTGGTTTAATCGAATAAAGGCAGCAAAAAGCCCTTCACAGGCAGGAGCAGCAGCTTGTTTGTGAAAGGCTTTTTTTGTTAGGCATAAGATATTGGGTTGGAGCGTAAATCGACAGGGGAGATTATTCTCCCAAGGCGTAGAGAATGTCGGCAGCGACGGCGTTTAAGTTGTAGTGGCTGGTGTAGCAGACCATCGTGCCCTGCGAGGCAGCTTGCTGACAAGCTTTTCGGACCAAGGCATGGCCCGTGTGATTGGTGTTGATGATCAGAACGTCGGCTCCCTGCAGTTTTTGGCCGTCGAAATTTTTATTCTCCAAAATCGTCCATTCGGGAAAGCGAGTTTTAATTTTTTCGTGCCATAAATCACTGCCGCCGGCGACACAGACCGTAAGGGCATCGGCGGCTTTTTCGAGGCGTACCGTGTAGTCGTCAGGAAGGGGGAAGGCCCCTTGCTCTAAATCCTCTTGGGGGCAGCGAGCTTCCCATTCCTGAATAGACTGTTCCAAGGTCTTTACATAGCCGTCGTAATTTTCCTGCAGAGCTTGAAAGGCGGCTTTTGTCTGGTTCAATTCGTCGCGCAGGCTGGCTGCTTCATCATCGAAGATGGGAGGCGTATCATTATAGACGAGGCGAATGAGGCCCAGGCCGAGGGCAATCTGTCCGGCCGTATCGAGGATGCCGGCAAGCTTTAAGGCTTCGGCTGTATCGGAAGGAACAGGCGTGTTGGTGACGGCGATGCGGCCGCGGACCTTGTGGCCTTTGATAGCCGTCGGACGAGAGAATTGCTCAATCGTTACGGAGGCAATAGCTTTCGTAATGTTGTCATCGCTGCGGTGCAGGGTATATTCGGCTTTTCGCGGCGTGAAGCTTTCCTGAGTCAGTTGGCACTGGCCGGTCATAAGGCCCGTCTGATCGGGAAAGGTTACAGCCGGATTGTCTTTTAATTTCTGCCATAATCGGGCTGTCGGGACGGGACGGCCGGCAAGACAGATGGCTTCGCCGTAAGGCAGAAAACGATCTTCGCCGCGGCAGGAGAGGCCCGAAAAGGAATTCGTATAGAGTATCTGCGTGATTTTCATGATAATAAGGCTCCTCAAGGTACTGGAATGTTTCTATTATAAGCCATTCCGGAAGAGAATGTAAGGCGTAAGATACAGCGAAATCCATAGGGAGAGCGGCAGAGAATCTGACAGAAGATATTTTTATGGAGAACGAAGAATGAGGAATACGGTGTTTTTGCTTACTAAAAGAAGGATTACTTATGCTATAATAATCTTAAGAAGGCTCGGTCAGACTATAATGCGAAAGGGAAGTGGCCATGATAATTCCCGATAAAAAATGCCATAGATAGAGAGACGGACGAAGTAAATCCCTAATGACTGCTATATAGGGACTGTCAGTGGGGATTTAGCTGCATTGCATATCAAGGAAAACACAGGAAAATAAAAATTTTGTGTCGCACCTCAACAGGTGCGTGGATTGAAACCCCTGCAATGACTACAGTGTCGTCGGTGAACAGAGCCGCTCCCCAACGGGTGCGTAGATTTGAAACACTGGGGATAAGGAAACATACGGATTTTAGATGGTTATATGTATACTTTTTCTGTAATAGTTATACGGGTTTTGCGAGATAAATAGTATCTTTGTTGTTGACTGATGATATGGTTTTTCTTACATTTTGTTTGCCGAAGAAATGCCTTATTTTGGAAGCATTGCAGGTAGTTTATCTGTAGGTCGGCGCATGGTTTAGATTACCAAGGGTACCCAGGGATTCTCGGTCCGGATGAAAAAATATCTAAGGATGCATATTCATATATAGAAAAGTAAGGGCACGACAGCTTTTTAGCATAGGTCGTGCCCTCGTTGTTTTTTCAAGTGGGCAAGAGAACCTGCATGATTCATATATGCAAGAGCTGTAAAGTACATGCCCCTTACAGCAAAGGCGGCCTGCCGACTAGCATCAGTCAGCGGACCGCTTTTTACGACATATTCTAGTGAGATGGTATTAGGAAAAAGAAGTGGCAGGAAAAGAATGGTTACTTTGCACGAATTTGTGTGTAGAGATTGACGATTTCACTTGCCATATCTTTCATGGCCATGCCGGTCATGACGTAATCCTGGGCATGAGCGATGAGTACGTTAAACGGTCCTTTCAGTTCACCGTTGGCCTCTTTTTGCAGTAGTTCTTCTGTCTGTAGTCTATGTGCCTTGAGCAAATACTCATCAGCTGCCTTAAGGCTCTCTTCGGCATCGCCAAAGTTTCCGCGGCGTGCCTGTTTTAATGCATCTGCAACTTTGGCACGGCCATCACCGGCCGCTGCGATAATTTCGAATGCAACATCTTCTGGTTTAGACATATTGGAATCTCCTTTTTGTTTTTATTTCTTAAGCAGTTCGTTCTCGATGCGTTCGCGTGCCTGCGGTGCCCATTCGGCCATCTTTTCGGGGAAGCCGAAGATGGAGACGCAGGCAATGTTGTCGCCGCCGACTTTCGGAGCGTCCGATCGGAGTTGCTTGTTGGCAAAATCCATCTGGCGCAGGGTTTCAAAGATGCCGTCAAAGTCGACATCGCCCATGCCGAGGTTTAGATGCTGATGGACGGATACATCCTCGCGGCCTCGCTGATTCAGCGTTGGCGGATTTAAGATGTAGCGGCAGTCGAGAGTCTGGTTGTACGTATCGGCGAACAGTACATGGGTCAGTTCGTCACCGGCGTAGGCGAGCATATGGCGGACATCGCCTTTTCCCTGGTCGTAGAAAAAGCCGTGCGGAGAAGAATAAACGTAACCGAGGTTTTTGGAACGGAAGGACTTGACCATGTCGCAGGTTTCATCGTTGAGTTCGCAGAAGTCGTACGGATGCGACTGAATCTCGACGCGCAGGCCCTCGCGTTCAATGATGGGCAGCAGCTCCTCCATGGAGCGAAACCACATGCCATTGCAGATTTCCTGCTGGTTCGGATCGCCTGACAGTTCCGTGTTGATGACCGGTACGCCCATGTTGACGGCGATTTCGATGATTCTTTTCCAGTTGGCTACGGCCATCCTGCGTTGTTCTTCCGTTGGACCGGACCAGCGGTAGACGCAGATGAATGAGGAAATTTCGACGCCTGTTTCTTTGAGGGCTTTGCGGTATTCTTCTTCGCACTCTTTGGAGAAGAGAGGATGTTTGTAGAATGGATTGATGCGCGGATGGGGTGATTGTTCGATGTATTTATAGCCCCAGTCGGCAACTTGATGGACGAGACCGTTGATGCTCATCTGTTTCGACAGTACGTCGACATCAAAGGCAATTTTCATGGGGAAAGACCTCCTGTTTGGGTATTAAAAATAAGGAATGAGACATTATTACAGGGATATTGGTTTGATGGTGTCCTTGCTCGCTGACTGATTTTCATCATAGTGGCGGAAGCCGGCTTCAATTTCTTCAAGGGAACGGCCTTTTGTTTCCGGCACGAAGAGCTTGGTAAAGGTAATGGAGACAAGGCCGATAATGACAAAGACACAGAAGGTCATGTCAAGGCCGAGGGAGCTGAGCATGACAGGAAAAGCCAGGCCAACAAAGAAATTCGCCATCCAGACGAAGAAGGAGCAGATACCGTAACCAAGGCCGCGCAGTTTCAAGGGGATGATTTCAGAGAGCTCCAACCAGAGAATGGGGCCGAGGCAGCTCTGCATGAATGCAAGGAACATAACCGTAAGGCCGAGAATCAGGAAGGGAAAGAAGGCTGTCTCGCTGAGAAAATGTGAAGCTAGGGTGATCAGCAGCAAAGCCGTTGTCGTACCGATAAATCCGGCAAGCATCTGCGTGCGGCGCTTGATTTTTGTCATGAGGTAGAAACAAAAGGCTACGGCACAGACTGAAGTCAAACCATTGAGGGTATTGGCAATCAAGGCGCCTTCTCTGGAGAATCCGGCTTTGGTCAGAATCTGAGTACCGTAATACATGACCGAGTTGACCCCGGTCAGCTGCGTGAAGACGGCAATGCCGATGCCAATCAGCATGATGCGGCGAACCCAGGGTGTCATGAGATCGCGATAGGTTGCTTGGCGTTGAATCGACTGGGCTTTGATGAGATCTTGGATTTCGTTGAACTCGGCGATAGCCCGTTCTTTGGTGCTGCGTACGACAGAAAGCACGGCGAGAGATTCAGAGAGTTTCCCTTTCATGAACAGCCAGCGAGGGCTTTCCGGAAGTTTGAGCATTCCGAAAAACAGGAAGACTGCCGGCAAGGCGCAGACGGCAAGCATGTAACGCCAGATATGAGGGTCGCCGGCAAGAACGATGGCGATGATGGCATTGCAGACGAATGCCAAGAACTGACCGGTAACAATCATGAATTCATTCTGGGTGACCATGCGGCCTCGATTTTCCACCGGTGCGAGTTCGGCCAGATAGGTCGGTACGGTGACGGAGGCACCGCCAACGGCAAGACCTAACAGAAAGCGGGTACAGAGCATGACTTCAAAGGAGGGGGCCAGGCTGCAGCCAATGGCCGCGAAGAAGAAAAGCACGGCCAGGCAGATGATATTGTGACGTCTGCCGAGCATATCCGAGAGACGGCCGCCTACGATAGAGCCTGTTGCAGCACCCAGAAGCAGAATACTGACGACCCAGCCCTCATGGAGGGGGAGAGGTTCAACTGATCTGGGGCCGACATGTATGGCAGGGCACCGTTGATGACGCCCGTATCATATCCGAAGAGAAGACCGCCGAACGTGGATATGATCATGATTTTCTTTAAATAACTTTGTGCATTTGATGGTTGAGACATAAACATCACATCCTTTTGTTAATCATTCAATAGCTGTGTATAAAAGAAAATGAGAGTATTGATAATACAGAGCGCTTTGTACGAAGAGCAGGACGTATCAAATAATCCGTATATCATTATCTATCTGCCCGTCTTGCTTTATCTAATTATGATTATACCGAATAGAATGTATGCCTTAAAGATGCCTGCTTGCTGAAAAATATATCTGTCTTGCTTTTTATTTATCGGCACTATTTCTGCTTTTTTTCGGATAGCTGATACTAAAAGATAAAAATCAGGCAGAATCTGTCTGCTAATGCAGTAATTAATAATTATGATGAATAATGATTGCGATGGTGTTTGCGATATTGATAGACAGGGCATGCCGATATATCCGAGAGGAAGACCGATGGGCCTGCTGACGAATAAATCGTTACGAGCAAAGGATGGATTTTTTATGAATTTCGGATAAAGGATAATAAAAAAAGCAGACATGATTTGCCTGCTTTTTTTGCCTGCTTATATAGTATTTAATGATTACGATTGTGTTTGCGGTACTGATGGGGCGTCATGCCGATACGCTTGAGAAAGAGGTTGATGAGACTGTTGCTGGAGGAATAGCCAAGGGAGAATGCAATGGATTCAACGGACTCCGTGCCATGGACGAGCATAATCTTGGCCTGATTGATCTTGCTGTTTATGACGTATTCAATGGGAGCGTAGCCGGTCTGCTCTTTGAAGCAGTGGGCAAAATAGTAAGGACTGAGCTGGGCTACCTCCGCCAGTTCTTTCAGCGTGATGTCTTTTCCGATATGATTGTGTATGTATTTTACGGCACTGGCGATGGGATCTTGGCTGCGGACCGTGGTCTTGTTGGGAATGGAGAGAAGGGCCAGCAGTTTGTAGATGCGCAGGGAGACCTGGAACGGCGTTTCGAGCCCGTCTTTTTCATAGAAGGAAACCATGTCATACAGCCCTTGATCAATCTCGCTGTTGGTGTCCAGCTGAATGAGGGGCCCGGTGTTTTCAAGGATATAGTCCGTGAGTTCGCGGGCGTTAGAACCGTCAAAATGGAGATAGAGGAATTCGAGGCCGTCTTCTGCCTGATAATAATGAGGCTCATAGCAGTCGAGGAGGACCACATCCCCTTGATGGGCTCGGTAGTCTTTGCCTCGGAAAGAGATATTCATAATGCCGCTTCGTATGTAGATGAGCAGGAGGGCAGCGTATGATTCGCGGCGCATGAAATATTGTTTCATACAATAATAGTGCCCGCACCAAGTCGGATAGAACAGCATGTCTTTCGCTGCAGCGGAGGGAGTAAAGGAAAAACAGATTGATTGCGGCAAAATGCCAGGATCGACGCTTTTCATGAGTAAGACCACCTTTGTTTAGGAAATTATGGTGAATGATTTGATGCCTTTAGCAAGATTGATGTATTTTTTGACAAGATAGACCGTTTACGCTTGCTGGTATTTATTTTATAATGCAATCAAACGAAAGGCAAGAACAAAGTAAGACAAGATGAAAATCAAGATTTTATAAGGTTTTATGAGCCTTATTTTGCTAACAACCTTTCTGACGCGCGCGTTTTACCCTAATAACAATCATAAACAATGACACGCTGACGAATAAAAAGTTCAGCGCAAGAAAAGGAGATAATTATCATGTTAAATGGCGAAAAGAAAATTGAAAGACCACTTCGTTGGGGCATTGTCGGCGGCGGCCGCACGGGACAGGTTGGCTATAAACATCGCACGGGGGCGCTGCGCGACAACACGACATATCAGCTCTTGGCGGCAGCTTTCGATGTTGATTATGACCGCTGCAAGGATTTCGGCCGCAACCTCGGCGTCGCCGAAGAACGCCTCTATCCGGATTACAAAACGATGTTTACGGAAGAAGCCAAACGTCCGGACGGCATCGAAGTTGTTTCCATCGCTACGCCGAACTTCACGCATTATGAAATCACCAAAGCAGCCCTTAACGCCGGTCTCCATGTCATCTGTGAAAAACCGTTGTTCTTTACGGTAGAAGAAGGCGAAGAAATCAAGAAACTGGCGGAAGAAAAAGGTAAAATCGTCGGTGTCACTTATGGTTTCTCTGGTTTCCAGATGCTGCTGCAGATGCGTTCGATGATTCAGAACGGTGATCTCGGTACGATTCATATGATTGAACTCAGCTATACCCATGGCTTTGCCTGCAGTGAAATCGGCGACCAGCAGAATGAAGCACAGAAATGGCGTGTCGATCCGAAAAAATCCGGCCCGTCCTTCGTCCTTGGCGATCTGTCGACGCATACTTTCTACATGAGCCAGCTGATTTGCCCGGATATCAAACTGAAAGAAGTTCTCTGTGATTGTCAGAGCTTTGTTAAATCTCGGGCTCCTCTGGAAGATAATGCCTATGTCCTCATGCATTATGACAATGGCGCTGTTGGCCGTATGTGGGTTTCGGCGGTCGATGCCGGCAGCATGGATTCTCAGCATATCCGTATCGTCGGTTCCAAAGCGTCGGTTGAATTCAACGATTGGCAGTCTAATGAACTCATTTATGAAGTCCAGGGCCAGCCGAATCAGAAACTGTATCGCGGCATGCCCTATCTCAGTGACGACTGCACTGAATTCGAACGCATGAATGCTCTTCATACGGAAGGCCTCGGTGAAAGCTGGGCCAATATCTACCTCAAGATTGCCATGGCCATCGATGCCAAGAACCGCGGCGATGAAGAAGGTCTTAAGAAAATTAATTATCCGGACATCAACGCCGGCATTGACGGCATCCGCTGGATCACGAAATGTGTCGAATCCGCAGATAAAGGCGGCGTCTGGGTTCCCTTTAAATAAGTGAGATAAGAAAGCAGGTGAATGAAATGCAGTTAGCAATTTGTACCGATGTATTCCAGGACCTTTCGTACACGGATATGCTCGATAAAGTAAAATCCCTTGGTATTGATGCGGTTGAAATGACTGCCGGTGGTTGGGGTGCACAGAAGCACTGCCATACGCAGGAACTCTTGAAGGATTCGAAGAAGCTGCAGGCTTTTCAGGACGAACTGACCAAACGCGGTATGCGTATCTCTGCCCTCAATACTTCTTGTAATCCGCTCTGGCCGTCGGCAACGGGCAAAGCCTATGAAAATTCCATGTATGCCTGTGTCGATTTGGCGAAAAAACTTGGCGTCAAAAAAATCGTTGCCATGGCAGGCCTTCCGGCAGGGAGTCCGAAAGATGAAACGCCGAATTGGATCGTTTCGACTGTATCGTGGCCGGATTTCATGGAACCCTCCTATCAGTATCAGTGGGAAGTCACGATTGCTTTCTGGAAAAAGTTTGCAGCTTACGCAAAAGCGCATCATATTGAACAGATTGCCATTGAAGAATTCCCGGGGACCATGGTTTGGTCGGCAGAGACGATGCTCAAACTTCGTGAGGCGACCGATCCGATTATCGGCATCAACCTTGATCCGTCACATATGATGGTTCTTGGTGCTGATCCGATTGCAGCGGCACGGGCTCTCAAGGGATGCATCTTCCATGTTCACGGCAAGGATGCACGTATCGAACGAGGCCTTGCCGATACGAATGGCCTTCTTGAGCCGCGCCCGGTTACGGAGTCAGCAGACCGTGTTTGGAATTATGTCGCCGTTGGCTGTGGTAAGGATTTGCAGTGGTGGAAAGAATTCTTCTCGGTCCTGTCGATGATGGGCTATCATGGTGATGTTTCTCTTGAAATGGAAGACCTTACCATGAGCGTTGAAGCCGGTGTTCATACGTCCATCGATGCCCTGCGCCAGACGATTAGTCAGTGATGAGATTATCAGTGGGGATTATTCGACATGAATAAATCCTCATTTGAGATATTATCTCTTAAAGGGGTGCAAGATAACTCATCTGAAAAATAAAGTACGACTCAAATGTAGTGACCTCAAAACGTTAGACCTGGCCACCGCAGCAGATATACTGCGGTGGCTTTTTTATGCGCTGGTATGCTACTGACTATAAGGAACAGTGATTTGCTTACGGAAAGAAGCGTCACGTGTGCTATAATAATCTTAAGAAGGCCAGTCAGACTATAATGCGAAAGGAAAGTGACCATGATAATTCCCGATAAAAAGTGCCATCGATAGAGAGAAGGACGGAGTAAATCCCTAATGACTGCGATATAGGGACTGTCAGTGGGGATTTAGCTGCATTGCATATCAAGGAAAACACGGGGAAATAAAATTTTTGCTGTCGCACCCCAACGGGTGCGTGGATTGAAACGCGCTGGCTCAAAATAACCGGCAATCGCTGTCGTGTCGCACCCCAACGGGTGCGTGGATTGAAACTCCGTGCCAAGATTTTTCCATTGCCGGACGCCAGGTCGCACCCCAACGGGTGCGTGGATTGAAACATCGTAACTCGTCCCCCGGACAACGAATTCCATGGTCGCACCCCAACGGGTGCGTGGATTGAGGCCGGGTTCAGTTGCTCTAAATTTTGGCACAAAAAAAGAGGCTGTACGCCGTGATTTTGTTTCTCACGGGGTACAGCCTTTTTGCTATCACCTTATAAGAAGATATATTTTAAGACGAAGATGACGGCTAGGACGTACATGAGGAGGGAAATCTTTTCCCGCTTGTTGGTCAAGACGTTGATGAAGACATAGGAGATAATGCCAAAGGAGATACCTTCTGAAATGCTGTAGCAGAAGGGCATGGCAATAATCGTAATGTATGCCGGAATGGATTCGCTGAAGTCGTCAAAGTCGATGCCGACGACGGCGGTCAGCATGAGGAAGCCGACGATAACCAAGGCCGGTGCCGTAGCAAAGGCCGGGATGGCCATGAAGAACGGCGATAAGAAGAGAGACAGGGCGAAGAGGATGGCAACGCAGACGGCAGTCAAACCGGTGCGGCCGCCTTCACTGACGCCGGTAGCACTTTCGACGAAGGTCGTCGTCGTGCTGGTACCGAGGACGGCACCGAAGGTCGTTGCGACGGCGTCGGCTAAAAGGGCGCCTTTGATGCGGGGCAGACGGCCGTTTTCGTCGAGCATGTTAGCCTTGGACGATACGCCGATGAGGGTTCCCAAGGTGTCGAAGATGTCGACGAAGAGGAAGGCGAACATGACGACTAAGAAGTCCAGGCTGAAGACGCGGCTGAAGTCGAGCTGACCGAAAATCGGGTCCAGGCTGGCCGGGGTAAAGGCAGCAGCACCGCCGGAGAGATCCGGGATGACGCTGAACATGTGTAATTCCGGATTGGGGACGTAGAGGCCGGTGAGTTCGCAGATAATGGCCAAAATCCACGTGAAGAGGATGCCCCAAAGGATGTTGCCGCGGACTTTTTTGACCATCAGGACCCCGGTGAACATGATGCCAATCATGGACAGGAGAACTGTGATGCCAACGGTATTGAAGGTACCCGTAGCGGCGGATTGTTTAAAGGAAAAGAGGGCGATTTTCGTAGCCGGATTGGCGACGATAATCTGAGCATTCAAGAGGCCGATAAGGGCAATGAAGAGGCCGATACCGGCGGATACAGCCCGTTTCAAGGTCATGGGGATGGCGTTGAAAATGGCTTCGCGGACATTGGTCAGGGACAAGACGATGAAAATAATCCCTTCAACGAATACAGCCGCCAAGGCCATTTCCCAGGTGTAGCCCATCTGCAGTACGACAGTAAAGGCAAAGAAGGCGTTGAGCCCCATGCCAGGCGCCAAAGCGAAAGGATAGTTGGCAAAAACGGCCATGCACAAGGTCCCGATGAGGGAGGCCAGGGCCGTTGCCGTCAGGACGGCGCCCTTATCCATGCCGGCGGCGCTCATGATCGTCGGGTTGACGGCCAGAATGTAAGCCATAGTCATAAAAGTCGTAATCCCGGCTAGGATTTCGGTACGGACCGTCGTGCCGTTTTCACGAAGGTGAAAAATACGGTCGAGAAAAGACGGTTGGTTTTCCATAACATGTTCACACTCCTTTTTTTAATACTGCCATAAATGAATATAATAAATAATGACAAGCAATATTATGGAATATTATCATTATAGGGGCTTTGGCATATTTGAGCAATACTTTTGTCAAAAAAAGCGATAATATGGTACAATGAGTCAGAACAATAAAATACATGATATTACCGAAAGAGAGGGGTACATTATGACAGTGACGCGGAACCAGTTAAAACGGCGTATTGCCGTTGCCCGGGGCCTCGAACCGGGGGATCTTGTCCTTAAAGATTGCCATATTGTAGATGTATATACACAGACGACGCGAAAAGGGGATATCGTCATCGCCGACGGCGTCATCGCCGGCGTAGGCGGCCCTTATGAAGGGAAGAAAGTAATCGATGCAAAGGGAGCCTATGCAGCGCCGGGCCTCATCGAAAGCCATATCCATATCGAGTCCTGTTACGTCAGTCCTGAAGAATTCGGCCGCTTAGTCGTGCCTTTCGGAACGACGACCATCGTTGCCGATCCGCATGAAATCGTCAACGTCTGCGGCTTGAAGGGTTTGGATTATATGATGAAGGCGGCAGAAGAAACGGCTCTCGACATCCATTTTATGGTGCCGTCCTGCGTGCCGGCGACGCCTTTTGACCACAGCGGTGCCACCCTTGAAGCCAAGGATATGGAAGCTCCCCTGGCCGATGACCGCATCCTCGGTGTCGGCGAATTCATGAACTGCCCGGGTATCCTCGAAGGACACGATGCTGTCCTCGATAAACTCATTACGGCCTATGGCACGGGAAAACCCATTGACGGTCACAGCCCCGGTGTTCATGGCAAGGATCTTCAGGCCTACATTTCGGCCCAAATCCTGACCGACCACGAATGCTTCAGCAAAAGCGACGCCGAAGAACGGGTTCAAGCCGGGATGTACGTCCTCTTGCGCAACGGCTCGGCCTGCCACGATTTGCCGAAGCTGGTAAAAGCCGTGACGCCGGCCAGTTTACGGCGGTTCCTCTTGTGCTCGGACGACCTTCATCCCAAGACGATTTTTGAAAAAGGCCACCTCAACGAACACCTGCGCTTATGCGTTGCCGCCGGTCTCTCACCGGAAGCTGCCATCACCATGGGCACCTTAAATGCGGCTGAATGCTATCATTTTGACGACCGCGGCGCCTTGGCACCGGGTAAGCGAGCTGACATCGTCCTCTTTGAAGACTTGCAGGACTTCAAGGTCCGAGCTACCTTTATTGAAGGGCAGAAGGTCGCTGAAAACGGTCAGTATCTGCCTCCCTTTACGAGAGCCGATTACAGTTCGGTCGGTAGTTCAGTGACGATTGCCGATTTCTCGGAAGAAAAACTGGTCATGCATTTAAAGAGCGATCATGTGCGGACCATCGATATCATGCCCGGCGGCGTCGTTACCGGAAAAGGGGAAGCCCAAATCCGACGTGATGAAACGGGCGACTTCATCTTTGATGAAACGGCTGATATCATCAAAGTCGCCGTCATCGAACGCCATCACGGCACGGGCAACGTCGGCCTCGGCCTGCTCCGCGGCTACGGCCTGAAAAAAGGAGCTGTCGCCGTTTCTATCGCCCACGACTCGCATAATATCATCGTGGCCGGCGCCGGCAATAAGGATATGGCTGCGGCTGTCGAAGTCTTGGAACAACAGAAGGGCGGTATGGCCGTCATTCTTGACGGAAAGGTATTGGCCGCCATTCCGCTGCCCATTGCCGGTCTGATGAGCGATAAGCCGGCTGCCGAAGTCGACGCCGCTCTCGATGACCTCTATGATAAGGCACGCAGTATCTTAGGCGTCAGTGCCGATGTCGATGTCATCATGACGTTGTGCTTCATGAGCTTGCCGGTCATTCCAAAACTTAAATTACTCGATACGGGATTATTCGACGTCGAGGCCTTTGATTTTGTCCCGGTTGAACTGTCCTGAAACGGAAGAGTGTATCCTGTCTTTGAAAAAATACAACGGTATATGCTATAATAAAATAAAGTATACCTAATGTATCGGGAAGCCTGAATCAGGCTTCCTGCAAAGACGGTGCCTTTTAGTAAGGCACTTTGCATACGGGGCAGGAACCACATTCCATCATAGAAAGAAGGGACCTCGCATAAGGGACAGCTTGTGCGAAATCCCTTTTTTTAGAGTCCTGTTGGATAAAAAGGAGAAGTGAGAATGGCAAAAGAATTGATTTATTTGGACAATGTATCCAAATCCTATGAGGGGCACCTGGTATTAGATGAGCTGAATCTTACCATTTCAGAAAATTCATTTGTCACCCTTTTAGGACCGAGCGGCTGTGGCAAGACGACGACTTTGCGGCTTCTTGCCGGTTTTGAAACACCCGATAAAGGGCGAATCCTCTTTGATGGAAAGGATATTACCCAGCTGCCGCCCAATCGGCGTCAGGTCAACACGGTGTTCCAGAATTATTCCCTTTTTTCGCATATGGATGTCGCCGAGAATATCGCCTTCGGGCCTAAGATTCATGGCAAGCCTCGCGATTACATCCGTGACAAAATCAGCTATGCCTTGAAACTGGTCAATCTCGACGGTTATGAACATGCCAACATCGTCGACCTCTCCGGCGGCCAGCAGCAGCGTGTGGCCATTGCCAGAGCCATCGTCAACGAGCCGCGGGTATTGCTTCTTGACGAACCGCTCAGTGCCCTGGACCGGAAGCTGCGCCGCAGTATGCAGCTCGAGCTCATCAAGATTAAAGAAGAGCTGGGAATTACCTTCGTCTTCGTAACCCACGATCAGGAAGAAGCACTCAGCATGTCCGACATCGTCGTCGTCATGAACCAAGGCTATATTCAGCAGATCGGCACGCCGGAAAGTATCTACAATGAACCGGAAAACGCTTTTGTTGCCGACTTCATCGGTGACAGCAACATCGTCGACGGCCTCATGGTCCACGATAAGTTGGTCCGCATTGCCGACTACGATTTCGAATGCGTTGACGTCGGCTTCGGTACGAATCGTCCCGTCGACGTCCAGATACGGCCGGAAGACATGGAACTGCGGCCGGCTCGTGAAGGCGGCTTCAACGGTGTCGTCACCAAAGTCATTTTTGAAGGCATGAACTATAACATTACCATTCAGGCCCGGAATATCGAATGGCTGGTCAAGTCGACGAAAAATTATGAACCGGGCGACGAAGTCAGCTTGGAAGTCGATCCTTTTAATATCCAAATCATGAATAAACCGGAATCCGAAGACGAAAGGGCGATGGAAAATGATTAACTCGGCAGCGATCCGCAATCTGTTTACGTTGCCCTTCCTCATTTGGGCAATCCTGTTTATTTTCTGTCCCCTCGTGGCCATCGCCTGGTACGGCCTGACCGACAGCAGTGGGACTTTTACGTTAGCGAATATCAGCCTCATTGCTCACTGGGAATATTTAAAATCCCTGGAACTGTCCTTGCTCCTGGCCTTAGTCAGTACGGTTGTCTGTCTTCTCGTGGCCTATCCGCTGTGCCTCATTTTGACTGAAGAAAAGCGGAGTAAGAGCACCCTTTTATTTCTGTTGTTCGTCCTTCCTATGTGGATGAATTCCATGCTGACGACCATGGCTTGGCAGACGATTCTTGAAAAGAATGGTATTCTTAATCAGTTCTTGCGTCTTTTGTCCCTGCCGGACGTCGTGCTCATCAACACGCCGGCAGCTATTGTCATCGGCATGATCTATAACTTTTTACCTTATATGATCTTGCCCCTCTACGTATCCTTGAGCAAAATCAACCGCAACGTCATCGCCGCCGCCCGCGACCTCGGGGCCAGTTCCTGGCAGACCTTCACCAAGGTCATCCTGCCCTTGTCCCTGCCCGGTGCCATCAGCGGCATTACTATGGTTTTTATCCCGTCGCTGACGACGTTCTTTATCAGCGGCCTTTTAGGCGGGAATAAGGTTCTCCTCATCGGCAACATTGTCGAACAGGAATTTACCATGGCCTATGACTGGCACTTAGGGAGCGGCTTATCCCTGGTGCTGATGCTGTTCATCATCGTCAATATGGTGATGACGGCTTACTTTGACCGCAGTGAAGGGCAGGTGAAGAAATGATGGAAAAATGGAAAAAAGGCTATGTTGCCTTAGTCGTTCTCTTTCTCTATGCGCCCATTGGCGTCCTCATTGCACAGTCCTTCAACGCCAGCCGCTATCGCGGCCATTGGACGGGGTTTACCCTGCAGTGGTACGGCGAACTCTTTCAAAATGAAGGGATTCTCGAAGCCTTGCAGAATACGATTACCATCGGCCTGACGTCGGCGGCTCTGGCGACCATCCTGGGCCTCATTACCTGCATGGCTCTGCGCGGTATGGGACGCAAGCAGCGCTCGGTCCTACTCGGGGTAGCCAGTCTGCCACTCTTAAATGCCGATATCGTTACCGGGATTTCCCTGATGCTGCTCTTTCTCGGCATGGGGCTGCGCCTTGGCTATGGCTCCATCCTCATGGCTCACGTCGTCTTTAATCTGCCTTATGTCATTTTGTGCATCATGCCTCAGTTCCTGGCCCTCGACCGCAGCTGCTACGATGCCGCCCGCGATCTCGGGGCAACGCCCTTTGTCGCCTTTCGCCGCGTCGTCCTGCCGGAGCTGCGGCCCAGTCTCTTGGCCGGGTTCATGCTGGCCTTTACCATGTCTGCCGATGATTTCATCATTACCCACTTTACGAAAGGCGCCGGCATCGATACGCTGCCGACGGAAATTTACGCAGAATTGAAACTCGGCATCCATCCGGAAATGTATGCCCTGTCGACACTGGTGTTCGTCTTTGTCTTGGTCTTTGCGGTCTTACTCACGATGAAC
The DNA here is from genome assembly GCF_900539295.1 of uncultured Megasphaera sp. Taxonomy (GTDB): domain Bacteria; phylum Bacillota; class Negativicutes; order Veillonellales; family Megasphaeraceae; genus Megasphaera. The sequence goes on from NZ_UQBH01000003.1 coordinate 106,111, forward strand.
CGCAAGCGATTGGCCTTGGGACGAGATTTATAAAAGGGAGGCCTGTCATGAAATATATTCGACTGCTCCTCATGGGACTCTTTTGTGTCCTTGCCTTATCGGGCTGCGGGTTCCTGGAAGGGGAGGAAGACGGAGATAACGTCGTCTACGTCTATAACTGGGGGGACTATGTCGACCCCGATACGATTACACAGTTTGAAGAAGAAACGGGCATCCGCGTCATCATGGATGAATTCGACACCAATGAAAGTATGTATCCGTTAGTGGCGGCAGGAGCCGAACGTTACGACGTCATTTGCCCGTCGGACTATATGATTCAAAAGATGATACACAACGGGTTGCTGCAGCCCCTCGATTACTCCCAACTGCCCAATGCCCGGCAGTATGTCGGCCAGCAGTTCTGGCAGCAGTCGGAGTTCTTCGATCCGGGCAACCGCTATTCCGTGCCGTACTGTTGGGGTACCGTCGGCATCGTCTATAATAAGACCATGGTCGACGACCCTGTCGACAGCTGGTCCATCTTGTGGAATGACAAGTATAAGAACGAGATCATCATGCAGGATTCGCCCCGCGATTCCTTCATGGTGGCCTTGAAACTCCTGGGCTATTCCCTCAATACGACGGATCCGGCCCAAATTGCACAGGCCAGAGACCTGCTCATAGCCCAGAAGCCCTTGGTTCAGGCCTACGGCATCGATGATGTTAAAGATAAACTCGTCTCCGGCGAAGCGGCCATGGGTGTCGTCTTTTCCGGCGAAGCCCTGCGGATGATCTTGGCCAATCGGAATTTGGAATACGTCATTCCTAAGGAAGGGACCAATCTTTGGATCGACTCCTGGGTCATTCCTAAAAATGCGGCCCACGTCGAAAATGCCCATAAATTCATCGATTTCATGAGTCGTCCCGACATTGCCTTGAAGAACTTTGAATATTTGACCTATTCGACGCCGAACATCGCCGTTCCAGAGATGGAAGAAGATGAAGATTATAAGGATAATCCCGTCGTCTTCCCGCCGAAAGAAGCCTATGCCGGTCAGGAAACGTACCGCTACTTAGGGGAACGGGAAGACAAGTATTATAACGATCAGTGGATTCAGGTAAAAGTCTGGTAGATAACGAAAAAGGACTGTCACCCGATGGGTGCAGTCCTTTTTTTGATGCCTGGATGAAATTAGATTTTTTTGCCTGTCAGCATTTCATAGGCTTCTTCGTATTTTTCAATCGTCTTGTCGATGACGTCCTGGGGCAGGAGATAATCGCTGTCCGGGTTAGCTTTGAGCCAGTCACGGACGAACTGTTTGTCATACGACGGCTGGCTTTGCCCTGCTTTATAGCCTTCGAGGGGCCAGAAGCGGGAGCTGTCCGGCGTAAGCATTTCGTCGCCTAAGACGATGGTGCCATTTTCATCGAGGCCGAATTCGAATTTCGTATCGGCAATGATGATGCCTTTGGAGAGGGCGTATTCGGCACATTTTTTATAGAGGGCAATGGTGTAGTCGCGAATCTTTTCAGCGTATTCCATGCCCTTTCCCGGGAAGACCTTGTCGATGTAAGCGGCGCCTACTTCGAGGGAGACGTTTTCATCGTGGTCACCGAGTTCAGCCTTGGTGCTCGGCGTGAAAATCGGTTCCGGGAGTTTTTCTGATTCTGTGAGGCCTGCCGGTAATTTAATGCCGCAAACCGTACCGTTCTGCTGGTAGCTTTCCCAGCCGCTGCCGGTGATATAACCGCGAACGATGCATTCCATGGGGATCATCGTCAGTTTCTGGCATTTCATGCTGTTGCCGACGAACTGTTCCTGCTGGAAGAATTCCGGCATGTCAGCGTTATCGACAGAAATCATGTGGTTCGGAATGATGTCGGATGTCATATCGAACCAAAATTTGGACATCTGCGTCAGGATGGCGCCCTTTTTGGTGATCTTGTTTTTCAGGATATGGTCGAAAGCGGAAATGCGGTCCGTTGCAACCATGATGATGCTGTCACCTGCGTCATAGACTTCACGTACTTTACCGGATTTAAAAGGGGTGTATTCTTTCATCTTGTCTGGCCTCCATGATTCAGAACTATTCAATTTATTTTTTGAACACTAATATCATAGCATATTTTAAGGAAATAAAAAAGAAGCCCGAAGGCTCCTTTTTAGGTTCGTCCCCATAAGGGAGGCTTTTTATTTCAGATAATAGGTAAGGCTGACCGTCTGGCTCAGGGTATTGGTGCCGGCTTCGACAGGCGTAGTTTCAGCGTCTTCCATCTTAGCCGACAACATTCTTACGTTGCTGTAAGCGCGGCTGTAGGACGGGCTGGATCCGGAAATATTGATTTCCTTTACGGCACCGAGCTGGTTGCCGGCGGCAGCGGCTGCAGCCTGAGCGGCACGCTGACCGTTGTGGACGGCTTCTTTAATCAGATTGTCTTTAATCTGATCGGAATGTTCGTTGGTGAAGCGGATGTTGTCGATCTGGTTGGCACCGAGGCTGCCGGCTTTGCTGATGACCTGCGAAATCAGACTGAGATCGCTGACTTTGACGGTCAGGCTGTTGGTTACCGTATAGGAGGTGACCTTAGAGCCTTTTACATCATAGTTGGGCGACATGTAGAAGTCGGTGGTCTTCAGGTTGTCTGCCGGGATGCCCATCGCTTTGATGGCGTTGGTGACGTTGTTCATGACTTGATTGTTCTTGGTCCGAGCTTGCTGGGCGTCGGCATCGGTGCTGGATGTACCGATGGTGATATATGCCGTGTCAGGAGCGACTTCCTGCTGGGCATAGCCGGTGACGGTGACGACGGACGGCTGGGGACCTTCAGCGAAAGCCTGAGGGGCAGTAACAAAGAGAGAGGATGCGAGCATAGCGGCCACGACGAGGCCTTTTAAAGACATTTTTTTCATGTAAATAACCTCCTTTGTAATGATTGTATCGATTATATCATATCTGAGAGAACATATCCACTCCCAAAAGAAAATCAGGACATTTGTCTACTTAGAATGTTACAGAAGTATTGCATTTTTTGACCGGGCATACTATAATATTTAAAGATACATAAAAGAAGCTAGGGGAGCCTTCGGGCTGAGAAAAGTGCTGGATTACACTTGACCCTTTACCTGATGCGGATAATGCCGCCGGAGGGAAGCTTTACGGGATTATAAAGCTCACCTGCGGAGAGGCCGCATGGTGGGCTTTTTTTGTGGCAATCGTCATTTTCTATATAGGAGGATTTTATAATGGATTACACAACACAAATGGATGCGGCCCGCAAGGGTATCGTAACGCCGCAGATGAAGGTCGTCGCTGAAAAGGAAAAGATGGCCATTGAAAAATTAATGGCTCTCGTCGCCAGCGGCAAGGTCGCCATTCCGGCCAATAAGATGCATGAAAGCCTGTCGGCTGAAGCAGTCGGCCAGGACTGCCGCACCAAGATCAACGTCAACTTAGGCGTTTCGCCGGAACACAATAATCACGAAGAAGAACTGCAGAAGGTGCAGAACGCCATCGATATGAAGGCCGAAGCCATCATGGACTTGTCGAACTTCGGCAAGACTCGGGACTTCCGCCGCAAATTAGTCAAAATGTCGACCGCTATGATCGGGACCGTTCCCATGTACGATGCCGTCGGCATGCTCGATAAAGACCTGAAAGACATCAGCGACGACGAATTCTTCTCCGTCGTCGAACAGCACGCCGAAGACGGCGTCGATTTCATGACCATCCACTGCGGCATGAACCGCAAGACGGCACAGCGCATTAAAGACAATCCGCGCCTGACCAATATCGTCTCCCGCGGCGGCTCGCTCCTCTTTGCCTGGATGGAAATGAATGACCAGGAAAATCCTTTCTATGAATATTACGACCGCCTCCTCGACATCTGTGAAAAATATGACGTCACCTTGAGCCTCGGCGACGCCTGCCGTCCCGGCTGTACCCACGATGCGACTGATGCTGCTCAGATCGAAGAACTGATTACGCTTGGCGAATTGACGAAACGGGCTTGGGACCACAATGTCCAGGTCATGATCGAAGGCCCGGGCCATATGGTGCTCAACGAAATCGCTGCCAACATGAAGCTGGAAAAACGCCTCTGCCACGGGGCTCCGTTCTACGTTCTCGGACCCTTGGTTACCGATATTGCTCCGGGCTATGACCACATTACCAGTGCCATTGGCGGTGCCATTGCGGCATCGAGCGGTGCCGACTTCCTGTGCTACGTTACGCCGGCGGAACACCTGCGCCTGCCGACGGTTGAAGACGTTAAGGAAGGCATCATCGCTGCCCGTATTGCCGCTCATGCTGCCGACCTCGTCAAAGGTATTCCCGGCGCCCAGGAATGGGACGACGCCATGAGCAAGGCCCGCGTTGAAGTCGACTTTGACACCATGATTGCCCTGTCTATCGATCCGGAAAAATCCCGCCGGTATTATGAATCGAGCAAGCCCGAATGCGAAGGGACCTGCACGATGTGCGGCAAGATGTGCCCGGCTCGTACGATGAAACGCATCCTGGCCGGTGAAGACGTATCGATCCGCTAATTACATAAAATCACCCATTATAAAGGGGCTGTCCGTGAATGAAGTTCACAGACAGCCCCTTTGGTATGTATAAGTTCTTATCGCCAGACCAATAACAGGGAGGCGCCAAATTCTTTTTTGAATTGTTTGTTCAGTTGTTTCATTTCATAATCGGCGGCGTTATACGTCGAGTCAGGCTTCGTCGACAAGATGACGACGGCGACGTTTTCTGCCATGGTGACGTCGACGTCGGTGACGATTTGTTCATACGTCAAATCCGAAGCCTCGGCCAAAGCCAAAATGGTCGAGAGTTTTCGGATCATGACCCAGTCATCGGCCGAAGCCATGTGGTCATAGCGGTATGCCCGGAGAATTTTACGGCTGATGCCGTGGTGGAAGCCGGCGATAAAGCCGGTCAGGATCTGTTCGATTTGGGTGAGGCCGTAAAGCGGGGCCTGGGAAATCATGAAGGCCGAGTGGCGGGCATGGTCGTAAAAGTTAACGATCTTTCCGACGTCGTGGAGCCGGGCCGCTGTCTGCAGAAGCAGGCGTTCGCGCTCGCCGTAGCCGTGAAGGGGCTGGAGCTCATCGAAGAGCTGGGTAGCAATGCGCGTGACCTGGTCGTAGTGATCTTTATTTAATATGAAGCCGTTCAAGGTGCCGATAAAATTCTTGACGCTGAAGTCGAGGATGTCATCGAAGCGAGGTGACGGCAGGTTGCAGTACGACGCATAGTATTCAAAGAACAAGCCTTCGCGGAGGCCGCAGCCGCTGACGACCATTTCTGAACTGCCGGTTACATCGAAGATGGCTTTGATGACGGCGGCGCCGGCGACGATGAGGTCCGAGCGGTCGCTGGAAAGGCCGGGAATCTTCTTGCGGTTGGCGCTGGAATGGGTCGAGAGGGTTTCAAAGACATTTTCAAAGTGTTCGAGGGGCATGATGTAATTATGGAGTTTCGACAACTCATAATTTGTCGCCCGCTGGTCCATTTTTGCAATGTTACGTGCTGTGCCGCCGATTCCGATAATAGGCAGGTTGATATGGGGAAGCCATTCGACTTCGCTCATCTTTTTGCGGATATATTTCAGGCAGGCGGAAATTGCTTCCTCGTCGGGGTTGCCCTGGGTGTTGAATTTTTCCGTCAAGGTGACGGCCCCGATGGGGAGGGAGATGGAATGGATGTTTTCGCCGTCTTGGACCAAGGTCATTTCGACGCTGGCACCGCCTAAGTCGAAGAGGAGGAAGTCCTTCATGGCAATGGTGTTGATGACGCCCAAATAACCGAGATAGGCTTCGCGTTCACCGGTGATGATGTTCATGGTGATGCCCGTTTCGTCATTGACGCGCTTTAGAAATTCTTCGCCGTTGCTGGCATTGCGGACGGCAGCTGTGGCGACGGCACGACATTCTTTAATGCCGAGGACGGTCATAATATGTTTATAGACATGGAGACAAGTCAAAGCCCGCTGGATTCCATCTTCACTGAGGGCACCGGTCTGGTTCAGACCGTGGCCTAAGCGGATGGCTTCCTTTTCTTGATACAATAAGGAATAGGACTGGTTGTCTGTGATTTGCATGACGACGAAGCGGATGGAGTTGGAGCCCAAGTCGATAATGGCTAATTTTTCCATGGTATACCTCATTTCTCTATATGTTTACCGGAATCGGTTATCCGTTCTATTATACTACAAATGAGTAAAAAAATGAAAAATTCCTTTATCATGCCGATATCTCGAGGTCGTGTCCTTTTTATATGGATATCGACTTTTTTAGTGCGTCACCGGCAGAACCTATAACGAATCGTTTATAAGGTGGAAAAATTTCCGAAAAAATGGGATAAATACAGGGAGAAATGCTTTGGGGCACAGAAACGTTTATCTCGAAAAATACAAATACAGACTGTCTCGTAGTAGGGCACGATGCAAGAAAAGTGTAAAATTTGAGGAAGATTTTTTACAAAAAATATACATAATGGGTCTGACTTTCATGTATAATAGAAGTAGCCTCAGCTAAACAGCGAGGATTTTGCTTAGAAAAGTGGGGAGAATAATGGAAAAACAGACCCGGAATGTTTTGGGCATCATCCATATCGGCACGGTCAATATGACGATGAAAATCATCTCTTATTCATCGCTTGACGATATGGAGATCATCGAAAACGTAGCTCAAGAAGTAAAATATGGCGAAATGGTGTTTCAGAGCCGCCACGTCAGCTTTCAATCACTGAATGAAATCTGCCAGGTCTTATTGGGGTTCCGACAGCTGCTTCGCGACTATGATGTGAAAGACGTCCGCGTTTTATCGACGACGGCTATCAGTGAAGCCGACAATTTGATTAATGTGCTCGATCAGATTCGCATCCGCACGGGGTTCCACGTTGAAGTAACCCACATGACCAAGGAAATCTTCTATAAATTCTTTGGTCTTTATTATAATGTGCTGAAAGGGAAATTCAATTTTGCCGACAAGGCGGTCATGCTGCTCGACATCACTTCCGGCGGCGTCGGCCTCACGGGCTGGAAGAACGACTGCCTCTTGTTCCAGCAGAACATCAACATCGGCTCGCTGCGCATCTTGGAAAATTTCACAGAAAAGCAGCGTAATGAATTGACCTTCCCGACGGCGGTCCGCGAGTACATTTACGGCACCTTGTACCCCTTATGGAAGGGCGTCCAGCAGTATGGCATCAAGTACATCGTCCTCTCCGGCCGCGGCGGCAACCTCATCGCGCGGCTCATGGGCAAGGCCAGTGAAGACGGCCTGTTCTTGATTACGGCACAAGAACTGCGCCAGTTCATCTATTCCATGAAAGGCGTCACGCCTTTTAAAATCATGAAGCGCTTCGGCCTGTCACAGAATCTGGCCAACGTCGTCATGCCGACGATCCTCTTGTATTACGAGCTTCTCCGATTGGTGGACATCGATATGCTGGTCGTCATGCCGACGACCTTTACGGAAGGCTACACCATGTATTACGTAGCCAAAAAGACGAAGCATCCCTATTTGGAACACCTGCAGGACCTGCGCCTCGATATGATGCGCCGCATGGCCTATAAATACTTGTCCGATTCCGTCCATTCTACACGGATTGAAGAGTACTGCAACGTCCTCTTTGAAGCCCTGTATAAGTTTATCGGTCTCCGGTATGAAACGAAGTATTTACTGCAGATGGCAGCGATTTTCCATGAAACGGGGAAATTCATCAATATCCGCAAACACAACCTCTGTACATACAATCTCATCGGCGGGACGGACCTCTTCGGCGTAGCTGACGACGAAAAGGAAATCTTGGCTGCTGTCTTGTATTACGCCTTTGACGGGACGCTGCAGGATGCGTCGCCCGTCTATGGCAAGCTGCTGCCCCGTCAAAAAGTCATTACCTCAAAATTAACGGCTATTTTCCGATTGGCCGACTCTTTGGATAAGAGTCATTTGGGAAAAATCACGGATCTTCGGGCCGAACTCGGCGAAGATGAATTGATCGTATACTATACGGCCGATTCCGATATTTCCTTAGAACGGTGGACCTATATGAAAATGGCTGTCTACTTTTCCGAAGTCTTTGGCATTTCGACGAAATTAGTGAAAGGATAAGATAATTATGCCAGATTTTACAGATGAACAATATTTTTTAAACCGCGAGTGTACGTGGATAAAGTTCAACGAACGGGTCCTGCGCGAAGCCATCGTGCCGTCCAACCCCTTGTTGGAACAATTGAATTTCATCGCCATCGCCTCTTCGAATTTAGATGAATTCTTCATGATCCGCGTCGCCGGCGTCAAACATCTCGTCGAAAGCGGCAGTAAATTTATCGATATCGCCGGCATGACGCCGTCGGAACAGTTCGACGCCATCCAGTCCATGGTCCACGAACTGGTAGCTGATCAGTACCGCTATTACGATGGCATTCAGCAGAAACTGCATGAAAACGGCCTCCATTTTATCGGCGTTGACGATTTGAATGACGATCAGCATATGTGGCTCGATGAGTTCTTCGGCCGGGAAATCTATCCCGTCGTTACACCGATGGCCGTCGACTCGAGCCATCCTTTCCCGTTCCTGTCCAGCCTAAACCTGAATTTGGCCGTCCTCCTTCGCCGTCAGCACGGTGATAAATCGGTCAAAACGGCCATCCTGCCGGTTCCGTCATCGGTCATCGACCGTATCATCGAGGTTCCCCAGAGCGTATCGCCTATTGGCCAGCAGGCAGAAGGGCACCAGTTCCTCTTCTTGGAAGATATCATCGCCGCTTATGCCGATCGGTTCTTCCTCGGCTGTGACATCTTAGAAGTAGAGCCCTTCCGGATTACCCGCGACGCCGATTTGGCTATCGACGATGACGTCGAAGACCTCTTGGTAGAAGTCGAAAAGAGCCTGAAAAAACGCCGCAAAGGGGCTGCTGTCCGCTTGGAATTAGCTGCCTCGGCGAGCCGCATGATCCGCGAACTCCTTCGCGACGAACTGCAGCTTGAAGAACGGGATATCTACTATATTCCGGGACCTCTCGACTGCAAGGTGTTCTTCTCCTTCGTCGGCATCGACGGGTACAATGAACTGCGTTATCCTCCGGTTAAGCCGCAGCCTTCGTCGGAACTGACCGCCATGGGCAGCACCGACATCTGGTCGGCCATTGCTGAACGGGACATCATGGTACACCACCCGTTTGAAACCTTTGAAACGGTAGAATACTTCATTCACCAGGCTGCCATCGACCCCGATGTCCTGGCCATCAAGCAGACCCTGTACCGCGTCAGCAGCCAGTCGCCGATTATCGCGGCTCTGGCTCAGGCCGCTGAAAACGGCAAACAGGTCACGGTCCTGATGGAAGTCAAGGCCCGCTTTGACGAAGAAAACAACATCCTCATGGCCCGCAAGTTGGAAAAGGCAGGCTGCCACGTTATTTACGGCATCATGGGCCTCAAAACACACTCCAAGATCACCCTCGTCGTTCGCCGGGAAGAAGACGGCATCCGCCGCTACGTCCACCTGGCAACGGGGAACTATAACGGCAAGACGGCCCGTATCTATACCGACGTCGGCATCTTGACGTCCAATACCCTCATCGGCGTCGATGCGTCGTCCTTCTTCAACCTCCTGTCGGGCTATTCCGATCCTCCGGAATGGAACAAGCTGGCCGTTGCGCCGCTGAACCTGCGGGAAACGATTTACGAAGAAATCGATAAGGAAATCGCCTGGGCCAAAGCCGGCAAGAAGGCCCTCATCATCGCCAAAATGAACTCCCTCTTGGATAAACACGTCATTGCCAAGCTCTACGAAGCGTCGGCAGCGGGCGTCAAGATTCGCCTTATCGTCCGCGGCATCTGCGTCCTTCGTCCGGGCATTCCCGGCGTCAGTGAAAATATCGAGGTCCACAGCATCGTCGGCCGTTTCCTGGAACACAGCCGCCTCTTCTACTTCCATAACGGCGGTCAGGAAGACGTCTTCATTTCCTCGGCTGACTGGATGCCGCGAAACCTCAATGAACGCGTCGAATTGATGACGCCTGTCGAATTCGCACCCCATAAAGAACAGATCAAACATATCTTGAAACTGTATTTCGACGACAACGTCAAGGCTTACGCCATGAACGAAGACGGTTCGTACCGTTATCTGGCCGATGAACGGACGGGGAAGGCTGTCAACGCTCAGGATACATGCCAACGCGAAGCTGAAAAGCTTCCGGCAATCCGCAAGCGTAAAGTGCGGCAGCTGCGCAATGTCGTCCTTCGTCCGCGTCCGTCTGAACAGGACTTAAATTGACAATCCCTGCGGCCTTTGCTAAAATGGTAGGAAACGTTTTAGGAGGCATGGCATGGACTGGAAAAGATTCAGTATAATGAGCTGGAAGCGAAAAGGGCCGCTTACACAGATGTATGCGACGATGATCGCCCTGTTAATCCTCGTTTCGCTGACCGGCTTCATCGATAAAGGAAAGTCAGTGACCCTTGTCGCCGACGGGACGACCCGTCAGGTTTATACGCATGCCGTCAATGCCGAGGCCTTGCTGCGTGAGTATAACATCGATATGGGCGATGACGACGAAGTCACCATGTCGACGCCGTCCCTCGACGACGGCAGTTACGTCAAAGTGCGGCGGGTCATTCCCGTGACCCTGGTCTATCGAGGGCAGTCGCAGACCGTCTATACGGCTAAGCGCAACACCCAGGAAGTGGCCGAACAGTACGGCTATTCAAAAGAAAAATACCGCCCTTACGGCGATATTCAAAAGCCCCTCCAGGCCGGGCAGACCATCGTCATCGGAAACGTCTCACGAAAGACGATTACCGAAGATGACGTCGTCCCCTATGCCGTGGAAAGCATTCCGGACGAAACCCTGGGGCAGGGGGAAGAACAGATCGTGCAGCAGGGCCAAAATGGCCGCAAGCGGGTCAAGCTGAACATCGTCAGTGTCGACGGTCAGGTTGCCGATAAAGAGACGATTTCAACAGAGCTCATTTCAGAAATGCAGCCTATGGTCCGCAAAGTGGGCACCAAGGCAACGGTTGAAATTAACACCGGTTCCATTTCGCATTATCAAAAAGTCATCGCCATGGAAGCGACGGCTTATTTGCCGACTGACGGCGACGGACTGGGCATTACCCGGACGGGTACTCGGGCCCGCTACGGCGTCGTCGCTGTCGATCCCAACGTCATTCCTTTGGGTTCGACGGTCTATATTCCCGGCTACGGCGTGGCCCGTGCCGAAGATACGGGCGGGGCCATTCTCGGCAACCGCATCGACCTCTGCATGGAAGACTACGATACCTGCATGGCCTTTGGCCGCCGTATGGTACCGGTCTATATTTTACAATAATATAGGGGAGATAAGGGGCCTGTCGCGACAGGTCCCTTTTTTCGCATCGAGCAGGCCGGGCGCGGTATTTCACCTCTTGCCCTCCTGATGGAGATGTGATATAATATTCAAGGTTTGAATACCAAGATTCAAAATACACACGCTTGGCGAGTCCAGCACTGTGCCCGTTTCATCATGAGACGGGTGAAGATGGGCGATGACCGGGCGGAGGAAAAAACAGGAGGAATCACACATTATGGCAGTAGTATCTATGAAACAATTATTGGAAGCCGGCGTTCATTTTGGTCACCAGACCCGCCGTTGGAACCCGAAGATGGCTCGTTTCATCTTCACCGAACGTAACGGTATCTACATCATCGACTTGCAGAAAACCGTTAAGAAAATGGACGAAGCTTACAATTTTGTCCGCGATTTGGCAGCTGAAGGCGGCAAAATCGTATTCGTAGGCACGAAAAAACAGGCTCAGGAATCGATTAAGAACGAAGCAGAACGCTGCAACCAGTACTTCGTTAACGAACGTTGGCTCGGCGGCATGCTCACCAACTTCCAGACGATTGAAAAACGCGTAAAACGCTTGAAAACGTTGGAAAAACAGGCTGAAGACGGTACTTTCGAATTGTTGCCGAAGAAAGAAGTTACACTTCTCAAACATGAAATGGAAAAACTTCAGAAATACCTCGGCGGCATCAAAGATATGAAAAAGCTCCCCGATGCTTTGTTCATCATCGACCCGAAAAAAGAAGAAATCGCCGTTTCCGAAGCTCGTAAACTCAACATCCCTATCATCGCTACGGTTGACACCAACTGCGATCCCGACGTTATCGACTACCCGATTCCGGCCAACGATGACGCTATCCGCGCCGTAAAACTCTTGACCGGCAAAATCGCTGACGCTGTCCTCGAAGGCAACCAGGGCAACCAGACCGAAGCCGGTGCAGCTGAAGAAACGACGGAAGAAGCAGCTGCAGAATAAGACCGACTTATTCTCTGAGAATTGAATGGTTATACATAAAGGTAAGGAGCCTTCGCTTCTTACCTTTATTCAAACGGTATATTAAACTTACTTTTAGGAGGAATACTCATGGCTATTACAGCAGCAATGGTAAAAGAATTGAGAGAAAAAACAGGGGCAGGCATGATGGACTGCAAAAAAGCACTGACCGAAAGCAACGGCGATATGGACAAAGCCGTCGATTTGCTTCGCGAACACGGCTTAGCTGCAGCTGCTAAAAAAGCAGACCGCATCGCTGCTGAAGGTTTGGTTTATTCTTACATCCATGGCAACGGCCGCATCGGTGTTCTCGTCGAAGTCAACTGCGAAACGGACTTCGTTGCTCAGACCGATAATTTCAAAGCACTCTGCAAGGATATTGCCATGCAGATCGCTGCTGCAAAACCGGCATACCTCAAACGTGAAGAAGTTCCGGCTGACGTCTTGGAACATGAAAAAGACGTTCTCCGCCAGCAGGCCCTGAACGAAGGCAAACCGGAAAAGATCGTTGAAAAGATGATCGTCGGCCGTATTGAAAAATTCTACAAAGAAAATTGCCTCCTCGACCAGGAATTCATCAAAGATTCCGACAAAACGGTTCAGCAGGTCGTTACCGAAGCCGTCGCTAAGATCGGTGAAAAAATCGATATCCGCCGCTATACCCGTTATGAATTAGGTGAAGGCCTTGAAAAACGGAATGATGATTTCGTTTCTGAAGTAATGGCACAAGCTAAATAAGATTCCATAAGAGAACACCCAACCCGTGTTCTCTTATTTTCTAATTGAACGATTTGCCAACATACAGAGGAGGCCCTTCTTTTATGGAACCGAAAAAATATAACCGTGTCGTATTGAAATTGAGTGGCGAAGCACTGGCCGGGAAACAAGGCTATGGCATCGACCCGGAAACGGTAGAAACGATTGCGAAACAGATCGTCGAAGTTAACAAGCTCAACATTCAAGTTGCCATCGTCGTCGGCGGCGGCAATATCTGGAGAGGCCTGTCCGGCTCTGCCAAAGGCATGGACCGCGTATCGGCCGACTACATGGGCATGCTGGCGACGGTCATGAACTCCCTGGCCCTTCAGGATGCCATGGAAAAGAACGGCGTCGCTACCCGTGTCCAGACGGCGATTAATATGCAGCAGGTGGCAGAACCTTATATCCGCCGCAGAGCGATCCGTCATATGGAAAAAGGCCGGGTCGTCATCTTTGGCGCCGGTACGGGCAATCCTTATTTTTCAACGGATACGACAGCCGCCCTGCGAGCTGCTGAAATCGAAGCCGATGCCATCCTCATGGCCAAAAACGGCGTAGACGGGGTCTACGACAGCGATCCGAAGCTGAACCCCGATGCCAAGATGTACAAGCACCTGACCTATCTTGACGTCATCAACAAAGACCTCAAGGTCATGGATGCGACGGCAACGACGTTATGCCTCAACAACAATATCCCCATCGTCGTCTTTAATATCGACAAGCCCGGGAATATCGTAGCAGCTGCCAGCGGAAAAGATTTAGGTACTTTAGTCGACAAAGAAGGCTAAACGCTGTATGATATACTTATAAAAATAAAATAAGGAAGTGATTGATGTGGAAGTAAAAGAACTGATCGCTCAGCACGAAGCTAAGATGGACAAGACGATTGAAGCGTTGAAACGGGAACTGACGTCCATTCGCACGGGCCGTGCCAGTACGTCGCTCTTAGAACGCGTGACCGTCGATTATTACGGGACGCAGACGCCGGTGAATCAGGTTGCCAACGTATCGGCTCCGGAACCGCGGATGATTACCATCGTTCCTTGGGAACCGAAGATGCTCGGCGAAATCGAAAAGGCTATCTTGAAGTCCGATTTAGGCCTCAACCCTAATAACGACGGCAAGATGATTCGCCTGGAAATTCCTCAGCTCACTGAAGAACGCCGTAAGGAATTGAGCAAGAAAGTAAGCAAAATCGCAGAGGACTCGAAAGTTGTCATTCGCAATATCCGCCGTGACGCCAACGAACTCATCAAGAAGATGGAAAAGAAGAAGGAAGTTACGGAAGATGACAGCAAGGAAGGTCAGGAAAATATCCAGAAACTGACTGATAAAAAAATCAAGGCCATCGACGAAATCAAAGCAAAAAAAGAAAAAGAAGTCATGGCTGTATGATGGATATACGGATTTTTATTGGCATGCCGTTACGGTATGCCAAATCTGTATTACAGGAGAAAAATATTCCTTACGTTGTAGAACGGACGGTGTCGCGGTCCCGATTTTTTCACTGCGACCCGGAGCAGACCTACGTCATCCGCGCCCATGCGGACGATAAGGGTGTCATATCGCTTTTGGTCAATGACAGCCTCGAGATGAGTGAATCCGTGGCCGCCGAACTGTCCAAAGGAGACCTGCAAGATGATTAACTTTTTTGGCAAGAAAACAGAGCCGGCCCCGACAGTAGGGGAGAATGGCCTGGATATGAATAACATTCCCCGTCACGTGGCCATCATCATGGACGGCAACGGCCGCTGGGCCAAGCGCAAGGGAATGCCGCGCAGCTACGGTCATCGTGCCGGCGCCGATACGCTGAAGCGCATCGTCATCGCTGCTGATGAACTGGGCGTCAAGATCCTGACGGTCTATGCCTTTTCGACGGAAAACTGGAAGCGTCCTGAAGAGGAAGTTTCCTATATCATGAAGCTGATGAAGAATTATCTCAGCAATAATTTGCTTCAGCTTAAAGAGCACAACGTGCAGCTGCACATCATCGGCGATCGGTCGCGCCTTCATCCGGAACTGCAGGAGGCCTTCGCCCAGGCCGAGGCCGACATGGCGTCTAATACGGGCCTGGTTCTGAATGTCGCCGTCAATTACGGCGGTCGTTTGGAATTGGTTCAGGCTGTCCGCCGCTTGGCAGACGATGTGAAAGCCGGCCGTTGTGACAGCGGCGATATCGACGAAGATTTACTGGCACGGTATCTCTATACGGCACCGGAAAACGACGTCGATTTGCTCATTCGTCCCGGTGACGATAAACGGGTCAGCAACTTTCTGCTCTGGCAGATGGCTTATGCCGAATTTTGGTATACGCCCCTTTGCTGGCCTGATTTTACGAAAGAAACGCTTGTCGAAGCTATCTCTTCCTTTCAAGGCCGAGAACGTCGCTTTGGCGGTTTAAAATAAGGCAGGAGAGGTAGTTGCATATGTTGGCAAAACGAATTTTGACGGGAATCATCGGCGGAGCCTTTACCATTTTTGTGGTCTATGAAGGCAATTGGCTCTACTTCCTGATGATGGCCCTCTTGGCTGTTGTCGCCTGGTATGAATACGGCAACATGGTTCATAAACTGCAGGCCGTCACAGCCGATACAGGCGGTGCCGTGTGGCTTCTGGCTATGTTGTGCGCCTACTGGTTCGGCAGTACAAAAATCATGTTCCTGTTGGGACTGGTGCTCTTGTGCTGGCTCATGCTGCGGACGGTCTTTTTCCACGATAAGGTGAAGCCTGTCGACAGTGCCTATACCCTGTACGGGCTCTTATATATCGGCAGCGGCTTTTTAGCCCTCTTAGCCCTGCGCAGCGGTTCGGCCGTCTCTTTTATGAGCGATAGTTTCAGTACGGTCATGGTAGAACCGGCACGATTCTTCGTCTTTCTGCTCATCTTCTCGACCTGGGCCAGCGACACAGCGGCCTTTGCCGTCGGCAAGATGATGGGCAAGGTCAAGTTGTGCCCGTCCATCAGTCCCGGTAAGACTCGGGAAGGGGCCATTGGCGGCTTTATCGGCACTTTGGTCGTGGCCATCGTTTTTTCCTTGATCTTTAAATTTTCCCTTCTCCACGCCCTGGCCCTCGGCATCATCATCGGTGTCATGGCACCTCTCGGCGATTTGGCAGAATCCATTTTAAAGCGAGTCTCCGGCGTCAAGGATTCGGGCAATATCATTCCCGGTCACGGCGGCGTCTTGGACCGTTTCGACAGTCTCCTCTTTGCGGCGCCTGCCATGTATGTCTATTTGATGCTGGTCATTTAAAAGAAGGGACGTTATGAAAAAAATCTTGATCCTCGGCAGTACCGGTTCCATCGGGACCCAGGCTGTCGACGTTATCGAAGCACATCCGGAGTCTTTTAAACTCGTCGGGGTCGCGGCTTACGGCCATTATAAGGAAGTGGCGGCTCAAATAGCCAGCCACGGTCTCCATATGGCCTGTATGGTCGACGAAGGTGCCGCTGAAAAGGTAAAAGACGCTGTGGGCCCGTCGTGCCGAATCTTTTCCGGGAGCGAAGGGCTGCTGCAGCTTATCGATGAATGCGGGGCCGATATCGTCCTCACGTCCCTCGTGGGTGCCGCCGGTATTGAACCGACCCTGCGAGCCATTGAACGGGGGATGGATATTGCCCTGGCCAATAAAGAAACCCTCGTCGCTGCCGGTGAGCTGGTCATGAAGGAAGCCGCCTGCAAGGGCGTCCGCATCCTGCCTGTCGACAGTGAACACGGGGCCATCTTCCAATGCCTCGACGGCCGCAAGTCCGAAGAGGTGGAAAAACTCTTGATCACGGCGTCGGGAGGGCCTCATTTTCGCCGCCCCTTGGCTGAATTTCCGTCCATTACGGTCGAACAGTGCTTAAAGCATCCGACGTGGAATATGGGCGGCAAAATCACCATCGATTCGGCGACGATGTTCAATAAGGGCTTGGAAGTCATCGAAGCCCACTGGCTGTTCCATATGGATTTTGATAAGATTGAAGTCGTCATCCAGCCTCAGAGCATCGTTCACTCCATGATTCAGTTCATCGACGGATCGGTATTGGCCCAGTTAGGCATGCCCGATATGCGGTTGCCTATTCAATACGCCTTTACCTATCCCGACCGGCTGCCCGTCCGCGGGGCCAAGGCCATCGACTGGAAGACCTTGGGCAGTTTGGAATTCTTAGCTCCGGATGATGAGAAATTTCCCTCCATCGGCCTTGCCTATGAAGCCGGCCGCATTGGCGGGACGATGCCCTGTGTCTTAAACGGGGCCAACGAGGTGGCAGTCTATGCCTTCTTGCGTAAGGAAATTTCCTTTACGCGTATTTTTGAAATTGTCCATACGGTTATGGAACGGCACGATGTCAACGGTGAGGTCACCCTCGAAACGGTTCGTCAGGCAGATGCCTGGGCCCGCCGCTGTGCTGCTTCCTTATTATAGAAAGGGGCTTTCCTTTGGGTATTACTATTTTAGCGACCATTTTCGTATTCAGCGTCATCGTCTTCATCCATGAATTAGGCCATTTTGCCACGGCGAAATGGGCCGGCATGCAAGTCGATGAGTTTGCTATCGGGTTTGGACCCAAGATATACAGTACGCGCCGCGGTGATACGGAATACTCTCTGCGGGCTATTCCCCTCGGCGGGTTCAACCGCATTGCCGGTATGTCTGAAGACGAACCGCTGAATGAAAAGTCCTTTTTGAATAAATCCGTTCCGGCCCGGCTGGTGGTCATCGCCGCCGGCGGAATCATGAATTTTGTGTTGGCTATTGTCCTCTTTTGGGGATTATTCTTTGCCATCGGCACGGTGACCGTATCGCCGGAAGCCGTCGTCGGTTCGACCATTTCCGGTTCGCCGGCTGAGCAGTCCGGCCTTACGGAAGGGGACCGCATCGTCCGCATCGGCAACAGCAATATTTCTCAGTGGAGCGATATTTCCGAAGCCGTCGCACCGTACAGCCATGCCGTCGTTACCGTTCAAATCGAACGGGACGGGAAGCGTCAGGACGTCGAAATGATCCCGGAAGTTGACAGTGCCTCCCAGAAAGTCATGCTCGGCGTCATGCCCATGACGACGCAGGAACGCCACGGCTTCCTTGATTCTGGGATTATGGCCGTCCAGCGGACGGGAGAAATCTGCCGTCTCATGCTGGTCGGCATCTATCAGATGGTGACCGGTCAGGAAAAAGCTGAAGTTGCCGGCCCCATCGGCGTCGCCCAGCTGGCAGGCCAGGTCGCAGCCTCCGGTTTTGCCAATCTCCTCATGTTCACGGCCTTCCTCAGCATTAACTTGGGGATTTTGAATCTCCTGCCCGTACCGCTCCTCGACGGCGGCTACATCATCTTGCTGATCCTCGAAGGCATTATGCGCCGGCGCATGCCGAGCAAGGCCTTGTACTACATTCAAGTCGTAGGCATGGTCCTTCTCGGGTCACTATTCCTCTTCGCGATGTTCCAGGATATCAGCCGGTTTTAGAAAGCGAGGCTTTTCATGAAACGCAGACAATCGATTCCGGTTCAGGCCGGAAAGGTTACTATCGGCGGCACTGCGCCCATTTCGATTCAGACCATGTCGACCATAAATCCGGCCCGTACGGCAGAAGCTATTGCCGATGCCAAGCGGCTGTCTTCCTACGGCGCCGAAATCCTGCGCTTTGCCGTTCCCGATATGGAAGCGGCCAAAGGCCTTTCGGCCGTCGTCAAGGCCGTCGACATCCCCATTGTTGCCGATATCCACTTTGACTATCGCCTGGCCCTGGCGGCCGTCGACAGCGGCGTTCAGGCCCTGCGCATCAATCCCGGCAATATCGGTGCCGATGAAAACGTCGTCCGCGTCGTTGAAAAGGTAAGGCCCAGTGGAATTCCCATTCGCATCGGCATCAATACGGGATCCCTGCCGGAAGATATTCTGAAGGCCCACGGCGGCCATCCGACGGCAGCGGCTATGGTGGAAGGGGCTCTGCGCCATATCCGCATTTTAGAACGCCTCGATTACCGCAATATGGTCATTTCCCTCAAGGCTTCTGACGTACCACTCATGATCGAGTCCTACCAGGAGCTGGCCGATAAAGTGCCTTATGCCCTTCATTTAGGCGTTACCGAAGCCGGTCTCGTCCGCGACGGGA
The DNA here is from genome assembly GCF_900539295.1 of uncultured Megasphaera sp. Lineage (GTDB taxonomy): Bacteria > Bacillota > Negativicutes > Veillonellales > Megasphaeraceae > Megasphaera. Next base: position 125,282 of record NZ_UQBH01000003.1, read on the forward strand.
GCATCAAGTCGGCCATCGGTATCGGAACCTTATTGTACCAGGGCATCGGCGATACGATTCGCGTATCCCTTACAGATGACCCGGCGGAAGAAATAAAAGTAGGCCAGACCATCTTGAGTTCTCTCGGTCTGCGCCGCTTCGGTCCGACCCTCATTTCCTGTCCGACCTGCGGCCGCACGCAGGTACAGCTCATCGAGCTTGCCAAAGAAGTAGAAGCGGCCATTTCCCATTTGACTGTGCCCATTAAGGTCGCCGTCATGGGCTGTGTCGTAAACGGCCCGGGAGAGGCGAAAGAAGCCGATTTCGGCATTGCCGGCGGCAAGGGGAAGGGGATTGTCTTTGCTTACGGCAAGGTCCTTCGTACGGCCCCGGAAGATCAGCTCGTCGCTGCTCTTTTGGAAGAAATAGAAAAATCAATCGCAAAGGAGTCTTAACTCATGTTAGCATCTAAACTGTACAGTCCGACGCTCCGGGAAATTCCGGCTGACGCCGAAATTTCCAGCCATCAGTACATGCTCAAAGCCGGTCTCATTCGTAAAAGCGGGGGCGGTTTATACTCATTCCTGCCTCTCGGCCGCCGAGTCGAACTCAAAATCGAAGCTATTATCCGCGAAGAAATGGATGGCATCGGCGCTCAGGAAATCATGATGCCTATCGTTCAGCCGGCTGAAATCTGGCATGAATCGGGCCGCTGGAATGCCTATGGTCCGGAAATGTTCAAACTGGAAGACCGGCACGGCGGCCAGTTCTGTCTCGGACCGACTCATGAAGAATTGATTACGACCCTGGTACGCAACGAACTGCGTTCGTACAAGCAGATGCCGGTTACCCTGTGGCAGATGCAGAATAAATACCGCGATGAAATCCGGCCGCGCTTCGGCCTCATGCGCAGCCGGGAATTCGTCATGAAAGACGCCTATTCGTTCGACGTCGACGAAGAAGGACTCCATAAGAGCTATCAAGACGAATACGATGCCTATACCCGTATCTTTACCCGCTGCGGCTTGGAATTCAAACAAGTTGAAGCCGACAGCGGCCAGATCGGCGGCAATCACAGCCATGAATTCATGGCCTTGGCCCAGGCCGGGGAAGCGGAAATCGTATCGTGCTCTCAGTGCGACTATGCAGCCGATATCGAAAAGGCCGCCGCACCGACCCTTGAAATGGCAGCTGAAACGGCTAAAGATGTCGAATTGATTGAAACGCCGAACTGTGCCACCATTGAAGATTTGGCACAGTTCCTGTCCATTCCGCTGGAAAAGACGATCAAAGCTGTCGCTTTCAATATCGACGGCGAAAAGACAGTCCTCTGCATGGTCCGCGGCGACCATTCGGTCAATGACGTCGCTGTCCAGAACTTCGTCGGCGGCAATGCTATTGAACCGGCAACGGAAGACGAATTGAAAGCTCACGGCCTCCAGCCGGGCTACATGAGCCCCATCGGTGCCGATAAACCGGACAATGAAACGTTCTTTGTCCTCGTCGACCCGTCGGCTATGGCCGTTCCCAATGGCGTCACCGGCGCCAACAAGGCAGGGTATCACTATCAGAACGTCAATCCGTCCCGCGATTTCAAAGATGTTACCGTCACGCCTATCCGCACCATGGTAGAAGGCGATGCCTGCTCGCACTGCGGCGCTCCGATTCACGTCGTCCGCGGCATTGAAGTCGGCCAGGTCTTTGAACTGGGAACCAAGTATTCCGAAGCTCTCCATGCGACCTTCCTCGACCAGAACGGCAAGGCTAAGCCTTACGTCATGGGCTGCTACGGCATCGGTGTTACCCGGACCATTGCTGCGGCCATCGAACAGTTCCACGACGAACACGGTATCATGTGGCCAGTGGCTATTGCTCCTTTTGAAGTCGCCGTCGTCCCGGTCAGCACGAAAGACCAGGATCAGGTGCGCATCGCCGAAGAACTCTACAAAGGCCTTCAGGATACGAAGACCGACGTCCTCCTCGATGACAGAAATGAACGAGCCGGTGTCAAATTTAACGACGCCGACCTCATCGGCTATCCCGTACGGGTTACGGTCGGCAAGAAGAGTGCTTCCGACGGCACGGTAGAAATCAAAGTTCGCCGTACCGGCCAGGAAGAAGTCGTCCCTGTCGGCAGCGCTGTCGCCCGTATTCAGGAAATTTTAGCTGATTTACGAAGCAAAAACATGTAATTTATGGAAGTCTGATGTAAAATAAAACGGAGAAACCTTGTATTCTTCTCCGTTTTATTTTGGTTCTATAATAAATGTTGGGGTCTTGTGGACACTCCTGTTCACAAGGCCCCTTG
>NZ_UQBH01000004.1 GCF_900539295.1 uncultured Megasphaera sp.
AGTGGAAGAATGGGCGGATAAATCCCTGCACACGGTAGATCTGCCCGACCCTGACAGACTCATTAAGGAGTTCTGGGACATCGTCAATAACCCCAATAAGACCAGCGTTAATGTGCTGTCCTCCAAGGACGTATTTGTCCAGGAGGTGGATGGCAACCATATTGTGGTCATCAATGTTCCCCGTGCAGAGCGCTCTTATAAGCCGGTTTATGTAGATGGTAACCCTCTCTGCACCTATCGCCGCAACGGAGAGGGTGACTACCGCTGCACCAAGGAAGAATATCAGGCCATGGTGCGCGATGCATCGGTAAAGACGCAGGATATGCTGGTTCTGAACGAGATGGACTTGACAGTGTTCAATCAGGAGAGCGTCCGCAGCTATCGCCAGAGGATGCGCCTCTCCCGTCCCGGCCATGTGTGGGAAGCCTTGGAGGATGAAGATTTCCTCCTGAAGCTGGGTGCCGTGGGCATCGGCTCTGATGGGAAAAAGCATCCCACTTCTGCCGGACTTCTCATGTTCGGCAACGAATACGATATTGTGCGGGAATTCAACGCTTACTTTCTGGACTATCAGGAACAGTATGACGCTGATACCCGTTGGACTGACCGTATCATCTCCTCCTCCGGAGACTGGAGCGGCAATGTGTATGACTTCTATTTCCGGGTCTACAACAAGCTGATTCAGGATATTAAGGTGCCCTTCAAAATGGACGGTGGTACCCGTATAGATGATACCCCAGTGCATCAGGCACTGCGTGAAGCACTGGCCAACTGTTTGGTGAATGCCGATTATTACGGCAGACAGGGGTTGGTCATCGTCAAAAAGCGTAACAGCATTACGATGTCTAATCCGGGCAGCTTCCGCATCGAAATTGATGCCGCAAAAAGCGGTGGTGTTTCTGATCCGCGGAACGGAACGATGCTGAAGATGTTCAACCTGATTGATATTGGTGAGCGTGCTGGTAGCGGCATTCCGAATATCTTCCGCGTCTGGCGCGAGCAAAATTGGACAACTCCGGAGATTACAGAGCAACTGGAGCCAGAGCGGACAATTTTATCGCTCGCCTTTGAAAAGGCAAGCGATAAAAAGCAAGCGATAAAAGCAAGCAATTCCACAATTTACAGCAGGCAAAAACAATCCGTCATCGAATACTTGACCCACGAGATTCAAGCGGATTGTAAAACGATTGCGGATCTGTTGGAGATCAGCAGTCCTCGTGCCAGAGCAGTGCTTACAAAAATGGTGAAAGAAGAAATCATTATTACCGAAGGCGGCAACCGCAATAGAACATACAAATTGAAATCCTAAGTGTCCACTATAACGGACACCACTTATGGTAGACTTTTAGAGAGAAATTGCAGCAAGCAAAATGAAGTTTTCCGGAGGTTCCGTATGGGAAATGAATTGTTCAAGAATATCCCCAGTAAAGTAGGAGATTTGGTCAAGGATGTGCGCAATGGTCGTATCGGTTTACCTGATCTTCAGCGTCCGTTTGTTTGGAAAGATAATAAAGTCCGTGAACTTTTTGACTCCATGCTCAAAGGGTATCCTATTGGCTACATTATGCTTTGGGAGTCTCCGGCGGATTACGAAAGCAAAAAGAGTACAATCGGTGATAACTCAAAGACTTACGAAGAACCCAAAGAACTTGTCATTGATGGACAGCAGCGACTGACCGCCCTTGTTGCAGCTATGTTTGCTGTTAAGGTGAAAGACAAGAACTTTGCAGATCGTGAGATCAAAATCTCCTATAATCCGCTGACTCGTGAATTTGCCGTATGGTCTCAGGCATATGAAAAGGACACTGAGTGGATCAGCCGCATCAGTGATGTTTTTCTGGCAAAAGAGGATAATTCCATCAGTTCTCTGCGGCGTCATTTTATCAGGGAGGCTAACGAAGGCCGTAGTAAGAAGGAATTTCCGCTGTTAACAGACGAGGAAGAAGATAGAATCGAAGATAGCATCAATGCTCTACTGAATCTGTCCGATTATTCTCTGCCTACTTTGGAGATTAGCTATAACGCAGATGAGGAAAATGTCGCAGATATTTTTGTCCGGGTCAACTCTGGTGGTCAGAGCTTGACGGAGAATAACTTCATCCAGACACTGATCTCTGTTTATGAGAACGAAACCAGCGATAAGATTAATACGTTTGCGGCAGCGTCCAGAATCCCAGCTGCCAATACCTCATACAACACGCTTTTGGCAATCGAGCCTTCTCATCTGATTCGCATGGCCGTCGGTTTCGGCTTTAAACGTGCTCGGCTGAAATATGCCTATATGCTGTTGCGAGGCAAGAATCTGGAAACCGGAAAGTTCTCCGATGAGGGCATTATTGACATTGGTCACCAGCGTCGCCCGCTGGACGGCCGTCATGCCCTTGGCGACTTCTTCCATATTATCGATTTCAATATCACAAAAAACGGGAACGGCGGCCAGGGAATTCAGCTTCTGCCGTTCCGTATCGGTAATGTCTTCAAAGTAAAGGATGAGGTAGTTATCGTCTTCCGCCGCTTCCGTCTGCAGGTATTTATAGACGACGCGGTAGTACCGTTCCCCAATATGTTCAAAGAAGTAACCTGATTTCCCCCAAAATTTATCAACTTTCAAATTGGGCATGATATGATCCAGCTTCTGATCATTGTCGATATCGCCTACCCAATCGCGAAAAACACTGTTGGCCCAGCAGAGATTCGACTGCATATCGATAATGGCAATACCGATCGGCAGGTTTTGTACAGCATAGGTCGATGCCTGATCGACACTGCGCGAAATGGCATCGAAAAACTGACTTATTTCTCGGCTGCGCTCATTGTGATTCTTGCGGGTCAGGACATAGGCGCCGCCGATGAGGATGACGCCCAGTAAGGCAACGATCCAATTATAGACGGCAATGACAAGAATCAGCAAGACAGCAATCAGGAAAAAAGGTCCGTCAGACCGTCTTGACAGCAAATTTTTAAACATGGTTCCGCCCCCTGCACACTAACGCGTGTAATCTTTTTTTCTATAGTTCGCAAGCATGTCGAAGATGCCGGCCACAAAGGCCGCATACGAAAAAACAGGCATGACAAAAAACAAGATGAGGATCAGGGCCTGCCGGCCATTTCCCAATTGAAAACGGCGGCTGATGAGGTACAAAATAAGGGCAATCCCCTGAACACAAAGAAAAAAGTAGGCAATCTGAGAGAGATTCATACCGATGATATTCAGCCAGTCGATCTCCCGGGTAACGCCCCAATACTTCATGACCAAGGCCAATATATATAAGTATATCATACAACGAGGCATTTCCCAATAACGAATAGGCAAAAAGGACTGGACCGAAAAGCCCAGGCGCCGCAGGATAACTTGGGAAAAGGCGATGTGAATATAGGCCATGATAAGCATGCCCAAGGCAAAGAACATGGGCAGGAGAGACGGCAGCAATTCCCGCACCTGCGCCAGTTGGGCCATGGATTCCGTCATTTGGACATCGGACATCCCTTGTGACTTATACTGAGCCGCCATGGTATCCATGAGCTGCGTAAAGAAGTCGTTGAGCTGGGTAAAGATGTTGATATCCATCACGACGTAAGCCAACAGGCACGTAAGGGCAAAGGCTCCGGCCAGCACGACGGCGACCGTTCCCAAGAGGCGCACAGCCGGCCATTCATGGCGAAAGCCAATTCCCAAAGCAAGGCCTACAGAGCCGAAGATAATGAGCTGATAGAGCGCTGTAATCGGATCGATAAACACGCTCATAAGGGCACCGACGGTGACGCCGAGCAGCAGGGCATAACGCAGGCCGTACTTCATAAAAATAATCGTCATCGGCACGGGCATGATGAAGTAGCCAAAAAAAGAAAAAACAGGTACATATGTACTTAGAAGCGCAAAAACCAGCATTATGGCGGCAAAGCAACCGGCCGTCGTCAGCGGCGTAACACGCTTCTGCTCCATAAAATTTCCCCCTTCCGGTAAAAACTGCGAAACAGCGGAGACAAGAGATGCCTCCGCTGTCACAGTACAACTATATTTCACGTTTTATACTTCCATAATAATCGGTAAAATCATCGGGCGGCGCCGCGTCTTTTCATAGAGATACCGACTGAGGGTATCGCGTACTTGAGACTTGATGACAGCCCATTCGCGAATGTTGCCGGCTTCACAGCGTTCGAGAACGGCTGCTACCCGGTCATGAGCTTCGCGAATCAGTTCTTCAGAGTCGCGGACATAGACGAAGCCGCGGGATACGATATCCGGGCCGGCCAAAGGATGGCTCGTACCCTTAGCCAAGGTCATGACGACGATGACCACGCCTTCCATAGCCAGCTGCTGGCGGTCGCGGATGACGATGTTGCCGACGTCGCCGACACCGAGGCCGTCGACGAAGACGCGGCCGGCATTGACATGGCCCGTCTTATGGCCGGAGCGATTGGAAAACTCAAAAATCTGTCCATTGTCGCCAATGAGGACGTGATCTTTGTCGACGCCCATCATGACAGCTAAGTCGCCGTGAGTCCGGAGCATGCGGTATTCACCGTGGATAGGGACGAAATAGTTCGGCTTAATCAAGCCCAGCATGAGCTTCAGTTCTTCCTGGCTGGCATGGCCGGATACGTGAATTTTCTTATCCCGGCCGGCGATGACATTGGCACCGAGGCGCATGAGGTTGTCGATGGTACGGCCGACACCGGTTTCGTTGCCGGGAATCGGCGTTGCCGAAATGATGACCGTATCGCCGGGCATGATGCTGACGCTGCGGTGGTTATTGGATGCCATACGGGACAACCCGGCCATCGGTTCGCCCTGGCTGCCCGTCGTCAGGATGAGGACCTGATCGGCCGGATAACGGTTGAGCTCATCCGGTTCGATGAGGACGCCTTCGGGCACATCGAGGTAGCCCAGTTCAATGGCAACCTGAACGTTGTTGACCATGCTGCGGCCGAGAACGGTTACCTTGCGCTTGAATTGGATGGCCGTATTGATAGCCTGTTGGATACGGGAAATGTTCGAGGCGAAGGTCGCCAGGATAATACGACCCTTAGCTGCGCGGAAGGCCTTGCGGAAGGCATGGCCGACAGTCGTTTCCGATTCAGTGTACCCCGGCCGTTCAGCATTGGTACTGTCCGACATCAGGAGCAGTACGCCGCGGCGTCCTAATTCTGCAAATTTGTGCATGTCCATCTGTTTCCCGTCGACCGGGGTCATATCGACTTTAAAGTCCCCCGTGTGGACAATCGTTCCGACAGGGGTACGGAAATAAAGGGCACTGGCATCAGGAATGGAGTGATTGGTGTGGATAAAGCCGACTTTCATGCAGCCGATCTGTACTTCGTCACCATGATGAACTTCATTCAGCGTGTAATTCGTAATGTGATTTTCTTTGAGCTTCCCTTCAATGAGGCCGCATACTAATTTCGTTGCGTACACGGGCACGTTTACTTCATTGAGCAAATAGGACAGGCCGCCGATATGGTCTTCATGACCGTGGGTAATGACGACAGCCCGTACTTTGTCCCGGTTTTCAATCAAGTAACTCATGTCCGGAATGACGAGGTCGATGCCGAACATATCGTCATCAGGGAAGGCCAGACCGGCATCGATGACGATAATATCGTTTCCGTACTGGATAACCGTCATGTTCTTGCCGATTTCTCCTAAGCCCCCTAAGGGAATTACCATGAGTTTTTCTTTTTTAGCCAAAATATACCTCCTAAAAATAAATATAGTTGTATCCGTTCCAACCGGAGCCCCCTATCGGAGCTACAGGTCTATCCTATATGAAGATATAACGAACAGTATTGGAAATAATTCCTTCTACCATATTTTCCGTTATTTCCGGGACGCTGTCAACAATTCAGCTTATTTTTTTTGAATAATCCTTCAATCTTACACAAAAATTTTACATTTACTTTTCTGCTTTAGCCGTTTTTATAATATTTTCCGGAACGGTCAGCTGCGCTCCCTCGGGCAGGGCCGTATAATCAACGGTCAAATTGACTTCGCTCATTTTAATGAAGGACTGCGATACGGCTTTTTCAGCGTCATTGCGTCCGAATTCATCGACTAAGGTCAAGGCCAGGCTGCGGAGCTGGTCGGTCAAAGGCAGGCTGATGCGGGAAATGCGCTTCGTCGAAGGATCGATGGTAACGACAGTCTGAACGTCGCCGACTTTCTGCAGGCCCTGAAGGACTTTGGCCAAGACGCGGATCTGTTCATCGGTCATGCCTTCCTTCTTCCAATTGGCTTCATCCGAGGCCGTATAGATGCGGGATGCATCAAAGACGACATGATAGTCGTTGCCGCCGGCACGGGTCACCGATTTTACGCCGGCAAGGACGTTGTGGTCGCTGGTTAAATAACTGGAAATGGGTTTAGAATCCTTTAAGTCATAGCTTTTCTTCATCCATTGGCCGTCTTTTTCCTGGCCCATATAGTAGACGTCGAATTTTTTCCCGTTCTGGACGCCATAAGCCTTGTTCTGAGGAATATTATCCATGGCCTGGGCAGCAAAGCCTTCGGTCTTTACTTGCGATTCGACGACAAAAGGCCGTTCCTGGATATTGATCTGATTAATGACGGCGCCGTCACCGACGAAGGGCATCTTGATTCCTAAGGTCAGGGTATAAGCCCCCTGGGGATGGGCCGCCATATTGCGGGCCGCTTCTTCATACGTATCCTGAGGCGTTGCTGCCAAAGCGGCGCCGCCAATAGAAGCTGCCGTCATGACCAGGCAGCAGGTCTTTTTCAAAGAATATGTGATGTTCATATCAATTCACACCTGCTTTCTTATATAATTCATAGAAATGATGGATCGGACCATGGCCTTTGCCAATGGGCTCTGCATGGGCGATCCCTTCAAAGACATAAGTTTTAGCAGCCTGGACGGCATCGGATAAGGTCATGCCGTTGGCTAAATTGGAGGCAATGGCACTCGACAGGGAACAGCCCGTGCCATGAGTGCTCGTGCTTTCAATGCGTTTTCCCTTATAATAATGGAATTCCTTGCCGTCGAACAAGACATCCGTCGCATCGGCAATGCGGTGGCCGCCTTTTACCAAAACGGCCTTGGCTCCCATGGCAGCAATGGCTTTCGCAGCCTCTTCCATATCCTGGAAGCTTTCAATTTTCCGGCCGGTCAGGACTTCCGCTTCCGGCAGATTCGGCGTCAGCACATCAGCCAAAGGCAGCAAGACGTCCTTTAAGGTCTGTTCGGCTTCCGGCGCCAGCAGGCGATGGCCGCTGGTAGCTACCATGACCGGGTCGACGACGACAAAGGCCGGACGGTACTGTTTTAATTTTTCGGCAATGACTCGAATCGTTTCGGGTACGCTGACCATGCCGATTTTAACGGCGTCGACGTCGATATCTTCAAATACGGCATCGATCTGAGAGGCAATGAGTTCCGGCGTAACGTCCATATAGCCGCGAACGCCCTGAGTGTTCTGCGAAACAACGGCCGTAATGACATTCAAGGCAAAACAGCCGTGGGCACAAAAGGTCTTGCAGTCAGCAGCTGCACCGGCCCCGCCGGACGGATCGGTACCGGCTATAGACAATACATGTTTCATCATGGATAAAACCTCCAACCATCGTTATTTATTACGAGACGCTTCCCAAAATTTAAGTGCTTTGGGATGGACATAAAAAAGCAAGGATGCCGAACCGATTCGCCCGCCATGGACGTCAAAGTCCAAAAGAGCCATACTGCCGGTCTTGAAGTCGACGGCCGTTCCCGTCCAAGCCTGAACCCAGCGGTCGAGGAAGGGTGAATGGCCGACGATACAGACGACGTCTGATTTCTCCTGACTAAGGATTTGGTCGTATACGGCGACCAGATCTCCCGAAGCCAGGGCTTCATGGGTATGGAACTGCGCAATGGGCAGCTCCTGTTCCAAATAAGATGCGGTCTGGCAGGTCCGTACATAGGGGCTGACCCAGAGAGCCGTTTTCCCCTCCGGCCACCATGAGGATGCCCATTGGGCCATGGATGCCGCCTGCCAGCACCCCTTATCCGTCAATTCCCGCAGTTTATCCGGCTTTTTCAAAGAAAAAGGCTGTGCCTTTCCGTGGCGCATTACACAAAGATACATAGGCCCCCCTTATTCGGCGACGTGCTCCAACCCGACGTTGAGCAGCGTAAATACGTGGGCATCGGCCAATGAGTACTGTACGTTCTTTCCGTCCCTCCGAAACTGAACCAAGCGGGCATCCCGCAAAATCCGCAGTTGATGAGATACGGCTGATTGCCCCATGCCAAGTTCTTCAGAAATACAGCGAACGCAGACTTCTCCATCCATGAGAAGGCGTAAAATACGAAGCCGCGTCGGATCGCCCAACACTTTGAAAACATCGGCCAACGGCTGAATATACTCCTGTGAAAGCTTCGGTGCTTGTGGTTTCAATGCAATCGCTCCTAGATACTATCTTCATCACTATCTAATCGTTTTATTATAGCATATTTTTCCATCAAATCGCCAGTAATGGCGAAAGATATAAGATATCGCCGCCGGAGACTTGCCGACGGGAAAAAAGATTCCTTTTTTGTCTCATCTCTGCTCTTTTTCCGCTGGGAGCAATCCCCTATAATGAGGCTGATACATATTCACGGCGGTGAGCCTCCGAAATCGGCTTGCCGCAGCAGTTCAAGGAGTGATTTTATGAATGAAACGATTCGCACCCTCACAACACGGAGAAGTGTCCGCAGATACAAAAAAGCCCAAGTCTGCGATGAAGACCTCCATCTTATTCTCCAAGCCGGAATGAACGCCGCCAGTGCCAACGGAATTGAACCCTGTACGATCGTCGTCGTCCAAGACACGGACACCTTAGCCCGCCTGACGGCGATGAACGCAAAAATAAAAGGAACCGATTCGGACCCCTTGTACGGGGCTCCGACAGCGCTGGTCGTCTTGGCCGATATGAAAAAATCCCCCAACGCCTGGTCCGACGGCTGCCTTATTTTAGGCAATCTCATGAATGCTGCCGCAGCGCTTCATCTCGGTTCCTGCTGGATAAACAGGGCTAAGGAAGAATTTGAGCTCCCTGAAGGAAAGGCTCTTCTCCGTGAATGGGGACTTCCGGAGCACCTGACAGGCGTCGGCCACTGCATCGTCGGCTACGGTGACGGCCCTGAACCGGCTGCACCCCCGCGCAAAGACAATTTCATCAAGTTTATCCGCTGATACAGCGAAAGCTCCTACCGTTCCGGCGGCGGGAGCTTCTTTTTGCAAGTCGGGCAGTACCCGTAAAGTTCCAAATTATGGCTGACGATATCGAAATTGGTCTGCTTAGCGACGTCCCGTTCGTAATCATGGAGCGGGCAGTGAGATAAGTCCACGATCTTATGGCACTGTAAACAGATTAAACGATGGGTATGGCCCGGACGGCGCAGAGAAAAGCCGTATTTTCCTTCATCCGGAAGAAAGACTTTTTCCGTCAAGGCCCGCTTGGTAAACATTTCCAAGATGCGATAGACCGTGGAAAAGCTGACCTTATCCCCGCCTTCGAGGAGCTCCGTGTAAACGGCTTCAACGGTGACGACGCTTTCTTGACGGCTTAAGATGGCAAGGACGCCGTTGCGGGCCTTGGTGCTCTTCAGACCGTATCGGCGCAGACAATCTTTGTAAGAATCACTCATGACTGACGCCTCTTTTCTCTAAATGACAGGATTCCTTCTTTATAGATGATGACCAGGACCAAGACGGCGACGGCTGTCAGGGCCGTGACCCCGCCGGGAGCGGCATCGATATAGTACGACAGGAAGAGGCCCGACAAGATGTCGATGAAACTGAATAAGACAGAGTACATCAAGGTCTGACGGAAGCCTTTCCGCAGCTGCAGAGCTGCCGCTACCGGCAGGGCGATGAGGGAGCTGATGACCAGAATGCCGACGATGCGGATGGATACGGAAATCGTCGCCGCTACCAGGACGGAAAAAATATAATTGACGAGTTTACTGTGAACGCCGGCGATTTGAGCCCCGTCTTCATCAAAGGTCAGCATGACCAGCTGAGGATAGAGCTTGGCAATGAGGGCCATGGAAACGACGCTGAGGGCGATGACGGCGTAGACATCATCCGTCGAGACCGTGAGGATGCTGCCGAACAAGAAGGATTCCACATTAGTGTGAACCAGGCCGGCACTGATGATGGTAATGGCAAGACCCACGGACAGGGATAAGATGATGACCAGGATGAGTTCGGCGTAGCGCCTGAAACGGCTGCGCAAGACTTCGATGAGGATGCCGAAAAAGCTGGTCAGGCCAAAGGCGCCGAGAACGGGATTCCAATCGAGGAGCAGGCCGACGGCAACACCGGCCAGGGACGCATGGGATAAGGCGTCGCCAATCATGGAGTAGCGGCGCAGGACGAGAAAGATGCCGATGAGGGGGCAGACGATAGAAATGAGGATGGCCACGATAAAGGCATTTTGCATAAAGGCATATTCAAACATCAGTGTTCCCCTCCCATCGTAACCGACATATATTCATCGAGATAGGCCTTGGGCGAGCAGAAATGGCCGCAGCCGCTGACGACGTGAAAGAGCTTCGTCGAGTTGCGAACGGCAAATTTCAAGTTGTGCTCTACCGTAATGACCGTAATCCCTTTATTCTCATTTAAATCCTTAATAAAGGGGTACAGTTCTTCCTGACTGCGGACGTCGATACCCGTCGACGGTTCGTCAAAGATGAGCAAATCCGGGTCACCCATGAGAGCCCTGGCAATGAGGACTTTCTGGCACTGGCCGCCGGATAAGCTGCCGATGAGTTGGTCTTTTAAATCATAGACTCCCATCTGTTCCAGGCAGGTCCGGATGAGGCCCTTGTCCTTCAAATGGAGGACCTGACGGTAACAGTTGAGCACTTCCCAAACGGTGATGGGAAATTGACTGTTCAAGGTTTCAAAGCGCTGGGGCACATAGGCCCGATGGCGGTAGGTATTGGAAATGACACCGCGGCTCGGCACGAGGAGCCCCAAGATGAGTTTAATCAAAGTACTCTTGCCGCTGCCGTTTTCACCGACGACAGAAATGTAGTCGCCGTTACGAATGGTCATATTGATATCTTCCAGCAAATACTCGCCGTGTTCATAGGAGAAGTAAACGTGCTGTAAATCGATCATAACTGCCTCCACTCTCATAAAATTATCGGTAGTTTATTATATCCCGACGCAAACGAAAATGCAAGGCATTTGCAAGTAATTGACAAAAAAAGGCGTCCGTGATACGATGAACGCCATAGGAGGTCGGTATCTATGTCATCACATCACCCTGGTCGCCTCGGGCGGCTCATACTGCTTTTCGCCGCTGCCCTGAGCCTGCTGATCCTGGCTGGCTGCGGTACTACAGCCGATACGCCGGACGACGGAAAACTAAAGGTCGCCGTCACTTTTGACGCTTTAAAAGAATTCACCCAAGCCGTCGGCGGCGATAAAGTCGATGTCTACACTCTCATTCCCGACGGGACAGAGCCTCATGAATTTCAGCCAACGACGAAGACCATCAAGCGCCTCGGCCAATCGCAGCTCTTCGTCTACAACGGCCTGGGCATGGAACCGTGGGCGAATAAGGTCGTCGACGCCGCCAAAAACACGTCTCTTCATACCGTGAACGCCTCGAAGGGCATTACGCCCATTAAACTCACCGATGAAGAAGAGGTACACGATCACGGCGACTACGATCCTCACATCTGGCTCAGCCTGATCAATGCCCAGCAGGAAGTTACCAACATTGCCGACGCCTTATCCGAGGCCGACCCGGTAAACAAAGCCTACTATCAACAGAACGCCGAAAAGTATAACCGTCAGCTCCAAGCCCTGCAGGACGAATATGCCGGCAAATTCGCCAAGGCCCCCCGCAAAGATTTTGTCACAGGCCACGCGGCCTTTGCCTACTTATGCCGCGACTTCGGACTGACCCAGCAGAGCGTCGAGTCCGTCTTTTCCAGCGGTGAGCCCAGTGCAAGGCAATTGGCACGGCTCGCCGACTACTGCCGGGCGCACAACGTAAAGACCATCTTCGTCGAAGACATGGTAAGTCCCGAAACGTCAGAAACCCTGGCCCGCGAAGTCGGTGCCCGCGTCGAAACGATTCACACCATGGAAACCAGTGAAGACGGCAAATCTTACGTCGACCGCATGCGGGACAACTTGGAAAAGATTTATCAAAGCAGCCTGACCTAACGAGGCCGCGCAAAATGGAAAGCTAAACAGCACAGGAGGCTCTCAATGACAACCACAAAATACAGCGCCGTTATTTTCGATATGGACGGCACCGTCCTCAACACCTTAGATGACCTGACCGATGCCTTAAACTATGCCTTAGAAAAGGCCGGTCATAAACACGATTACACCACAGCCGATGTAAGGAACTTTTTCGGAAGCGGCGTCACCGTCGCCATTACCCGGACCTTAGCCATCGAAAAAGGCCTCGCCTCGTATGACGAACTCGAAGCCGTCGGTCAACCCGGCGACAAAATCACGCCCCAACTCGACAGTCAGGAAATCGTCCGCATTCAGGATATTTACAAGCCCTATTACTCCGCCCACTGCGCCGTGAAGACCGGTGAATATGCCGGCATCAGTACCATGATCCGCAGCCTCCGCGAAAAAGGCATCAAGGTCGCCGTCGTATCGAATAAGCCGGACCCGGCCGTACAAAGCCTGGCAGCCGACTATTTTCCGGACCTCTTCGACAAGGTCCTCGGCGAACAGCCGGACATTCGCCGCAAGCCGGCACCGGACATGGTCAAAAAGGCCCTCGCTGATCTTTCCGTCGCGCCGGAACAGGCCGTATACGTCGGGGACTCTGAAATCGACATCCAAACGGCTGACAACGCCGGCCTCGACTGCATCAGTGTCACCTGGGGCTTTCGCCCGGCAGAGTTTCTGAAGCGCCACGGCGCCAAGATTCTCGTCGACGCACCGGAAGAAATCATCTCTATCGTCGGCTAAAAACAGTCCAAAGATACACGTCCAAAAAAGACGATCCTATCCTCCTCCCCTTGAAGGGGTGACAGAGGGATACGATCGTCTTTTTTAATTCTTTCTATTCAATTTTTCAGTCTAATTCCGGTGCATCGAAGGCCGTACAGAAAATGCGGTGCAGGAACTGCTTGGTCCTCGCTTCTTTCGGATGGCGGAAGATATCTTCCGACGAGCCTTCTTCGACGATGACGCCGCCATCCATAAAGATGACATGAGTCGCCACGTCGGCGGCAAATTTCATTTCATGGGTGACGACGATCATCGTCGTCCCGGCTTTAGCCAAATCACGCATGACCTTCAGCACATCACCGACCAGTTCCGGGTCGAGGGCCGACGTCGGTTCGTCAAACAAGATGACGTCGGGATTGACG
Organism: uncultured Megasphaera sp.; assembly: GCF_900539295.1. Taxonomy (GTDB): domain Bacteria; phylum Bacillota; class Negativicutes; order Veillonellales; family Megasphaeraceae; genus Megasphaera. The sequence continues at coordinate 13,344 of NZ_UQBH01000004.1, forward strand.
GCGATAGCCCGGGCGATGCCGACACGCTGCTGCTGGCCGCCGGATAACTGAGCCGGATAGTAGTCGGCCCGGTCGATCATGCCGACCCGCTGTAAGGCATCCCGTGCCGTCTGTTCGGCTTCGGCCTTGGGGATGCCGCGGCCCGTCGTCAGGCCGAGCATGACGTTTTCTAAAACGGTCTTATTGGCAAACAGATTGTAGCCCTGGAAAACGAAGGCCGTCTTCTTGCGAACAGCGGCAATTTCCTTATCGGAAGGCTTGCTCAAATCGATGTTCATGTCGGCAAATTCCATCTGACCGGCATCGGCCCGTTCTAAAAAGTTAAGACACCGCAGGAAGGTCGTCTTTCCCGAGCCGCTCGGGCCCAAGATGACGACGACATCTCCCTTGTCGATTTCCATATTCAAGTCTTTTAAGACCTCTACGCCGCCAAACTTTTTACGGACGTTTTTAATAGACATTAACATAGGTATTATCTCCTTACACGGCACGGAAGGCGCCGACTCGTTTTTCGGCTATGCGGTAAACGATTTGGACAATCGTGCAGACAATGATGTAAACGACGAAGACGTCCAAATAAGCTTCGATATAATTGTAGCCGTAAGATGCGGCAATCTTCCCGATGGCCAATACGTCTTTGACGGTCATCAAGAAGGCCAGGGATGTCCCCTTGATTAAATTGACCGTAATGTTGCTCACCGCTGGCAAGGCGACGACCATGGCCTGGGGGATGATAATCTGGCGATAAGTCTGCCACTCTGACAGGCCGATGGATACGCCGGCTTCCATCTGTCCCTTATCGATACTCATCAGAGCCGAACGGAATACCTCGGCCAACAGGGCGATGGTATTGAGAGAAAAGACGATGACGGCATACCAGAAGGGGTTGACGCTTTCAAAGATATTGAAGGACGAACCCATGGATTTCAGGGCAAAGTTTAGGAAGCTAGGCAATAAACTGTACATCAAAAGGATCTGCAGAACCAAAGGCGTCCCGCGGACAAAGGAGATGTAAAATCGCGTAATTCCCGTCCCCAACTTATTCCCTCTCAGGCGAATGACGGCCATATAAAAAGAGATAGGCAGGGCGATGAGCAGCGACAGGGCCGTCAGCCCTAAGGTAACGCCGATACCGTCCCAAACCTTATAAAAGGTTTCAATCATAAAACCATAATCGAGTTCCATTTACTGCTCACCTCCTCCCGCCCGGGCGTGGCCTAAATGAACGCCCTTATCGAGGCTGCCTTCGAGGAGGGCAAAGCCTTTTTCAACGATAAGGGTCATGATCCAGTAAATGATCATGCAGGCCAAATAAATTTCAATACTATAGGCTCCAAAATTTTGGGCGATAATTAAATTTCCCTTACCGATCAGGTCGATGAGGCCAATCGTATAGGCTAAGGCTCCTTCCTTCAGCAGGTTAATAGTTGAATTGCCAAAGTTCGGCAGGGCAATCAAAGCCGCCTGAGGCAGGAGGACCTGGTAAAAGGTCTGGAACGGCGTCATGCCGATGCTGACCCCGGCTTCATACTGCCCTTTGGGCACGGCTTCATAAGCGGCCCGAAAGACTTCTGAAATATAGGCCCCGAACAACAGGGTAAAGGTAATGATTGCAAACAGAGCCCGATTCATATCATTAATATCATAATCCGTCATCGATTCTATCAGCTTGGGCAGTCCATAAAAGACAATGAACAGCAGCACGATCGGCGGGGTACACTTCATAATATAAGTGTACCCGTGAGCCAGCCAGCGCAAAACCCGGTGACGGCCGAGTTTGGCCCAGGTCAGGCCCATCCCCAGGAGGGACCCCAATACGATGCTTGAAACGGCTACCAGCAGCGTTACCGATAGATACGACAATAAATCCGGCATAACCGAGAAGATGACAGACGGATTAAATACACGTGTATCCATCAAAACGTCCTCCTTCGCCTTTACTGAGTAATATAGTTCGACAAGCTTTCACCGAAGTATTTCTGTTCCAGTTCGGCGATCTTGCCTTCCTTGCGCAGTTCGTCGATAGCCTGGTCGACCTGGTCAGCCAACTGCTGTTCCTTCTTGTTGAACAAGGGGTAAGTCGGAATGCCTTTATAGCGGATATAGGTCAGGCTGTCGTTAAACTTATGGTACGGCGCATCGTCTTTGACGATGTTGTTCTTATAGCTCAACTCAACTTCGAGGTAGCCGTCATAGCGGCCTTCCATGACCCAGCTGTAAGCGTCGGCAATCTGGAAAGCTTCCGACGACTGGAGCTTGATCTGCTGATTCGGATGTTCCTGGTTGTAGGTATCGATGACCATGTAGCGGGCATCCTGCGGCGCAATGGGAACGAGCTTGCCGCTGTACTTGGCAAAGGAATCCATATCATGAATCTTGTCAGCATCGGCTTTGCGGATGACTAAGCCGATAACGCTGGCACCGATGTAGTTTTTCGGGAAGATATATTTCTTTTCCCGAGCAGCCGTTTTCCAAATGCCCTTGGTACCGATGGTGTATTTGCCCGATTCGACGCCGATGAGAAGGTCATCGTCGGAAGTCGGTGTAAATTTCCAGGTGTACTGAGGCAGTTTCTTGGCTACTTCCTGCATGACGGCAACTTCAAAGCCGTCGGGCTCGCCCCTGTCATTTACGAAGTCATAGGGCACATAGTAATTGGTAAAGGCTACGTTGACGACCTTTTTCTGGCCGTCTCCGCCGCCGGCGGCAGAATCGCTTTGTTTACCGCAGCCTGCCAAAACAGCTGCGACGACACCGACTAATGCTGCCGTCAAGACGGCTTTTCCTAACTTCTTCATGGTAAACTTCATTTTCATCTTCCTCTCTCTGCCTATCGGGCAGCCTCACGAACCCACTCAAAATGTTTCCAATCAATATCACGCGGAACGGTGCAGTCTGCGCCGAGAAGGACTCCCTGCCGACCGGCTTCTGCCAAGATCCGCTTCGTTTCGGCTTGAATTTCTTCTTTCGAGCCGTTATACAACAATTCAGAGTCTAAGTTTCCAAAGCCGCCTAAAGCCGTCCGATTGTTCAGGATTTTCCGACCTTCCGGAATGGAAACGCCTTCTACGACAACGGCCCAGTTTACGGCCTTTACATCATAATCTTTATAGAAGGAAAGATCATTGCGGTGGCCTGCATAACCGCAGATGTGGAGGATATTATAGTCGCTGACGCTGTTGGCAGCAGCTAAGATTTCCTTTTCCCCCGGTTCCAGCACTTCTTTATACAGTTCCGGCGAAATGCCCAGTAAATTCTGAAGGCTGAAGTAAATGCCGGTAACACCGCCTTCGGTAATCAGGCGTTTAGCAAGTTTAGCCAAATCATGGGAAATGACGTCCAGCCCCTGGCGCACGGCTTTGGGGTCTTCCTTGACGGCATTGGCCAGGAAGGCTTCGCTGGCATCGAGGTCGGCCTGCATGAACTTAACCGTCGTACCGGCACAGAACACGTTGAAGAACATAGCCAATTCGTCGCCATAGCGTTCGGTAAGGCGTTTGGCATAGTCAATCTGCTGGGTAAACCACTTGTCGTCATCGGCTAAGGGCTTTATATTTTTAAAATCAGCTGCCGTCTTGAGGTTCATGGCCGTTTCATTTTCATACGGGAAAAATCCGTCAGTCATGATTTTAACGAAGTCCGGTTTCGCTTCGTCGATATAGCGTGTCTGGCCGGCAAAGACTTTTTCCATCAATTCCGGATGTTCAAAGGAGTTGGCATGAATTTCATCGTCTAAAAAATGAAACCAAAATCCGGAAGGTACGCGTTCAACTTGTTTTCCATCCATAGCCGCTAAGACTAATTCCTTTTTGCTTTGTGTCATTATAAATCCCCCTGCGCTTCAATATCCAATTAATCAGAAAACCATACAAAAAAAGCCGCCCATCTCCACAACAGAGACGGCGGACCGCGGTTCCACTCTGAATTGCAGCCTGCAGCTGCCACTCGAAACCGGTAACGTCGGTAATACGGGATGACATACTCAATTCCTTCATCCTGCTCCCAAATGCATTCCACCATATTCCAAGGCCGAACGGGCTTTCAGCCGGTGACCCGTCTTCTCTGTTGTCTCATCCTATGTGTACTTGTTTTGGTCATTGCATTTCTCAATGTCTACAACAATAGTACACTTTAAAACATACCTTGTCAAGTATAGTTTCAAAAAAGATTTTTTATTTTTCGTAAAAAATAGATCAGTCACCGTAGGAGTAACCCGGGTTCAAGGTCACGTTGCGTCCGCCCGATACCTCCAGGACAGCGGCATTCATATACGACGCCTGCCGACTGGCTAAAAAGACGATGGGACCGGCGATTTCTTCCGGACTGGCCGGACGGCGGAGCAGGCATTCTTTGACCTGCTTCTGAAGTTCACCTTCGTCGATAGTCGCTGCCACTAAGGGGGTCAAGGTGAATCCCGGCATGATAGCCAGAACGCGGATTCCCTTAGCGGCCACTTCACCGGCCAGGGTATTGGTGTAGTTGACGACGGCAGCCTTCATGGCCCCGTAGAGCGTCGCCCGCCCGGAGGTCGCACAGCGGGCGGCCAGGGACGATACGTTAATGATGACACCGCCCTGCTTTTCTAAAAAAGGAATCGCTGCCTGGCTGCCCATGACGACGGACTTAAAGTTGACCGCGTAGTGAGCGTCTATTTCAGACGGCGTATACCAATCGCCCTGACGGACAAAGGAGGCGCCGACATTGTTGACCCACACGTCGATACGGCCAAAATGAGCATAGACCTGATGGGCAAAGGCAGAAACATCGGCTTCATCGGTCATATCAGCCTGACAGGCAAAGACAGCCTCTCCCAGTGTTTTTACGGCTTCATCGAGAAGTTCCCGACACCGGCCGCAGACGGCTACCGATGCGCCTTCCGCTAAAAAAGTTTTGGCAGCCGCAAGGCCGATGCCGGCCGTCCCGCCGGTAATGACGACGACCTTGCCGCCAAGTCCTAAATCCATAGAAAACAACCTCCTTTATCGGTAATTTTTCTTTTACTATACCATAAATCTCCAAATTCTACATCTCTTATAGCTGGAAAAATTCATTTTTCAAGAAGACAGTCCCCGTGTTAGAAAATTGCAAATTTTTAATAATTCATTCACCCTGCCCGCATATACTGGTATAATGTAGCTATGACAGTGACATTAGTGAGGTGCAGTGATGACGACAGAAAAGCGTATTTTTTATTCGATTTGCCTGGTAAGTTTCGTCGGCCCTTTTCTGTCTACGTCGATCAACATCGCCATTCCGGTCATGGCCGATCAATTCAGCACGACGCCGGACCGCATGAGCTGGGTCGTCACCTTGTTTTTGATGACGACGGCGGCCTTTCTCCTTCCCTTGGGAAAGGTATCCGACGTCCACGGCCGGCGGCGGACGTACTCTGCGTCCTTAGTGATTCTGGCATTGTCGTCGGCAGCAGCGGCCTTTGCTCAAACCCTGCCGCTTCTCATCGGCCTCAGGGCCTTTCAAGGCATCGCCCTGGCCGGCATCTATGTATCATACATGCCGCTCCTCTTGGCGACGACAGACGAATCCCGCCACGGCCATATTCTCGGCCAGGCCGTCGCCTTGACCTATCTCGGCCTCTCATTGGGCCCGGTCATCGGCGGTGCCCTGACAGAATTCATCGGCTGGCGCTGCATCTTTCTCTTGGCAGCAGCCCTGGTCCTCCTTTCATACCTTTTCATCCGTCCTGTCCGACAAGAATGGTATGAAAACGGGGCTCCTTTCGTCAATGCTGTCAGTTCCGTCTTGTCCGTCAGTGCCATTCTCTGCACCTTATACGGCCTGTCATCCTTTTCAGACAACAGTTCGTTCTTTTACGCCGGCCTCGTCCTTTCGGTCATCTTCGTCCTTCACGAAGGGCGGTCCTTTCATCCGCTCCTTCCCCTCTACTTATTCCGAAGCCTGACCTTTTCCATGTCCAACCTGGCCGCCCTCATCCAGTACAGTGCGACCTATGCCGTGTCCTTTCTCCTGTCCCTCTACCTGCAGGTCATCCTCGGCCTCACACCGGCCGTCTCAGGAGCTGTCTTATTGATTCAGCCCTTGGTCATGGCTGTCTTGTCGCCGCGAGCCGGCGATTTATCCGACAAATACGGACCGCGGGGCATTGCCTCCCTCGGCCTGTTCCTGACCGCACCGGGACTTCTGGCCTTTGCCGTCCTCCCCGACCTCTCCGTCGGCCAAGGGGCACTGTGCCTGGCTGTCATCGGCATGGGAGCCGCCTTGTTTGGAGCACCTAACAACAGCGCCATCATGGGCTCTGTCAAAAAGATGCATCACGGCATCGCCTCGAGTGTGTTGGCCCTGTCGCGCAACTTAGGCCAAGCCTTCAGCATGGCAGCCGTCACCTTTATCATGACGGCTGAAACGGAACAGGCCGCAGCCTACAAAGACGGCGTCTTAAGCGCCTTTCACATCTCTTTTCTCCTGTTGTCTGTCCTTTGCCTTTTCGCCGCAGCGGCTTCACTAGCCCGCGGCAGTTCCCTTCCCAAACACCGTTAGGAGGTATTTTCTATGAAAAAACAAGTTATCGCAGCTGTAACCATCGCATCCCTGCTCGGTTTTGCCGGCGGCACCGCCGTCCAGGCCTTCAACCTCGGCTCTATTTTAAAAGTCGGCGGCATCACCGTTTTGGTATCCAAATACGGCGACTCCATCAACGATTTTCTCAATAAGCTGCTCATGAAGAACGGCGTCGGCACGGATTACGCGACGAAAGTCGTCCCCATCGTCAGTGTCGGCACGGGCAAATACATCGGTGCCGTCCAGGTCGTCGGACCGACGGCTCAGGTCGATAAAGTAAAGGCCGTCGCCCAACTCGAAGCTTCCTTTAACGGCATCGCCCGTGCCAATGCCCTGATCCCGATTGAATCGACGGACGTCAGCAATCTGAGCCGCGTCCAGGGCGTCGGCGTCTCGGCAACGATCGACTTTAAATTCTAAAAACCTTCCCTAAGGACGGATGGCGTGGTAGAATAAGACAACACAATTTAAAGGAGGTTTCCTCTTGTGAAAGAATATCAGCCTATTACGCCTGAAATCATTGAAAAATTAAAGGCCATCACCGGCCCGACATATGTTAAGACCGACCGTGACCTGCTCCTGCAGTACCAGACGGACTACGAAACGAATCCGGCCATGTTCCACGTTCCGGACGCCGCCGTCCTGCCGGCCAACGCCCAAGAAATCTCGGACATCGTGAAACTTGCCAATGAGTACGACTTTCCCATTACCGTCCGCAGCGGCGGCACGAGTCTTGCCGACGGAGCCATTCCGGTCTGCGGAGGCCTTGTCCTTTGCATGGACCGCCTCAATAAAATCATCGAACTGAACGAAGACGGCATGTACATGACCGTCGAAGCCGGCGTCCGTACCATCGACTTGCAGAACGAAGCAAAAAAAGTCGGCCTCATGTATGCCGGCGACCCGTCGAGCGCTGAAAGCAGCCTCATCGGCGGTAATCTGGCAACCAATGCCGGCGGCCTCCGCGCCGTCCGCTACGGCGTCACCCGCGACCAGGTCTACTGCCTGGAAGTCGTCACACCGACAGGGGACATCGTCGAATGCGGCCGCATCCTCAAAAAGAGCTCGACCGGCTACGATTTGGAACAGCTCATCATCGGCAGTGAAGGGACCTTGGGCATCATTACCAAGGTGACGGTAAAGCTCATTCCCCTGCCGCCGTACCGCTTCGATGTCCTGGCCGTCTACACCGACCCGCGCAAAGCCCTGCACATGGTTCCCAAGCTGATGAAGGCCGGTATCGACCCGACCAGCGTCGAATACATGGACAACTCTTACGTCCGCGGCTGTGCCGATTACTGCCATTACAAGGACATGCCCCATTACGACGACGGCATTTACGTCATCATCACCGTCGAAACCTTCCAGGAAGACGAATTGGACACCAAGATGGACAAAGTCTGCACGATCTGCGAAGAATCGGGTGCCGTAAACGTTCTCGAAGCCGACGACCGCATTTGGAACATGCGCCGCAACTGCCAGACCTCAGTCGAACTGCAGAGCAAGGTATTCCTGACCGACGACGTCGTCGTTCCGGTTCATAAGATTGCCGGAACGATTGAAAAGATCATGGACATCGGTCAAAATTATCCCTTTGAAGTCAAAATCAATGCCCACATCGGTGACGGTAACCTGCACATCGTCCTCTGCAAGATGGATATGAGCGACGAAGAGTGGGACAAAAACGTCGAAGAATTCCATCAGCAAGTATACGCCTATGCCTACAGTGTCGGCGGCCGCCTGGCCGGCGAACACGGTATCGGCGCTAAAAAGCTGAAATACATGGAACAGTTCACACCCAAAGGCGAACTAACCATCATGAAGACCATCAAACGCGCCCTCGACCCGAAGGGTATCTTAAATCCGGGAAAAGTCATCGACGCATAAAAAACTACGGCCTTATGAGAGATTACTCATAAGGCCGTAATTTTTTGTGCCCCGATTGTTCCGGCGGCAGCGATTATTCTTTTACGATTTTCAAGGAAATGGCTGCCATGACGACTAAGAGGACCGTGACCAGGCTGAATGACGCGTACAGCGAATAGGTCCGGCCGATAAAGCCAAGGAGAGCCGGCGCCAGGAGGATGCCGGCGTAGCCGATGGTACTGACCGACGAAACGGCGTCAGAAATAGGCATGACCTTCTGCCGACCTAAGAGAGAATAGAAAATAGGGACCGTATTGGCCGTACCGAGGCCGATCAAAATGAAGGACAGGAAGAGCAGCCAGCCTTCGCTGATCGTCAAGAGTCCGATAAATCCAAAAAAGGCAACGGGCAGGGACAGGGCAAGAAGGCGCCGCGGTCCCCAATGCATGGTCAGCGTATCCCCTGCCAGACGAGTAATGAAGGACGAAGCCGTAAATAAGGTCAGCCCCAAGCCCGACCGGGAGATATCGATGCCCTTTTCAAGGGTCATGAAGACGCCGCTCCAGTCATCGATGGCCCCTTCGACGAGAAAAGCGATCATACAAATAAGACCGATGACGGCGATCTGGCCCTTAGGCCGTATGAAGTACGGCCGTTTCTGAGCCGCTTGGCGTTCATTATGCAAGTGAGGCCCGAAAAAGAAAACACAGGCCATGATGACGGCCGAACTGGCAAAGGCCACACCCTGCCAGGGCAGATGGAATTGGAGGAGGAAGGCAAAAAAGGCGGCGCCCATAAAATTCCCCAAGGACCACATGGCCTGCAGGCCGGACATGATGCGCGTACGAACTTTGCGTTCGATAAAAATACCGTTGATATTGACGACGACATCCATGAGACCCAAAGAGGCACCGAGACAAACGGCCGTAAAAACCGCCAGTCCATAGATTGGCATATAGCACAAGAGATTCAAAAAGGCAGCGATGCACAGGCCGGCGATAGTCAAGGAACGACGGCAGCCGAGGCGGGCCGCAATGGTACCGGCCATCATCATCATGATCAAGGCCCCGAGGCCGATTCCCAGCAAGAGAAAGCCCAAGTGGTCAGCCGGTATTGCCAGGTGTCGTTTTAAGAAAGGAATGAGCGACGCCCAGGTCGTAAAGCCGAAACCGCCGATAAAGTAAAAGGCTTTTGCCGAATAAATCTGCCAATGTAAATCCCGTTCAAACTGCATGTTTTATCACCTCGAAGCTATGTGCGCAAAAAAAGCCGGATAAAAAACCACAACAGACCTGACTGCCCTTACATCGACCTGCAAATATACGGACTTGCAGGACCTCCGGACAATGGCTGCTGCGACATCTTATCCAGCCTGATACAATACGGGTATAAAGCCCTCCGATGAGTAGGTTCATTATACCATGAGAACAAAAAATTCTCAAGAAAGGCAAAAAAGGACTTGACAGTGTATTCTCTCAATGGTACTATATACACCATCAACAACACATTGTCTTTCATCAAGAGCAGCCGAGGGAATGGCCCGATGACGCTGCGGCAACCCCCAATCGGGATAGGTGCCAAGTCCAGCGGTATATTACCGGCAGATGAACCAATCGCAATCCGAGCCGTCATCTGTATGACGGCTTTTCTTTTTGAGCGACAACTTCCATTTACTTTCAGAAAGGATATGATTGACATGAAAATAACTGTAAAAAAAGTCTTCGCTGCCCTTCTCATTGCCACGGCCTGCCTGGCCGTCGCCGGCTGCGGATCCTCAAACGACTCCGCGTCCTCCGGTGACAAAAAAGAAATCAAAGTCGGCGTCACCGCCGGTCCCCATGCAGAAGTCATGGAAGAAGTCGCCAAAGAAGCTGCTAAACAAGGCCTCGACATCAAAGTCGTCGAATTCAATGACTACGTCCAGCCCAACAAGGCTCTGGCCGACGGAGACCTCGATATGAACTCCATGCAGCATCAGCCCTATCTCGACAACGTCGTAAAAAAACAGGGCTTAAAACTCGTATCCATCGGCAAGACGATTATCCTGCCCATGGCCGTTTACTCTCATAAATATAAAGACCTCAAAGACGTCGCCGACGGCGCTAAGGTAACGATTCCGAACGACCCGACCAACGGCGCCCGGGCCCTGCTCCTGCTCCAGCAGGCCGGTCTCATCACCTTGAAGAACGGCAACTCCGTAGACGCTTCGGTAACGGATATTACGGCCAACCCGAAAAATCTCCAGTTCGTCGAACTCGATGCCGCTCAGATTCCCCGTTCCCTCGATGATACGGATCTGGCCTGCGTCAACACCAACTACGCCATCCCGGCCGGTCTGAACCCGCAGAAGGATTCCCTCCTCGTCGAATCGAAGGATTCTCCGTATGCCAACGTCCTCGTCGTTCGCCAAGGCGATGAAAACAACGAAACCTATAAAAAGGTCCTCGCGATCTACCAGTCCGCCCCGATTAAACAGTTCATTGAAGACCACTTCCAAGGAACGATTCTCCCGGCCTTCTAATCGAAGACAGAAAGAAAAGCCTTTCTTTTCTTGAAAAAATCGGCTGTAACAAGGCCTCGTGCACAATATCTGATGCACGAGGCCTTTTTCTTATGGTATAATTAAAATTATCATCATGAATCAGAAAGGAGCCTGACATATGAAAGCAGTATTCGTCGACTTCGAGATGAATCCTATCGGGCGCGATCAAAAAGAAGCGCGCCGCACGTGTAAAGGGGAAATCATCGAAATCGGTGCAGTCAAGATAGACGAAGAAGGCAATGAAATCGCGGCGTATAAAGAATACGTAATGCCGGAATACACGACGGCCATGAATCAGACTTGCCAGGAGTTGACAGGCATTACCATGGAAATGTTAAGAGGAAAGCCTCATTTCCGCCAGGCCTTCGAGCACTTTCTCGACTGGTGCAACGAAGGCTGTCCCAATGACTATGAGATGTACGCCTGGAGCGAAAATGACTGGCGTCAGCTCGACAGTGAACTCCGTTTAAAAGGCGTTGACTCCAAAGAAGACGAGCGCGTCCGCTGGATGCTCGGTCACTGGCAGAATTTCCAACAGATTTACTGCAATTTACTCGGTCTGGACAACGTCATCTCCCTCGACAAAGCGGTCAGCACCTTGGGAGAAACCTTTGACGGCCAAATGCACGACGCCTTGTGGGATGCCCGCAACACTTCAAAACTATATGTATTATCCAAGAAGAGTGACGAATTCCGCAGCATCATGCAGCCCATTATCGACGCGACGAAAGTGACCGGCCCCCTGACCTTTTCACTGGCCGATGCCTTTCGCGAAGCCCGTAAATGATCGTCCCTAAAGGCCTTTTCACCATCATCTTCCCTCTGCGAGGTACGATATGATTCACAAGCCAATCCGATTTCTGATTCTGACGGTACTGCTGCCCATATTGGCCCTTACCTTGACAGCCTGCTATACCATCACGCTAAAAGAAAAACGAGTTGAAGGCATGGGCTCAGCTATTTCCATAAAATTACCGGGCAATCTGCAAAGCTTCGACGTCCCCATTCCCGTCGCCCCGGCCGCCAAGCCTTACTATGAAGGCAGCCGCCTCTATGGCGAGAACGACGCCGGCCTTTACATCGCCGTTTACACCAACCGCGTCGACGTCCGAAACATGGCCGATGACCTGCAGCTCAAGGAAAGCGAGGCCATCCGGCAGAACTTGAATGGGACCGTTGAAACCACATCGAAGGCCGTCTTAGCCCAGCTCGGCGTTTCCGACGTCTCCATCAGCCGCAAGGATACGACCTTCCAGGGTCTGCCTGCGGTCTCTCAAAACTTAACGTTTACTTACGAAAAAAAATCCATGCAGGGCCGCCTGCTTGGGTTTTCTGACGGGCCCGTGACATGGATTGTCGTCGTCGCCTGCGATGGCAGTAAGGAAGATAAGGTGAAATTAGCCGACCAAGTCATGGACTCGATCACCTTGCAGCCCTGACATCACCGCATGATATGGAATTATTCCTGCAGTCTTTTATAGACAGGCAGTTTTTTCAAATGGCGAAGGGTAAACACCGACGTAAGGCCGATGAGGAGCCCTGTCCCGGCACCGGCTACGGACAGAATCGGCAGGTAGAGCATGATCTTAAGATTGGCCACGACCAGAGAGGCGACGATGACCTGTCCCAAGTTGTGGAAAATACCGCCGGCCATGCTGACGCCGAGGATGGAAAATTTTCCCGATGCCTTGAGAATGACCATGCTGCCCAGGCTCAAAGCAGCACCGGCAACACTGTAAAAGAAGGCATTGACGCCACCGCCAAAGGCCGCTGCCAGAAGGACGCGGACGAAGAGAATAAGGCAGACATCCCGTTTTCGCGGCAGGGCATAGAGGGCGATGACCGTAATCAAGTTGGCCAAGCCAAGCTTTGCCCCCGGTGCAATAAAGGGTACGGGCAGCATGCCTTCAACGATATATAAGACTAAGGATTGAGCGATAAACAGGCTCAACATGATGATGCGAAATGTTTTTTTCATGAGCACCTCTAATGAGCCGGAATGACATCCGGTTCACTTCCTCCGGCAGATTTGACTTCAATGAGCAGCTTATGAGGCAGGCAGACGACGGTAGCGCCGGGCCGGCTGACAAAGCCTTCACTGATGCAGATCTTATCCGGGCAGTCCGCTTCGACGATGCCGATGGTATCATCTTTGACGACGACCAGATTATAGCCATCATCGGTTCTAATAGGAATTACATCAGTTCCCTGATGACCTGATAAGGGGACTTCTTTATAGACTTTTCCGTCAACTTGGATGACCGCATACGTATCGTGAACGGCCGCATCATTTCCGGTCAGATAGAAGATGCCCTCCGGAATAAAGGATAAGGCGAGGAGGACGGCGACAAGAAGAACATCCCATTTTTTTATAATATGTTTCATATGTTTTCCAGACTGACGAATAGGAGAAATAACGATGAATAAAAAATACGCAGTAATCCTGCTCCTAGCCGCAGCCGCCGTGTGGACCAGCGGGTGCAGCCCCCAGACGCTATCGTCGCAGCAGGCAAAACCCATACAGGCCACGAAAGCCCCTTCTGCTCCGGCCATCAAGACCGATTCCAAGGCCGCCAGCGATGAAGGGCTGAAAAAATATCAGGCTGGAGACTATGACAAAGCAATTGAATACTTCGACAAAGCCATCGACCTCGATGCTGACAACTACCAGGCCCTCAGCAACAAAGGCATCACCTTAGCCATGCGCGGCAATGGGACCGGGAATAAAAAAGACGTTGAACAGGGCATTACCCTCATCGAGCAAGCCCTGCAGTTAGCGCCAAAGGATATGGCCTCCTTCTATAATCTGGCCCTGGCCTATAAAATAGACGGCCAGTACGATAAGGCCATTACGTATTTTAAAAATGTCATCGCCGCAGATCCGGGCAACACCTGGAGTTATTACGGCATCGCCACGATTTACGGCGACCTTGGAAAAGCTGACGAAGCCCTGCCTTATCTGAAGCAGGCCATCGACCTTGGCGGCGAAGCCGTAAAGGAAGCCGCCCGGACACAGAGCCATTTCGATAAGATCAGAGACAACAAGCAGTTCCAGAGCGTCGTCAGTTAATTACATATCTTCTTCAGCAATTTCACAAAGAATATGGCCGATCATGATATGCATTTCCTGAGCCCGTGCCGTTACCTTCGCGGGAATAGCCAGGCAGATGTCGCAGGCATCTTTCATCTTGCCGCCGCCGTAAGCGGTCATGCCGATGACCGTAAGCCCTTTTGCATGGGCTTCTTCGATGGCTTCCAAAACGTTTCGGCTGTTGCCGGACGTCGAAATACCGACCAAGATATCGCCTTTTTCGCCAAGGGCATGGACCTGACGGCGAAACACCGTATCGAAGCCGTAGTCATTGCCGACGGCCGTCAGGATCGACGTGTCGACGGTCAGGGCGATAGCCGGAAAGGCCGGCCGTTCTTTCTGAAAACGACCGACGATTTCAGCAGCCAGGTGCTGCGAATCGGCGGCGCTGCCGCCATTGCCGCAAAAGAGGATTTTGTGGCCTGAAGCCAGGGCATCTTTAATGAGAGCCCCGGCTTTTTCTATATCAGGAATTAATTCCTTCGTCGCTTCTAAGACAGCGGCGTGTTCTTTCATGCGTTCTGTTACTAAACTCATAAGACCTCCTATTTCCGGTCTTCTCCATCGTCGACGACGCGGATTTCTCCGGTATGGGGATGGATGACCATTCCATAAATGGTAAGGGATTTCGGTAAGTAGGGATTTGCCCGCAGGCGGCGTACGGTATCGCAGACCGACGTATCGACATCGGTAACGGGATCGGCCCACTGCTGAAGTTTCGGTCGGATGGCCGCAATGGCAGCTTCGTCGACCCCTTCTTCGACCATGTGGCTGCACAGGCTGTCCGCCGTCGTGTGCAGCATGCCGCAGTCATCATGACCCATGACGACGATTTCGTGGACATGCAGTTCGTAGACGGCGACCATCAGGCTGCCGATGACGCTGTCGAAGTCTTCAAAGGCCGTATTACCGGCAACTTTTATGATTTTGGCATCGCCCCGGGCAAGGCCCATGGCCGGTTCCAGGAAATTCAAAAGGCGTGTGTCCATGCAGGTCAACACAGCCAGATGGCGGCGCGGATATTTGCTGACGTCGTCGAAACCGCCTTGTGACAAGGACTGTTTAACGAAATTTTCATTAGTTTTAAGAATCTGACGAATCAACTCACTCATCCTATTTGCCCCCTAAGCTCGTACTGCATCCATAAGTTTCTTAGCTTTCAAATACTGATCGATGCCGTCAGCCGCTTTACGGCCTTCGCGCATAGCCAATACGACGGTCTGCGGTTTGTGGACGATGTCGCCGGCAGCAAAGACGCCTTCCTTGCTGGTCATGCCGTAGGGTGTATCCTTGACGGCGATATAGCCGTCGTCATTGGAAGAAACACCGAAGGACTTAATGATCGGAAGTTCCGGTTTATTGCCGATGGCAGCGATGATTTTATTGGCCGGGACGACGCCGAATTCCCCGGTCGGAACCATGGTCGCATCTTCGAGGATCTGCTGCCGTTCATAACGCAGACCTTCGACGTGCTTTTCTCCGATGACGGCCTTCGGTGCCGAATAAAACTGGAAGCGGACGCCGTCAGCCTTGGCTTCTTCATATTCGGAAGGCAGGCACTTCATATTTCTTTCAGCCCGGCGGTAGACGATGGTAACGTCAGCACCGAGGCGAAGAGACGTGCGGGCCGCGTCGATGGCGACGTTGCCGGCGCCGATGACGATGACCCGGTCGCCTTCCTGAACGGGAAGTTCGTCCGGTTCAAATTCTCCATCCTGGGCACGCTGAACTTGACGCAGGAAAGGTTCCGCTTCGACGATGCCTTCTACGTCTTCATTTTCAACGCCGAGGTTCCAGCCATCCATCGTTCCGACGGCAATAAAGACGGCATCAAAGTCAGCCTGCAGTTCGTCAAGGCTCTTATCGGTGCCGATTTTAACGCCGTATTCAATGGTGACCCCCATGTCGGTCAGGGCCCGGGCTTCCCGCTGAAGCAGTTCTTTATGAAGGCGGAAGGTCGGGATGCCGTAGGTCATGGTACCGCCCGGATGAGATGCGGCTTCATAGATGGTGACATCGTAATCGCGCTTAGCCAGCTCACGGGCAGCTGCCATACCGGCAGGGCCGCAGCCGATGATAGCCACGGTACCGGCCGTTTTCTTGCTGACCGGCTGCTCCGTGAATTTACCTTCCAGGGCCATGTCCGCTACGAAGCGTTCGAGTTTTCCGATTTCAACGGGCTGTCCCTTTTTGCCGAGGATGCAGTGTCCTTCACACTGGGTTTCTCTCGGACAGATACGGCCGCAAATCGCCGGCAAGTCACTGCGGTTATAAATATGCGCAGCAGCCGCGCCAAAATCCCCCTGGGTCAAGGCGTGGATGAATTGCGGAATTTCATTTTCAATGGGGCAGCCTTTACGGCACTGAGGTACTTTACAGTTGAGGCAGCGTTTTGCTTCAGCAATCGCTTCAGACAGTGTAAAATCGGCATCATGCATGACTTCTTCGTGGAAAGAAGCAACTCGGTTCTTCATATCAGACATGAGGAAACCCACCTTTCCGGTACTATTATATAAGGATAAATATTGCAAAGATAAAAAAATGGTGCGCCCAAGATGACTCGAACATCCGACACGCAGTTTAGGAAACTGCTGCTCTATCCAGCTGAGCTATGGGCGCACATGACACACAGGCCTGCTGCATGCAGACTAATCATACCATGAAACAGCAAAAAAATAAAGGCATGGCCATTGAAAAAAGTCCTATTGCAACTGCTGTCAACACTCTCTATAATTAGATATATAAGCCCTTTCGTAAAGAAAAGGCAAAACCGCTCATCATTACGATGAAAAGGGAAAGAAAGGAATTGTATGATTGAACTAGAATCACTGGCGACGGAGCAGCGGAACAGCTGCAGCCAGCATATTGACCGGCTTCCGACAGAAGCCATGGTAAGCCTCATCAATGACGAAGACCACAAGGTCGCCGAAGCTATAAAAGGAATTGTCCCCGACATCGCCCGGGCCGTCGACGTCATCGCCGATCGTCTCCGCCAGGGCGGGCGCCTGTTCTATATGGGAGCCGGCACCTCGGGACGACTGGGAATCCTCGACGCCGTCGAGTGCCCGCCAACATACAGCACGGATCCTGATCAGATTCAAGGCCTTATTGCCGGCGGCTATGACGCCATCTTCCGCGCAAAAGAAGGCGCCGAAGATTCACCGGATCTCGGTCGAGACGATTTAATAGAAAAAGGCCTTACGGCCGGCGATATCGTCGTCGGCCTCAGCGCCTCCGGGCGGACGCCCTACGTCGTCGGCGGCCTGACCTATGCCAACAGCGTCGGGGCGGCGACCATCGCCATTGACTGTTCGCCAAACTCCCCCATCGGGGCCTGTGCCGCCATCGACCTCTGTGCCGTCGTCGGCCCGGAAGTCGTCACCGGCTCGACGCGGATGAAGGCCGGCACCGCTCAAAAAATGATTGCCAACATGCTGTCCACAGGAGCCATGATCCGCTTGGGAAAGGTCTACGGCAATCTCATGGTCGACGTTAAGTCGTCCAACAAGAAGCTCGAAGAACGGGCGCGGCGCATCGTCATGACTGCCACCGGCTGCAGCCGCCAGGATGCCGTTGAAGCCTTAACAGAAAGCGGAGGCCGGGCCAAAACGGCCATCGTCATGGTCCTCCTCGGCCTATCAGCCAAAGAGGCAGACGCCAAATTAGCCGCAGCTCGGGGCTACGTCGCCGCCGTAATCCAGGAGGCAGACCATGGATTACGATAAACTGGCCAAAGACATCTACGACATCACCGGCCCTTCCGACAACATCCAAAAAGCCTACAACTGCATGACCCGCCTGCGCCTGACCGTAAAGGACGAACATTTCACTAAGGAAGACTTGGCAAAACTTCCCGGCGTCCTCGGCGTCAACCGGTCAGGAGACGAATGGCAGATCATCGTAGGGCCTGGCAAGGCAACGAAACTCTACCAGGCTTTTGCCAAAATCGCCGGCGATGACAGCGGCCGCCGGCCGGCCCCCCAAACGGATTCCGAAGAGAGTCCGCAAGGCCCCTTTGACGGCAAAGCCTTGCACGAAGAAATCCGACGGAAAAATGCGACGCCGGCCAAACAGGCCTTGAAGAAAATCGCCCACATCTTCGTCCCCATCATCCCGGCCTTCATTGCCTGCGGCCTGATTACAGGACTGCTCAATGTCGCCGTGAAGGTCGATCCGACACTGGCTGCCCAGCCGATTTTCCAGATGCTGGCCATTGCCGGCAACGCCGCCTTTTTCGGACTGAATATCTTTGTCGGCATCAACGCCGCCAAGGAATTCGGCGGCTCCCCCATGTTAGGCGGCGTCATGGCCGCCGTCTTGAGCCATCCCGGTTTGACGAAGATCACCCTCTTCGGCGATAATCTCGTCCCTGGACGAGGGGGCATCATCGCCGTCCTCCTGGTCGTCTTCTTTTCATCATGGCTTGAAAAGAAACTCCACCGCATCGTCCCGGATATGGTCGATCTCTTCGTCACCCCTTTGGCCGTCGTCGTCATCTCGACCTTCATCGCCCTCTTCATCTGTCAGCCCGTCGGCGGATACTTATCCGAAGCCATCGGCTATGCGGCGACAAAATCCATCGGCAGCGGCGGCGCCCTGACGGGCTTTATTCTAGGCGGGACCTTCCTGCCCATGGTCATGGTCGGAATTCACCAGGGACTGACACCGATTCACGCCGAACTCTTGTCTCAATACGGTGTGACCATCCTGCTGCCCATCCTGGCCATGGCCGGCGGAGGCCAAGTCGGTGCTTCCTTTGCTGTCTACATCAAGACCAAGAACAAGGGACTGAAAAAGACGATTGCCTCGGCCCTTCCCGTCGGCCTCATGGGTGTCGGCGAACCCCTCATCTACGGCGTCACCCTGCCCTTAGGCCGTCCCTTCATCGGGGCCTGTATCGGCGGTGCTGTAGGCGGAGCCGTTCAGGCGGCCTATATGGTCGGCGCCGCCACAATCGGTATTTCCGGCCTTCCCCTGGCTGCCGGAACGGACAACATCCCCATGTATCTCCTAGGCCTTGCCGCCGCTTATATAGCCGGCTTCATTGCAACGTATATACTGGGGTTCGATGATCCAAAGGAGGATGAATAATGGAAACAGGCATTTCAATCTACCCCGGCCTCCGAGGCAGCATCCGAGAAAAAACGGGACTTATTGAAGAAGCGGCCGCCTTAGGCATTCGCCGTCTGTTCACCTCTTTCCATATTCCCGAAACGGATGCCGCAGCCTTTCATCGAGAACTGGACGCCGTCCTAAAAGCAGCCCGCGAAAACAGTATGGACGTCGTCGCCGACATCTCGTCGGCCTCGGCAGCCCTCTTAGGAATGGACCGTGTTGAACCGGTAAAACTTGCCAAGCTCGGCATTACGACCGTTCGCTTCGACGACGGCTTCGATGCCGAAAAAATAGCCCTCTACAGTCAGGTCATCAAGGTACAGCTCAATGCTTCGACCTTGACGGAAGACAGCTTGAAAGAGCTACAAAAAAAAGGAGCTCGCTTGGAAGCCGTCGACGGACTGCACAACTTCTACCCCAGGCCGCACACAGGCCTTGACCGCGATTATTTCATCGCCCAGACGAAGATGCTCCAATCCTACGGGCTTTCCGTAGGCGCCTTCATTGCCAGCCGTGAGGGACGCCGAGCCCCTTTATCAGAAGGACTGCCGACCCTCGAAGAACATCGCCGTCAGCCCGTCAGCCTGGCCGCCCGCCATCTGGCAGCCTTAGGACTGCAGTCGGTCTTTATCGGTGACGATCGGCCATCCCTTACGGAGCTTCGCGAACTGTCCCGCGCCGGCCGGGAAGAAACAGGCGTCGTCGTCATAAAAGCCCGTTTCTTAATCCGCGAACCCTACGTACAGGACCTCCTGTCCCATACCTTTACGGCACGCCCCGATCCGTCACGAGACGTCATCCGTGCCAGCGGCAGCCGCAGCTTTTTAGACGGCCGCATCGTCGAGCCGGACAGTGCCGGCTTCCGCAGTCTCCGCCGCGGCGACATCACCATTGACAATGCCGATTTTCTGCGCTATATGGGCGAAGTGCAGATTGTAAAACGAGAACTTGAGCCGGAAGAACGGACCAATATAGCTGCGAAAATCCTGCCTGAAGAAGAATTTCTCATCGACACCATTACACCGGGTCGGAAATTTCGCTTTGAATTTATCCGCTAAGGCCAACATGTATTGATGAAACGTAATGAAAACAGAGGTAAAACAACTATGAATCAAGAAATGAAACTCGCCGTTCTCATCGACGCCGAAAATATTTCCAGTAAATACATTGACGTCATCCTGTCAGAATCCAACAACCTCGGCGACGTAGTCTACAAACGAATTTACGGCAACTGGACGACACCGCAGATGGCGTCGTGGCGCAATACGATCCTTGACAACGCCATCCAGCCCATCCAACAGTACAGCAACACGATCCGCAAAAATTCATCGGACTCGGCCCTCATCATCGATGCCATGGATTTATTGTATAAGAGCAATCTCGACGGTTTCTGCATCGTATCGTCAGACAGCGACTTCACCCGCCTGGCATCGCGCCTCCGTGAATCGCAAAAGTACGTATTAGGCATGGGCGAAAGTAAGACGCCCCGTTCCTTCATCTCAGCCTGCAACAAATTCCTCTACCTCGACGTCCTTTGGGAAGAAGCCGAAGAACACGATGCCGAAGAAATCGAACCGGCTGAACATGAAGAATCTGCTCCGGAACCAGAAGCAGATACGGCAAAACCCGAAAAAACCGAAGCTGAAGTTGAAGCTCATCCTGACGAAGCCGAAAGTGACCACACTCCGGCACAGCCTGAAGCAGACGCGCCTTCCGGCAAGACACCGGGAAAAGACTTCTCGACCATCCGCCAGGCCCTCATCAAGCTGACCGAAGAAAATTCCGACGACAACGGCTGGATTTTCTCCGGCACCTTGGGCAATCTCCTGAGCAAACAGTTCTCCGACTTCGACGTCCGAAATTTCGGATACAAAAAATTCGTGCCCTTCATCGAATCGCTGAATCTCTTTGAAGTCAACACCTTTACGGACGAAAAAAACCGCACGGTCAAGCACAACTACTTCAAGCTTAAACAGACACCGAAGCGGCAGCGCCGCACCTTTCGTCCGTACTATAAACAGCGCGGCCACTAAGAGTTATCCACTCAGGGAGGATGCCCGTCATGAATACCAACACCCAAAAGGCGCTGGAATCCCTGCAGCGGCGTAAGGTTAATTCATCCATCGCCATTGCCGCAGATCTGGCAAACGACAACATGAATAGCATTTGCCGGCTGGCCCTGGCCTGGATTAGTGATGGCAGCGTCCATGGCATTTCTTATCTCATCAAGCCCCGCGAAGGTCCCGTTGAAACCCGACATGTCACGGAAGCCATGCTGAAAGACAGCAAGCCTTTTGATGCCGTCTGGGATGAAGACATATCCTTTCTCATCGAAGATGCCTTCCTGTCGGCCTATCATTCAGAAGAGTTGTTTACCGCCATCAAGGCCAGCTATGAAGCGTCAGGCCGGGAATGGCCCGTCCGCGACGTTTACATCCGAGATCTCCAGTTCTTAGCTGCGACATACATCCCGAATCTGGCCAACGACTCGCTGACGTCCATCCTGCACCGCATGGACATCACCGTCGACATGGACAGTGCCCTCAGCCGGGCCATGGCCTGTATCTGCGGCCTAAGCTGGCTGGAAGAGTTCTATCCCATTTCCAGTTACCGCATCCCTTTATCGTCAGTCATGGCCGGTGCCCTTCGAGGACATGAAGAAAGCCTTGAACCGCCGGAGTCTGAAGAGGAAGAAAAGGAAAAGAGTAAATATAAAAAATTGGACTATTATACGAAGATACTCTTACTCCCTTTCGTCATACTCTGCCTGTTCCTCACCATTTATTACATCCACCGCCAACGCGAGGCCAATCAGTCGAACGTCAACTTTTCCCAGTATTCCCAAGACGGCGTTCCGGCCATGAGCGATACAGAAAAAGAAGCGCAGCCCAAGGAACACCGCCTGCCGTCCAGCAGCGGCCGCTACCTCATGATGCGCGGGACCTATGTCATCCCCGACAAAGAGACGATTCCCGTTTTCCTGAAAGCCAGCCGCAACCGCGACATGGAAACCATACGGGCCCTCGTCCGCTCCGATAAAATTCTGATTTTCGCCAAACCGACGCGAATCCAGATTACCGATGATACCGTCTACGAAGGATTTATTCCCATTCAAATCCTCGAAGGGGATTACGCCAACCAAAAAGGTTTCGCCGCAGAAAATATGATTACAAAATAAAAGCGCCTGCTCGCCGAGGCTCTATACCTCCTGCGAGCAGACGCTCTTTTTGTGTGTGAAATCATCAGGCTATAAGTCTTCACCGATG
This sequence comes from uncultured Megasphaera sp., assembly GCF_900539295.1. Taxonomy (GTDB): domain Bacteria; phylum Bacillota; class Negativicutes; order Veillonellales; family Megasphaeraceae; genus Megasphaera. The sequence goes on from NZ_UQBH01000004.1 coordinate 35,761, forward strand.
AAACGGGATAGTTCCTGTAACGCTTGTTCGTTGCGGCGATAGTAAGTCCAGCGCCCAACGCGTTCTGTCGACAATAAGCCGGCACGCTGCAGCATATCCAAATAGTGAGAAATCGTCGATTGCGAAATCCCAGCTTTATCCTGAATAGAACCAACGCAGATGCCACCAGGGCAGTCGGCTGTATCTGGAGACAGATGAAGCTTTTTACCAGGAAAATGTTTTTCCGGATCTTTGAGCCAGATCAGGATATTTACCCGCGTTTCATTGGAGAGTGCCTTGCACATTTCCATGAATTGCTTCTTGTCCATCTGTATACATCTACCTTTCTAGATATTTAAAAATTATCTATTAATAGGATACGATGAAATGGCATTTTTGTCAATATATACGAGTAATATTTGAGTAAACAAATTAGAAAGCGTCCCATTCGGCAAAGCGTTCATTCATTCGTTTTTTCTTAATTTTCCGCGTCTTTTCCTCACTCGAGGCAAAGGGCATCTTTCCCGCCTCGATAGTTCGTTTATAAAAAATTTCTACCGCTTGTTCTTCCGTCAGGCCTAAGCGGGCAAAGACGGCCCGAGCCTTCTCTCTCGTCACTTCATCCACGCTGTTCATCTCCTTGGCGTTGATCGTATCGTGCCTGTGCTTCTTGATTGATGCCGTCTAAAGTCGCCATATGCCAGACGGCATACATCATCGTCTTGAGCAGGATGACACCCAGCACGGCTCCCGTCCCTTCACCGAGGGAAAGACCTGCCGTCAAGGGCACATCATACTCGTCGATGCCGCATAAGCGCAGGGCCTGAGCCATGCCGGGCTCCCGCGAAATATGAGACGGCAGGGCAAAGTCCCGTACCTTAGGATTCATGGCAACGGCACAGGCCAAGGCCGTCGCCGTAATAAAGCCGTCGATATAAAAAGGGATGCCTTCGTCAGCACAGGCCCGCATGGCCCCGCACAAGGCGGCCAGGTCAAATCCGCCGACACAGCGAAGAGCCCCTTCCGGCGATGTGAGTTCCCTTTCATAGCGCTCCATGGCATCAGCAATGACACTCCGCTTATGGAAAAGGAGTTTATAATTTCCCCGGGCAGAACCAAAACCGGAAAGCCAGGTCATCTTCTTCGGCGACAGGGCCGTAAGCACCGCTGCCGACGTCGTCGTATTGCCGATACCCATTTCTCCGAAGGACAGGAGGTTGATGCCGTCGGCCTTTGCCGCCTGCACCCGTTCTCGTCCGGCAGCCATCGCCTTATGAAGCTGGTCTTCACTCATAGCCGGTTCCTTGGAAAAATCCCGCGTCCCCCTGGCAATCTTGCAGTCGATACCGACGGCATCAGCACTGTCAATACCGACGTCGACGACCTCATAGGGAATCTCTTGACTGCGGCAGAAGCAGGTCACGGCCGACGTCCCTTCCACCATGTGGCGGCTCTGCATATAAGTGATATCGGCTAATTGGGCGACGACACCGGAGCGGACGACGCCGTTGTCGGCTGCAAAGATGAGGTGCTTGGGCCGGAGCTCTCTATGAAATTCTCCCCAAGCGAGCAGCACCTGCTTAGCCTGTTTTTCTAAGAGGCCCAAACTTCCGGGCGGCTTGGCTAAATTGTCCACTTGGTGCAGCACCTGCTTGATATAAGCTTCTCTATCTTCGGTCATATATATCCCCTTTTGCCCCTTCGGTCTTGACGGCTGCCATCGACGGCCGACAAAAACCTCCATCTGTATTATTTTTTTATTGTATCATGATTGGCCGTTCTTCGCCATGACGGCCCCTGTTAATACAAAAAAATGTATTTTTAAAAATTCTGACACAGACACTCGTGAATATTTGTCCATTCTGTAGCACATATTTCCTTGAAAAAACGTTTAATTTATGTCAGAATAATAGACATAAGAGTGGAGGTGGCTATCGTGTCCACAATTAAAGATATTGCAAAAGCTGCCGGCGTTTCTATTGCTACCGTTTCTATCGTCCTGAACGGCAAGGGGCGGGAACGAAAAATTTCTCAGGAAACTCAACAGCGTATATTCAAAATTGCACAAGATTTAAACTACGTTCCCAACCAATCGGCAAAGAAGCTGCGGTCAGCTCAAAAGGACAGCTACGCCATTGCATTCTACTGGGCAACAGACTTTCGTATCAACTACTTGGCCCGTATTACCCTCGGTATCCAAGAAGAAATCATGAAACAGAATAAAACAATTCATTTAACCGTCGTCCCATATAAAGTCGATCAGCTCCAAAAACAGCTCGAGGCCATGCAAAATGAATTTTTCAACGGCATCATCATCGCCAACATGTCCAACAAGGATATGGATTACCTCAATTCCATCCATATTCCCTGCCCGGTGGTACTGTTCAACAGAGAATCGGATAAATACAGCAGCGTCACCATGGACAACTATCAGATTGGCTGCAACGTCGCCCGTCACTTCCTCGACAAAGGCATTTTTGACGCCGGCGTCTTGACTCATGATACGACCTTCCCCATCATGCGTACTTGGATGCAGGGCTTCCTCGATACCTTTGCCCAAAACGGCCATCCCGTTCCGGAAGAAAACATCGTCCTCTGCGACACGGCGTCGTCCAGTGCCGTCGCCGCAACGAAAAAACTCTATGAAGAAAAACGCATGCCCCGTGCCATGTTCTGCGAATCGGACGTCCTGGCTCACGGCATGCTCTACGCCTGCCACGACCTGGGCATATCGATTCCGAAAGAAGTAGAAGTCTTTACCATCGGGATCAATATGGCTCAACTCAACGACTATGCCATTCCGTCCCTGTCCCGCGTCGACATCCCCATGGGTGAAATCGGACAGCACTGCCTGCATCTCATGGTCGATCTCATCGAAAAGAAAAAAGAAAATCCGACAGTTCAGTTCGTCGAAGGCCGGGAAATCATCGGCCAGTCCTCTCCTGCAGAATAACGGCTTTATGCTTTAACCTCCCTATATTGCCAAAAACAACCTGTCCTCTAAAGATACAGTCTTTAGGGGACAGGTTGTTTCGTATGCGTTTTTTTATGATTCAGACCGAAAAAAAGCTTTCAATGCCTCTGCAATATCGGAAAATTCGTCATCAGAAAGGGTGCGGACGGAAAAAATCAGTTTTTCATGGCGAATGAGAGCAATAATCGCTGGGTATCCTTTTCGAAGGCCTTCTTCCAAGGCGGCTGCCGACACCGTCATCGGCCGGACAGCAACGCCCCAGCCGGGAAGGACAACACCGGGACAGGCCCCGCCGCCGACGGCATCTTCGACTTCGACGAGGGTGATTTCAACGGGAAGATTTTCCTTTCCTAAGAGCGCAGCCAAGGCCTCTCCGCGCGTACGACAAAGTTCGCCAGACTGGGCGAGAGATGCCAAGGTCGGGATCTTCTGAAGGCCTTCACCGTCCCGATATATCATGAGCGTCCCTTCGAGAGCAGCTAAGGTCATCTTATCGATGCGAAGGGCCCGAAGCAAGGGGTGACGTCTCATGGATTCAATATAAGAAGCCTTGCCGACGATGATGCCCGCCTGGGGGCCGCCTAAAAGTTTATCCCCGCTAAAGGTAACGACGTCACAGCCGGCTTCGACAGCTTCGCGGACCGTCGGTTCATGAGGGAGTCCCAGTGTCTCCAAGTCGACAAAGAGGCCGCTGCCGAGATCAGTGATACAGGGCAGGTTTCTTGAATGTGCCAGTTCAGCCAGGTCAGCGGCTGCTACACTATCCGTAAAGCCGATGATGCGGTAGTTGCTGGTATGGACCTTCATCAAAGCACCAGTGGCTTCACCCATAACCCGTTCATAATCGGCCAGATGAGTCTTGTTGGTCGTCCCCACCTCACGGATGGTACAGCCTCCCTGTTCGATGACATCGGGAATGCGGAAGGAGCCGCCGATTTCAACCAATTCTCCTCGGGAAATGACGACTTCTTTACCAGGCACCAGGCTGGCCAACACTAACAGGACAGCGGCGGCATTGTTGTTGACGACCAGGGCATCTTCGGCCCCGGTCAGCCGGCAGAGGAGGTCCCGCACATGGTCATCGCGAAGGCCCCGCTTCCCTTGAGCTAAATCGTACTCTAAATTATTGTAATGTCCGACGAGGTCCGCCATCTGCCGGGCGATGTCCGGACTGAGGACAGACCGGCCCAAATTGGTATGAAGGATGGTCCCGGTTCCATTGATGACTCGGCGCAGGTGTGTCCGATCAGCCCTTTGTATCGCAGAAAGAACGGCCTTTTCAAAAAGCTCCATAGAAAAAGGCTCCTCCCGGCGGCCTTCCAAGATAGCGCGCCGCCAGTCATCGAGAACGGTGCGAATGGCATCGCGGATGACATGGCGAGGCTTTCCCAGCCCTTGAAAAGCCGGGCGCTGCAAAAGGGTATCCACATCTGGCAGCTGGCGAAGCAGCTGTTGAATGGCTTCATTCATAAAAAGTCTCTCCTTTTGATTCATAGTCGGCCGCCTTCGGTCCGGCAGCCCGGCCGTCGCCGGCTCTCACCGTCAGGCCTTTTCCGTCAAAATAGGTCAGGATCAAAAGGGCCTGACGGCGGTTAATCTTCAAGAGATCCCGCAAGGTTCCTACTTTCAAGACCGCCTCCGTCTTAAAATACTGAACGATGATTTCCGCTGCCCGATGAATCCGGTCCTTGGATAAGACAAAATCCGGTGAAAGAAAGATGAGGCTCTTCCCCTGCAAGGCGGTTAGGATTTCCGGTACCTCCGTCCCCAAAGAAAGGAGGTCAGCAATCGCAACGGGACTGTACCCGCTTCGAGCCAATCGCTTTTCAATCTCCGACTGATATTGACGCTGGCGAAGTGAAAAGACGCGGCGAAAATCCTTAGCCGCCACGAAATTCCGCGACAGGCGGCAGATTTTCCTCGACAAGAACAATTGCAGCAGCGCCCGTCCTTCTCTTTCACCAAGGCCCAACCGCTGCCGCCACTCCGATTGAGGCATGCCGAGGCGCAAGGGCCACCTTTGATGATATTCATGGAGGATGGAAAGGCTCCGAGCCTGCCATGATTTGAAGGCTTCCAGATGAAGCCAGCCCAGGTGAAATTCCTTTGCCAGTCCCTGACTTTTTAAATGTTCGAGGGCCTCTTCAACCTGTTCCAGCGGCAGATCGGTCCCGGCAGAAACGGCCGCAGCCGTCGAAAAGGGCACTTGACAACACTGCAAAAAATGAGCAATCAATTCGCCTTTCAGACCGGCATCGCGAGCCCGTAAGGCCGTCAGCAGCTCCTCTTTAAAGCGGCGGTGTTTTTCCGGCCGGGCATCGAGGATTTTCCCGCCGGCCAGGGTATGCATGGGAGAAAAAGAACGCAGAATAAAGGGATCGCCGCTTTTGACATAGATTTCATCTCGCTCCAGCCGCAGCTGCAAGAATCCGGCTGTCCCGGGTTCTATCTGCTCAACCCCCAAGGGGACGACACGGGCCATGACTTCCCGCGTCCCGACCAGGAGGCGCACACGCTGCCAAAGAACGAGGGGCGGCGCCTCACCAAGGCAGGTCACCTTGGCATCGATCATACGCGTCGCTGTCATATCCGGCACCGTACAGAGGACAGATCCCCGGAGGACGTCCACACTGGAAATTCCGGCCAAGTTGAAAGCCGTCCGCTGTGATGGTTCCGCTCGCGGAACGCTTTCTTCATGCACCTGGATATTGCGGATGCGCAGCTGCCGCCCGCCGGGATAAAGCCATAGAGACTGCCCCCTTTCCACGGCCCCGTCGAGGAGGGTACCCGTGACGATGGTTCCGACACCATTGATAGAAAAAGAACGGTCTACATGGAGGCGGCCATGACCGCCGGAAACTTGGGGCAAAATCGTTTCCGCCGTCTGCTGAATGGCAGCAATAAGTTCCGGTAAGCCGCGGCCGCTTACGGCATCGGTAACGACGACCGGTGCCGACTCCGCCGCCGTACCGCCGAGGTCCTGCCTCATCTGATTTAAGGCTGCGTCAAGAGCTCCCGGCGAAACGGTGTCAGCCTTAGTGACGACGACAATAAATTTACGAACGCCAAAAAGGGTCAAGATGCCGAGATGTTCTCGCGTCTGCGGCATGACCCCTTCATTGGCATCGACGACGAGAAGGACCATGTTGAGGCCCGGCAAGCCGGCGACCATATTCTTTATAAACTTTTCATGACCGGGTACATCGACGATGCCGGCCCGCGTCCCATCGGGCAGGTCCAGCCAGGCAAAGCCTAAATCGATAGTCAGGCCCCGCCGTTTCTCTTCAGTCGTCCGGTCGGTCTCGATTCCCGTCAGGGCCCGCACGAGGGTCGTCTTGCCATGATCGACATGACCGGCTGTCCCGATGACGATATGTCTGGTCATCTTGTCAACCTTCTTTTATCTTCGTATATGAAACGGCAAGGCCTTGACGGCAGGCATGATATAAAGCGGCCCAGTCCACCGACTCTTTGTCGAGCAAGGCAGTGAGGGCCGCTTCATCATTCAACTCGTATTTTAAAGAAAAACCGCAGGACGCATCGATTTTTCCCGGTGTAGGAATGATGCGTACCGAAAGTCCCGCTTCCTTAGCAAGGCGCTCGCCTTCAATAGCCTGCTTCGTCGACGGCACTAAGACGATGCCGTATTCACTGACCGCCATTACCCTTCCTGAGCCAAGGCCTGTTCAACGGCCAGTGCCAGCTGGTCGGCACAAGACGTTCCCCGGTCCTCGCAGGGATTGCCCTTTAAGATGGCGACAGCCCGCTTGGCATCGGCATCTTCAAGAAGCTTGCCGAGAGCCAGGGTATTGCCCGGGCATCCGCCGACGAAGCGGACGTCATGGAGCTTTCCGTCTTCGATGGCGAAAGAAATCTCACGAGAACAAGTTCCCTTGGTCTTATAGGAATAGCTTTTCATAAAAAATCACCTCGAATATCCGTAGAAGGAACGGATTATTTCAGCAGGGAATCTAATTTGCCCTTCAATACATTGGCCGGAACGGAACCGATAGCCCGATCGACGACTTTCCCGTCTTTGAAAAAGACCATGTTGGGAATCGTGCTGACATCGTAATCCTGGGCCAGGGCCGGATTTTCATCGACGTCGAGCTTACCGATTTTTACCTTGCCCGTATATTCTTCAGCAAGTTCTGTAATAATCGGGCCTTCCTTTTCGCATACGCCGCACCAGGTTGCAAAGAAATCGACCAAAACGGGTTCGCTGCTGTTCAAAACTTCTTTTTCAAAATTATCCATTGAAAATTTATATTCCATAATAGACGCCACCTTTCTTATTTTGACTATTTGCCTTTTATAACTAATTTCATTATATATTAGTACACCAATCGAGTCAAGTTTTCCGAAAAAATTTACAAAATCGTCAAAAAGGGCTTACGAGCGGGCAATGACATCTAATGCCTCTGCCGCCGCCAAGACGTCGTCAACGGTCGTAAATTGGGAAAAAGAAAAGCGGACCGTTCCTTGAACGGCCGTCCCCAAAGCCTGATGCATAAGGGGTGCGCAATGATAGGCCGGCCGCGTCGCCATGTGATGCGTCTCCCACAGGATGTCGCTGACGACAGCCGACTCAGCATCACCGATATTGAGACTGTAGACGCCGACCCGGGGGCCGGAAAAATCACCGTAAAGGCGAATGCCGGGAATGGCCTTCACGGCGGGAATAAAAGCTCGGGCCAAGGCTTCTTGATGAGCCATAATCGCCGGAATCCCCTTTTCCAAAACAAGGCCGACGGCAGCGCTCAAGCCGGCAATACCGGCGACATTGGCCGTCCCCGCTTCAAAGACAGTGGGAACCGATGAAGGCTGCGCCTGCTCAAAGGTATGAACACCGTCACCGCCGGTAATAAACGGCAGCACTTCGACATCACGGCGAATGATGATTCCCCCGGTTCCGCCCGGTCCATAGAGGGATTTATGCCCTGTAAAGCAGGCCGCCGTCACCCTGCCGTCGGAGAGATCGATGTCATAAGCACCGGCCGTTTGGGATACGTCGACGATGAGCCCCAAATGATGAGCCCGGCAAAAAGCTTTGATACGATTCAAATCGAGGACATTGCCGGTCACATTGGAGGCATGATTGCAGACCAGCCACTTGGTCTTCGGCGTCAGCAGGTTCTCCATTTGATCATAAACCAAGGCTCCCGTTGAAGCGACAGCAGGAATGACAGCCAGTTCAGCCCCCAGTGCTTCCAACTGGTATAAGGGCCGTAAAACGGCATTGTGTTCCCAAGCCGTCGTCAATACGCCGTCGCCGGGACGGATGAGTCCCTTGAGGACCATGTTCAGGGCCGTCGTAGAATTATGAGTAAAGGCGACGTCATATAAATCATGACCGTGAAATAAGGCCTTGATTTTCTCTTTAGCCGCCAAGACGATGCCATAGGCCTTCAAGGAATATCCGTGGGCACCACGAGACGGATTGCCGACGTCGCCGGCTGTCAAGGCTTTAAAGACGGCCTTCCCTACAGCCTCCGGCTTTTTAGCCGTCGTCGCCGCATTGTCAAAATAATACATGACGCCCTCCTTTCAGAACAACCCTATAAAAAAGGCCTGACGAGACTGCCGAAGCAGGTCGTCAGGTTTTTACAAGGTTACTAATTAAATGCCAAAGCGAGCAAAGATCGTATCGACGTGACTGAGCATCTTCTTGACATCAAAGCAGCCTTCGATTTCTGCTTCGGTCATGAACTGCTTAACGTCTTCGTCTTTTTTCAGATTTTCCAGGAAATCTTCGCCGTCGATCCAGCGCTTCATGGCATTGCGCTGTACCCAGCGGTAAGCCTGTTCACGAACGGCACCTTTTTCAACGAGGGTGTTGAGGATGATCGGGCTGTAAATGAGTCCGCCCGTCAGGTTGAGATCGGCCATCATCTTGTCGGGATAAACGAGGAGTTTATCGATGACCCGCGTAAAGGTCTGGAGCATATAGTCGAGGGCGATCGTGCTGTCCGGCAGGATAACTCGTTCTACAGAAGAATGGGAAATGTCGCGTTCATGCCAGAGGGCGACGTCTTCCAAAGCTGCCTGGGCATTGCCGCGGATGACGCGGGCTAAGCCGCACATGCGTTCACAAGTAATGGGGTTGCGCTTATGAGGCATGATGGACGAACCTTTCTGTTTGGGGCTGAAATATTCTTCAGCTTCCCGGACTTCCGTCCGCTGGAGGTGACGGATTTCCGTTGCCATTTTATCGATGGAGCTGGCGATGACGGCCAAGGTCGTAACATATTCGGCATGGCGGTCACGCTGCAGGGTCTGCGAAGAAATGGGCGACGGCGCAATGCCGAGGTGTTCGCAGACGTATTGTTCAACGAAGGGATCAACGTCGGCATAAGTACCGACAGCACCGGAAATCTTACCGACGGCAATCGTTTCCTTGGCGTGTTTCATGCGGTCGATGTCGCGTTCGATTTCAGCCATCCAGTTGCACAGCTTGAGGCCGAAAGTCGTCGCTTCAGCATGGATGCCGTGAGTACGGCCGATGCACGGCGTATATTTAAATTCAACGGCACGGCGGCGCAATACGGCGTGGAAGTCTTCGAGGTCCTTGATGAGGATATCCGAAGCCTGTTTCAGCATGGAACCTAAGGCCGTATCTTTGACGTCCGTCGACGTCAGGCCCAGGTGGACGTACTTTCCGGCTTCCCCGATATTTTCGGAAAGGTTAGAGACGAAAGCAGCAATATCGTGGTGTGTTTCCGCTTCGATTTCATGGATGCGGTCGACAGAAAAGGCAGCTTTTTCGCGAATTTCTTTCGCTGCTTCCTTGGGGATGTTCCCCAATTCAGCCTGGGCTTCACTGGCCAGGATTTCGACCTGTTTCAGCGTATCCCATTCATTGAATTCTGTCCAAATCTGACCCATTTCCGGTTTCGTATAGCGTTCAATCACAGTTGATCTCTCCTTTATCATTGACATGAGTACGGTAAAAAAACTCACCGTCATTATTATACACTATCTATAGTGCCGAAGGTAGCCGTTTTTGTAAGTTTTATTCAATCACAATCGAGGAATCTTCCCGCTCGGTCACATAGCCGATGGCTTCGGCGCAGGGAAGGGAATCCTTCAAGGCCCGTTCCAAAAGGGGCGCGTCTTTTTCAGAAACGGCCATGAGCAGTCCGCCCGACGTCTGGGGGTCGTATAAAATATCCATCATCCCTTTATCGATACCGTCCGCCAAAACGCGGCCGGCAGCAAAGTCACGGTTGCGGTAAGCACCGGCCGGAATGAAGCCCATGGCGGCCATGTCGAGGGCCTCTTTATGAAAGGGAATGGACGACGCCTTAAAGTGGATCGTCGTTTCGCTGCCGTCAGCCATCTCGCAGGCATGGCCTAAGAGGCCGAAACCAGTCACATCGGTACAGCTGTGAACGTCATAGCGAACCATCACGTCCCGAGCCGTCTTATTGAGCTGAGCCATCTGGTCATAGAGCTGCTGCAAAAGGGGCCTGGCAACAAAATCTCCCTGGGCTGCCGTCATCAAGATGCCGACGCCTAAAGGCTTGGTCAGGATGAGGACGTCACCGGGTCGGGCCGATGAATTGCGCAGTAGTTTCTGCGGATTCACAAAGCCCGTAACCGACAAGCCGTATTTCGGCTCCTTATCTTCAATGGTGTGGCCGCCGGTGATGATGACGCCGCCTTCATAAGCCTTGTTGTAACCGCCCTCTAAGATGCGGCGAATGGCTTCACGTCCCATCTTCAAGTTGACGCACATGACGTTCATGGCAAGTTTGGCCTCAGCCCCCATGGCGTAGACGTCGCTTAAGGCATTGGCAGCTGCAATCTGCCCGAATAGATAGGGATCATCGACGATGGGCGGAAAGAAATCGACGGTCTGGACAATGGCCAAATCGTCCGTAACTTGGTAGACCGACGCGTCGTCACTCTTATCGTAGCCGACGAGGAGGCGGTCATCAGTGTGTGTCGGAAGACTTTCCAACAGTTGAGCCAGCGTCCCTGGCCCTAATTTAGCGCCTCAACCGGCGCAGGATGCCATATGAGTTAACTTCAATTCATCTTCCATAAAACCACCTCCTCGCAAAGGATAACCGAAACCCGCTGTGGGGATTCGGTTCTTTTAATAACTATATTATACTATAATTTCGCCCATAGGGTTATGCCTTCGTCGATTTTTGCAATTCTTACGCCCCGGTTTAGCTCGATTTTAGATTTAGCGGCTATACTGTGTTTGTACTCAAGAAGAAGCAAGGACAGACAGGAGGAATTCATCATGACCCAAGAAAAATGGCAAGATACACTCATTTCCATCAAAAATAAGATTTTCACCGCCCGCAATGCAAAAATCGCTGCATCCTTCATCGTCGTCGCTGCCTTAGCCGGTGCCGGCGGCCGCTACTATCTCCACCAGCGGAACATGGCCCGCCATGCCGAAGAAGTCGCTGCCATGGCCGACATGACCCAAGCCCAGGCCAAACAAAAAGGCGTCAGCCTCATCAATGAAGAACAGGCTCGCGCTGCCGCTGCCAAAGCCATCGGCAAAGACGAAAGTGAGCTTGACTTTCAGGAAGTCGCCCTCTTTGACATGGCCAGCATGAAACACCATGACGGCCGCGATGAACACAAGAAAGACCGACACGGCGACAGAGACCGCGAAAAAGGCCGTGACCGCGACGGCCACGACAGACAGGGCATGCCCGAAGGCATGAGACCGGGTCAGCCTGACGAAAGAGGTCCTATGGGTGAACAAGGCCGCCAAGGCGATGCACCTGCCATGGCCCTCCAGCCGCCGCAGGAACTGATGACGCCGCCAACGGGCCAGCAGGAACAGCCTTCGGCTCAGCAGAGTCAGCAACCGGCACAGCAGGGCCAGCAGCAAGCACAACAGGGCCAGCAGCAAGCGCAACAAGGCCAGCAGCCGGCAGCGAATCCGATGCAGCCAGGCTTCCACCCCATGTATAGCGTCCGCGCCGTCTCCGGCAACGTTCGCTACAACATTCTCATCGATGCCGTAACCGGCTCGGTCATCCACACACAGATTGATGACTAACCGAAAAGGACTGACCGATGACGTATCCTGAATGGCTTCCCATAAGCCGGATTTCCCCTCCGGTTTGTGGAAGGCCGGGCAGGTGCTCCATCGGCCGGTCCTTTTTTCTGCCTAAAAAACAAGCTATAATAGAAATATCATACAGAAAGGATGCTGCCCTATGCTCCACATACGCGATATTTCCTTACGACACCGCCTGCTCTTCGCCAATTTCACCATGGTCTTCGTCCCCATCTTCATCTTGACGGTCCTCGGCTTCCTCCTGATTTCAGGACTGCGCTTCACGTCGCCTCACAACGACCTGACGACCTTGTGGCCCGAAAAGGGACCGGCCCTGTCCATTCAATATACAGTAAGTTCCCTGCGAGTGAAAGCCGAACGGCCGGGACCGCTCAAGCTCAATGACCTGCGTGAAGACTGCCAGGTCTTAGAAAGCCTGGGCATTGCAACGGCCATCATTCGTCACGACCAGGTAGCCTACGTCACGCCGGGCGTCGACTTCTACGGTCTGGCCGACAGGGTCCTGCAAAAAGCTCACGGCCAGCAGACGGTCATGACCTGGGACGGCGACGGCTTCTTCTTCCGCTATTCGTCGCCTCGCAGCGGAACGACGATCATCGCCGCCGGAAATACGCCCTTCATCGCCAAGACCGGCATTCGCGAAGGCATGGCCAAAAACGTCATCCAAGACCTCCTGATCTTCATCGTCGGGACAGCCAGCATCATCATCATCGCCTGCGGCCTCATCCTGTCCCGCCTCTTATCGCGTCAAATTCTGGGCCCCTTGGCTGCCCTTCGCACCGCAGCCGCCGAAATCGAAAAGGGCAACCTCGACTATAAACTGACCTTCTCGTCCCGCGATGAACTGGGCCAGACCTGCTCCGCCTTCGACCGCATGCGCCGCCAGCTCCGCGCCGCCCGAACGGCTCAGGAAAAATACGAACAGAATCGAAAGGAACTCATCGCCGGCATCTCTCACGACCTGTCGACCCCCTTGACCCTCTTAAAAGGCTATGCCAGCGGCATCTTAGTCGGCATTGCCAAAACGACAGAAAAGCGCCGCCATTATATGGAGCTCATCTACCAAAATGCCTGCTCCTTAGAAAAACTCGTAGACCGCCTGTTCCTCTTTTCAAAGCTCGACTTAGGGCAGGTCGACTTTACCTTGGAAACGGTGTCTCTCCGCGACTATTTTATCGATTTTACCGCCGAAAATGCCGCGCCCCTTGCAGAGCGCGGCCTCCTCATCCATTATACGCCGCCCCTTGAACCGGCACGAGTGAACATCGACCGGATGCAGTTCCAGCGGGTCTTAGACAATCTTTTAGAAAACGCCTTGAAATATAAAGACACGGAAACGATTGCCATGGACATCAGTCTGAAGACGACGAAAGATCGAGTCACCTTGTCCGTCGCCGACCATGGCCCGGGCGTCCCTAAGGCCTACCTGCCCCGGCTGTTCGACAGTTTTTACCGGACCGACGAAGCCAGGACGGACGTGAAGAAAGGCAGCGGTCTGGGCCTTGCCATCGTCAAACAAATCATTGCCACCTTAAAGGGCACGATATACGCTGCCGAAACGCCGGGCGGCGGCCTGACCGTCGTCATCACCTTGCCGGCAGCAGAGGAGGATAATCATGAAGAACATCCTGATCATTGAAGATAATACGGAAATCGCCGAACTCGAACGAGATTTTCTCGAAGCCAACGGCATTGCAAGCGTCATCGAAACAGACGGGACGAAAGGCCTCGAGCGGGCCCTTGCCGATGATTTCGACCTCATCCTGCTGGACATCATGCTCCCCGGTACGGACGGCTTCCACATCTGCCGCCGTATCCGCGAGGACAAGGAGGTCCCCATCCTCATGGTATCGGCCAAGCGAGAAGACATGGACAAGATCCGCGGTCTCGGCCTCGGCGCCGACGACTATATCATTAAGCCCTTCAGCCCGACGGAACTCGTCGCCCGCGTCAAAGCCCACATCCAGCGCTATGAACGGCTGACCGGCAAAGGACGTCAGGAAAACAGCGACGGTGAAGTCCTCCGCAGCGGCGATCTCGAAATCTACATCGATAAGCACCGGGTATACGTCAACGGTCGGGAAATAAGCCTGACCAACCGCGAATTCGAGCTCTTAGTCTTTCTGGCCAAGCATCCCGGCCTGGTCTTCAGCCGCGACCGCCTCTTTGAACGGGTCTGGGGCCTTGACGCCGAAGGCGATACGGCGACGGTCATGGTCCACATCAACCGCATCCGCGAAAAAATAGAACCCGATCCGGCAAAGCCCATCTACATCGAAACGGTCTGGGGGGCCGGCTATCGCTTTAAAGAATCCTAATCCTTACCACCTTCACGGCGCAGGATTTCCTGACCGACGATGACGCCGGCAGCTGAAGCCTGAACGAGTCCGCGGGTAATGCCGGCACCGTCGCCGATGGCAAAGAAATTCGGTATCTTCGTTTCTAAGACCGAGCTGAGCTCCAAGCGATTGGAATAAAATTTCGCTTCTACGCCATAGAGCAGGGTATGCCTGGAATTAGAACCCGGTGCGATGGCGTCGAGGGCTTCGAGCATCTCCTTGATGTCCTGCATATGGCGGTAAGGAAGGACCAGGGACAAGTCGCCTGGCGTCGCCTTGGTCATGGTAGGCCGGACGAGGCCCCGCTGAATCCGTTCCGGCGTCGACCGCCGGCCGTCGAGGAAATCGCCGAGGCGCTGGACGATGACGCCTCCGCCTAATATATTGGCCAGATTGGCAATATATTTCCCGTATTTGATCGGTTCGTGGAAGGGTTCGGTAAACTTCTTCGATACCAAGATGGCGAAGTTCGTGTTTTCGCTCTTCTTATGGGCATAACTGTGGCCGTTGACGGTCAGTAAGCCGTCATTATTTTCTTCGACGACAAAGCCGTAGGGGTTCATGCAGAAAGTCCGGATCCGGTCATCGAAGGACTTGCTGAAATAAATGAGCTTCGATTCATAGACGACGTCGGTAATCGTCTCCAGCACTTCCGCCGGCATTTCGACGCGGACGCCGATATCGACGGCATTGGACGTCAGGCGCAGGCCCATCTTTTCAACTTCGCCGACGAACCATTCCGACCCTTCCCTTCCGGGGGCACTGACCAGATAGCGGCAGGCGTAAAACTGATCGTCAATCAAAACGCCTTTGATTTGCCCCTGTTCTTCGACTAAGTGGTCCACAGCCGTATCGGCCATGATATCGACCTTGCCTTCGAGGAAGTCGCGCATATGCGTCAATATCTGCCCGTTGACGTCAGTTCCCAAATGGCGGATACGGGCCGGAATGAAGCTGAGGTCAGCAGCAGCGGCCTTTCGCTTTATCTCCCGAATGCGCTCTTTATTTTCATCGCCGTATACCTTGCGGTCGGCCCCGCCAAAGCGGCAGTACACATCGTCGACATAGCGGATCTTATCCATTAAATCGGCTTTAGGCATATAGTCATCGAGGTTGCCGCCGTATTCCGTGGTCAATGTCAGTTTCCCGTCACTAAAGGCACCGGCACCGCCCCAGCCGCAGACGACGTTGCGCACCCGGTCCTGCGGTTTGGCATCGCGATTCAGGCTGGTAGCAATCCGTTCCCGTATATCCTGGCCTTTTTCGACCATGAGGATATCGAGGCCCTTATCGGCCAGTTCCAAGGCCGTAAAAATCCCTGCCGGCCCGGCTCCGATAATGATGACATCATAGTTTTTTACTGATTTCATATACGCCACATCCTTATAAAAACACCTTAAGATCGAACAAAAAAGGCGCTGTCTCCTTGGGACAACGCCTTTTGCAGCCACACAAGCAGCCTCTCATTCAGCATAGCACGGTGTACTCACAAAGTCAAATGACCCGTGATTTCAAAGGATATATAAAAAAGCCGCTCCGAGGAGCGGCTTTTCTTTTATGCATGGAACTTACTGCATGTCGTGTTCATGTTCGGCACGTTCTTTTTTGTAGAAGTCAGCCGTAATAGCGTCGGAGCAGCATACAGCGACGACGTCAGCTACGTCTTCAGACGAGCAGCCACGGGACAAGTCAAGGATAGGTTTGTCGAGGCCCTGAACCAAAGGTCCGAGTGCCGTTGCGTTAGCAAAGCGCTGAACCATCTTGTAACCGATATTGGCAGCATCGAGGTTCGGGAAGATGAGGACGTTGGCATGACCGGCAACGGTCGAGCCCGGAGCCTTGTGTTCACCGACTTCAGGAACGAGAGCAGCGTCAGCCTGCATTTCGCCGTCGAAAGCAAAGTCGACGTTGCGTTCTTTCAAGATTTCAACGGCCTGGCGAACGTTTTCAACGGAATCGCCGGCGCCGGAACCCTTCGTGGAGTACGAAAGGAAGGCAACTTTCGGGTTGAGGATCTGAACGGTGCGGCGGGCACGTTCGACACAAATGCAGGCGATATCAGCCAGCTGATCTGCCGACGGATTGGGGATAACGCCGCAGTCGCCGAGGACGAGGATACCATTGTCGCCGTACTGAGGAGTGTTCGTCAAGAGAATGAATGCCGAGGAAACGGTCTTGTTGCCCGGACGGGGGCCGATGACCTGAAGGCCGGCACGGATAACTTCTGCCGACGTCGTAGCAGCACCGGATACGCAGCCGTCAGCTTCGCCGAGAGCGACGAGACCAGCCGCAAAGAAGGTGTTGTTGTGGATCATGATGTCGCGAGCTTTTTCCGGCGTCATGCCCTTCTTTTCACGGCGTTTTGCAAAGTATTCGCAAAGTTCATCCATCCGATAGTACGTTTCCGGATTGATAACTTCGACACCAGTGAGATCGATTTGGAATTTAGCAGCATCTTTTTTGATCTGTTCCAGTTTACCTACGAGAACGATTTTAGCAAAACCATCAGCCAAAACGCGTTCAGCAGCTTTCAGGACACGACGGCTGTTCGTTTCCGGAAGGACAATTTTCTTTTGAGCCTTGGAAACACGGGCTTTTAAATCTTCTGTAAATCTCATTTGGATACCACTCCTTGTAAGTTCTTAGAAATTTGTTGATAAATAGGCCTTATGATAAGGAAAATATTCCTATCACTATTCTTCATTATAATACAAATTGCCAGGGAATCAAACCTATTATTACGCATATATAAAATGAGCATAAGAAATATATTATACTAATTCCGCAATGACAAGGGATTTTCTATACACTGAGAGTATCCTCTTACCTTTTTATTACAAAAAAAAGCTGTACAACCGAAGTTGTACAGCTTTCTTCATGGTGGGCGATAACAGGATCGAACTGCTGACATCCTGCTTGTAAGGCAGGCGCTCTCCCAGCTGAGCTAATCGCCCATGTGGTGACCCCTACGGGATTTGAACCCATGTTCTCGCCGTGAAAGGGCGATGTCTTAGACCACTTGACCAAGGGGCCACGTTACGTGGATTGTGGTGATCCACCCGAGATTCGAACTCGGGACACCCTGATTAAAAGTCAGGTGCTCTGCCAACTGAGCTAGTGGATCATATTTGGCAGGGGTAGTAGGATTCGAACCTACGCATGACGGAGTCAGAGTCCGTTGCCTTACCGCTTGGCGACACCCCTGTATGGCTCCTCAAGTAGGACTCGAACCTACGACAAATCGGTTAACAGCCGATTGCTCTACCAACTGAGCTATTGAGGAATAAATGGAGCGGAAAACGAGGCTCGAACTCGCGACCCCCACCTTGGCAAGGTGGTGCTCTACCACTGAGCTACTTCCGCATAAAAAGTGATCTGTCCCGCCGCCGAGGCGAGAAAAATCGACACCCTTTGTAAATATTTTTTACAAATCACAAGTGCTTAATCATATTAACACAGGGCCTGAAAATTGTCAAGAAGAAATTAGTAAAATAAGGTCTGATGCCTCTGCAAAGGCATCCCTAAGAGATGCCTCTGCAGACACAATCAGAAAGATTAACCGTGTATGGGTGCTGCGTCGCCAACAAAGCCGCGCAGGACATTGGGCGTCGTCAAATCCTTCGTTCCGGCCCCATAGGCTACGGTATGGTAGACAAAGTCGGCCGGTTTTCCTTCCGTATGGGCCAAGACTTTCACCAAAGCCGCTCCCGTCGGCGTAACCAATTCGCCTTTGATATCCGTCGAGTACCAGGGAGTGCCGGCTAAGAGTTCTGCCGTTGCCGGCGCCGGCACGGGCATGATGCCGTGAGCGCAGCGGACAAAACCACTTCCAACGTGAAGGGCCGACGCACTGATCTGTTCGATGCCCAGGTATTTCAGACACCAAATCGTGCCGACGATATCCAAGATACAGTCAATGGCGCCGACTTCGTGAAAGTGAATGGCTTCGACGGGGACACCGTGAACCTTGGCTTCCGCTTCGGCCAAGGCCTGAAAAACGGCTAAACTCTTGGCCTTGACGTCGTCCGCTAAGGGCGAACCTTCGATAATCTGCGTAATTTCCGCCAATCCGCGGTGTTGGTGATGATGGTGGTGACCGGTCGTATCGACGAGGTGTCCCGAAGCCGCGTCATCATGATGGTGGTGATCATGATCATGGTCGTGATCATGATGGACGTGGTCGTGGTCATGATGGCCGTGGTCGTGATCATGATGGTCGTGATGTCCTTCCTTTTCGGAATCTAAGAGGACATTATAATAGACAGCCTGTACGCCGCACTTATTTTCACTGCGGCACAGGAGTTCATATCCCGTAAGCTGCAAGGACGCCATAGCCTTTTGAAAAGCCTCAAAGGGAACGCCTGCCTGGATGAGCATGCCGACGAACATGTTGCCACTGATACCTGAGAAACAGTCGAGATGTAAGGTTTTCATAGTGGACTCCTTATTTTAAATTGTCGTTCATCATTTGAACAGCCGCATCGAGCATGGTAAGTCCCATAGCAGATCCCATCCCCTGGTCGAGATTCTGGTCGAGTTCGACGAAGGGCTTGAGTCCCAATTTTTTCATCTGCATCTGGTGGACCGGTTCGAGATACCGGGCCGACGGGCAGACATAGTCATCGACAGTCGGGCACAGGGCACGGGCTAAGAGAACCGCCGCCCCGGTTACGGCATTGTCAAAGACAATGAACATTTTGCACCGGGCCGCCGACAAGATAAAGCCGACCATGGCCGCAATATCGGGAGATCCGGCGCGGCGCAGCAAATCCAAGGGAGCTTCCGGATTGAGGTCCAGCTCATCGATGACCTTTTTCAAAGAATCCAACTTTTGACCGGCCTTCATCGGCGCCGGAAGTTCATCTAACTGACCACGGAAAAAGGCAGCCGTCACGATAAAGGCCGTCAGGAGAGCTCGTTCGCCGATATTACCGAGACCGACGGCCGTATAGCCTTCTTCAGCCAGGTTCTCGCCGATCTGAAGGCCGCTGAACAGGGCATCCATCATTTCGTCTTCGTTCATGGCGTCCTGCCGGGCCCAGAAGTGGCTGCCGTGCATGACTTTCAAATTCTGTACGCCCTGCGATTCAGCGATGTCTTCTTCAAGGCCCATATCGAGGAGCATGACGCCGGCTCCGATGCGGTGGGCCACCTTATTGATAGCGCCCTTACCGGCGGCGATTTCCAAGGCATCGGCCTTACTGGTCTTGCCTTTGGTCTTATTTTCCCCGCCGTCGACAGCATGATCGGCGGCAAAGATGGCGACGGCCTTCTGCAGCGGTTCCGGGTGGAGGGTCTTTTGCACACCGGCAATGCGTCCCGCCAGGTACGACAACTTACTGTCCTGGCGGATTGTCAGGCTGGCCAACCGTTGGTAGCATTCTGCAGCTTTGGCCAAATCCATCGGTTCAATGGCCTTGATAATTTGTTCTAATACAGGATCCATAATTCCTCCATAAAAGCCAGTCATCGTCTCACCATGCCAGAATCGATCTTATGATAAACGATGTATACATACACAAAATTTTATTTATAACGATTTTCCGAATTCATCCGTATCGAGGATGGCTTTTTTGAAAGCGTCCTTGGTCATCGGTGTCGGAACGCAGGTCCATTCGCGCAGGGCCGGAGCGGCGTCTACGACGGCGTCGATTTCATCGGCCTTGATATCTAAGGCAGCCAGGGTCGTCGGGTAATTGCACTTTTTATAGAAAGCAGCGACCTTATCGCGCAGTTCGAACTGCTTATCGTAAGTCAAGAGAACTAAGACGCCGAAGGAAACCGTTTCGCCGTGAAGATGACCTTCGACAACCTGAGGAAGGACCGTCGAGGCGTTATAGAACATGTGGGCCAAGGACGAGTTGTAATAGTATTCTTCGCCGCCGGTCGTGCAGTTGGAAACAAGGCCCGTGCTGATGATGATGTCCAAAACGACCTGCTGCAGTTCATAGGTAATCTGATTGGCTTTGAAGTCTGCCAAAGCTTTTTCACCGTACTGAAGGAGCGGTTCCGTACAGGTTTTGCCGATAGCCCGGCCCAAGAGGACGGTGTGGAAGTGTTCTGCAGCCCGGCTGGCCAGTTCCGATTCACATTCTTTACTCATGGCATCGCCAATACCGGCCCAGAAGAATTTAAAGGGCGAGTCGGCAATGACCGCCATGTTGATGAAGGTGTGGACCGGCGGCTGATCGAGGTAATAGTAGCCGGCAAAAGACTTGTCTTCTTTGTACATGACCGAAATAGCCGTCGACGGAGCGCAGTTAGATGCCAAGGTCGGGAAGGCAAAGAATGCCTTGTCAGCCTTATCGGCAACGACTTTCCCCGTATCGATAGCTCGGCCGCCGCCGACGCCAAAAATGAGATCTGCATCTTGAACGGCTTTTTCGTTCAGCAGGCGGTCGACGTGTTCAAACGTGGCATCATCGCCATACCAAAGGACGTCGAGTACTTCAAGATCCGTCTTAGAAATGGCATCGAGGAGCGGCTGTTTTGCCTTGGAAAGTGCCGTCTTGCCGCCGATGATGACAACTTTCTTGCCAAAGTGTTTCGTAACCGTACCGATGGCATCATAGGCATGAACTCCGATCGTAAAGGCCGGCAGAACCAAGGTGTATTCAGATTTAGACATACAAAAACCCCCTATATTATATGATAATAAGTTCAAAAACTATGGTTATTATAGCATTGTCCTTTGTTTATGAAAAGGTCGTTCTCACGGCCCGTTTTCCTTCGCAATACATATGAAAAATATATATGTACTTTTCGTTACAAATCACTTTTAGTAATCGAATTCAATATATGGTATTATCAATAATTTTAAATTCAATATATAGTATTCAAAAACAAAGTATACTAAAACGTAATTTCATAATGCGTTTTAGGTCATAAATTATAGCTGCTCATTCCCGAAGAGAATCTTGTTTTTAAGCGAAAAGGATATATAATGAGATAGCTAATGAAGTAGCAAAAAATTTCATTGTGCCATTTACCTTTTTTCCGAATTCATCTGATTTGGCATTATATTGCTTTTATTTAAGGATAAAGATATAGGCACAAAAATTTCAAAGGAGGTTCTTTTTGTATGAACGGTTTATATCTCGTCATTATTTCTGCCTTAGTGTTCGTACTGGCTTACCGTTTTTACGGCGCTTTCATTGCCGCCAAGGTATTGACCCTGAACCAGTACAAAGTTACGCCGGCCTTCCGCTTTGAAGACGGTCACGACTACGTCCCGACCAATAAGTACGTCGTCTTTGGTCATCATTTCGCAGCCATCGCCGGTGCCGGCCCGCTGGTCGGTCCTGTCATTGCCGCCCAGTTCGGTTACCTGCCCGGTGCCTTGTGGATTCTCATCGGCGGTGTTCTCGCCGGTGCCGTCCACGATATGGTCATCCTCTTCTGTTCCATGCGTTACGACGGCAAGTCCATTGCCGAAATCGCCAAAGCACAGATCGGTGACAAAACAGGTTTGGCAACATCCTTTGCCGTCTTGTTCCTCAACATCCTCTGTATGGCCGGCATGGCCGTCGTCATCGCCAACGCCCTGCACGACAGCCCTTGGGGTACATTCACCATCGGCATGACCATTCCTATCGCCATCTTCGTCGGCATCTACATGCAGTTCCTGCGCCCCGGTAAAATCAAGGAAGGCACCATCATCGGCGTCGTCTTGACCTTGCTCGCCGTCGTCGCCGGCCCTGCCGTCCAGGCTTCGCCGACTTTGGCTCCCCTCTTTACCATCAATGCTACGGGCATCTCCGTCGCCCTCATCATCTACGGCTTCATCGCAGCTGCCCTTCCGGTTTGGCTGCTCCTGGCACCGCGTGACTACCTCTCGACATATATGAAGATTGGTACCATCGGCGCTTTGGCCCTGGGCATCATCATCGTCGGACCTAACATTCAGATGCCGGCTATGACCCAGTTCACTGCCGGCGGCGGCCCGGTTATCACCGGTGCTGTCCTTCCGTACATCTTCGTTACCATCGCCTGCGGCGCTATCTCCGGGTTCCACTGCATGATTGCAACGGGCACGACGCCGAAAATGCTGATGAACGAACGCTCGATTCTGCCGGTCGGTTACGGCGCCATGGTTACGGAATCCTTCGTCGCCATGATGGCTTTGATCGCAGCCTGCTCCCTCGTTCCGAACGATTACTTCGCCATTAACTCTTCTGCCGCTCATTTCCAGGCTCTCGGCATCCAGGTCGTCGACCTGCCGCACCTGAGCAACATGGTCGGTGAAGATGTCGCCCATCGTCCGGGCGGTGCCGTTTCCCTGGCTGTCGGCATGGCTTATATCTTCTCGAACCTGCCTGGCCTCGACCACCTCATGAACTACTGGTATCACTTCTGCATCATGTTTGAAGCTTTATTCATCATGACCATCATCGATGCCGGTACCCGTGTCGGCCGTTACATGCTTCAGGAACTCGTCGGGCGCGTATGGCCTAAGTTCGGCGATCCGAACTGGAAGCCCGGCGCTATCATCGCATCGGCTTTGATCTGCGCTGCATGGGGCTACTTAGTCCTCAACGGCAATTTGTCCACCATCTGGCCTATCTTCGGCGTATCGAACCAGCTCCTTGCTATCATCGCCCTTTCGATTTCGTCGGTCGTCCTCTGCTCCATGGGCAAGGCTCGTTACCTTTGGGTTACGGCCATTCCCTGGGCCTTCCTGATGGTCATGATTTTCTGGGCCGACTACCTCAACATCTTCGAAATTTACCTGCCAAAGGGTGAATGGACGATGTTCACGGTCTCCATTATCATGGCTCTGTTGGTTATCATCGTCGCCGTCGGCGCTGTCCGCAAGTGCATCTACTTGGCAAAAACCGTACCTGCCAACTATGACACGTCGGATATCGTTGAAGCCGAAGAACTGAAACACCTCCAGGAACTGGTAAAAACAGATAAAGCAGCTCAGCGTTTCCAAGAAATGTCTGTCGCTCATCATTAATCAACTGCATCAAAGGCACTATCTTTATAGATAGTGCCTTTTTTATTTAACAATTCCCGTTATATATTAAGGATACAGCTATGAATAAGTTATTTTATTCAGTACATCATGAGTTTTTTTCATATATATATCGTAAACTTTACCAGAAGTAACTTGCTATTTTTACTTCTTTAAACTATAGTAGGTGTATAGTAAAATCGTTATAAGATATTTATAAACGACAAAAAGTCAATAGAACTGTAACAAAAACGTTTTACTTGGATGGACTGAGGATGTGGCGTTGCATCCGATTACAATATTCCTCATCACAGCACCTGCGGCAAAGACGATGAGATTCATGCTCCCATCAAAAGCATTGCATCAGCTTTATATTTCGAACCCATCCAACGCCTGTTTTGTAAGCGCCCTGCGCTTCACGAAATAAATATGATAAGGAGGGAATTTTTTATGAATGGTTTGTTTTTAGTTATCATTTCTGCATTAATATTTGTGCTGGCTTACCGTTTCTATGGTGCTTTTATTGCCGCAAAAGTACTGACCGTTAACCAGTATAAGGTTACACCGGCTTTCCGTTTCGAAGACGGTCACGACTACGTTCCGACCAACAAATACGTCGTCTTCGGCCATCACTTCGCAGCCATCGCCGGCGCCGGCCCGCTCGTAGGCCCGGTCATTGCAGCTCAGTTCGGTTACTTGCCGGGCGCCTTGTGGATCCTCATCGGCGGTGTCCTCGCCGGTGCCGTCCATGACATGGTCATCCTCTTTGCTTCCATGCGCTATGACGGCAAATCCATCGCCGAAATCGCAAAAGCTCAGATTGGTGACAAAGTCGGCCTGGCTACATCCTTCGCCGTCTTGTTCCTCAACATCCTGGCTATGGCCGGCATGGCCGTCGTCATCGTCAATGCTCTTCATGACAGCCCCTGGGGTACTTTCACGATTGGCATGACCATTCCTATCGCTATTTTCGTCGGCGTTTACATGCAGTTCCTGCGCCCGGGCCACATCAAAGAAGGTACGGTCATCGGCGTAGCACTGACGCTCCTCGCCGTCATCCTCGGGCCGTCCGTATCGGCTTCGCCGACACTGGCTCCCTTGTTCACCATTAACGCTCAGGGCATTTCCATCGCCCTCATCATCTACGGCTTCGTAGCTGCCGCTCTTCCTGTATGGCTGCTCCTGGCTCCGCGTGACTACCTCTCGACGTACATGAAAATCGGTACCATCGGCGCGCTGGCCCTCGGTATCATCATCGTCGGACCTACGATCCAGATGCCGGCTATGACCCAGTTCGTCGCCGGCGGCGGCCCGGTCATCACCGGTCCGGTTCTTCCGTACATCTTCATCACCATCGCCTGCGGCGCTATCTCCGGCTTCCACTGCATGATTTCGACCGGTACGACGCCGAAGATGCTGATGAACGAACGCTCCATTCTCCCTGTAGGCTACGGCGCTATGCTGACTGAATCCTTCGTCGGCATGATGGCTCTTATCGCAGCCTGCTCCCTCATCCCGAACGACTACTTCGCCATCAACTCCACGGCAGCACACTTCCAGGCCCTCGGCATCCAGGTCGTCGACCTGCCTCAGTTGAATGCCATGGTCGGTGAAGACGTAGCTCATCGTCCCGGCGGCGCCGTTTCCTTGGCTGTCGGCATGGCCTTCATCTTCTCCAACATCCCCGGCCTTGACCACCTCATGAACTACTGGTATCACTTCTGCATCATGTTTGAAGCTTTGTTCATCATGACCATCATCGATGCCGGTACTCGTGTCGGCCGTTACATGCTCCAGGAACTCATCGGCCGCGTATGGCCGAAGTTCGGCGATCCCCATTGGCTCCCCGGCGGCATCGTCGCATCGGCTCTCATCTCCGGCGCATGGGGTTACATCGTACTCCAAGGCAACCTGTCCACGATTTGGCCGATTTTCGGTGTATCGAACCAGCTCTTGGCCATCATCACCCTGGCCATCTCGACAGTTGTCATCTGTGCTATGGGTAAAGCCCGCTTCGCCTGGGTCACGGTCATTCCCTGGATTTTCCTGACCGTCGTTATCTTCTGGGCTGATTACCTCAACATGTTCAACATTTACCTGCCCAAGCAGGAATGGCTCCTCTTCGGTGTATCGGCAATCATGGCCATCTTGGTCATCATCGTCAGCGTCGCCTCTGCACGGAAATGCCTGGAACTGGCAAAAACCGTACCTCCGAGCTACGATACGTCTGAATCCGTAGAAGCAGAAGAATTGAAACATCTCCAAGAATTAATCAAAACGGATCCGATTGCCAAACGCTTTAAAGAATTGACCGTCGATCAGCACTAAGACAAATTAAAAAGACTGGCTCCGCGACAGCCCTTGAGAAGATTTGCTCTTCTCAAGAAGCTGTCGGGCCAGTCTTTTTTTTGCGTTATTATAAAGGCCGGATGACGCCGGTCCCGTCAAAGGCGGGAATGAAGTCGTCGCTGGCACTTTCTTTTTCCTGTACGAAGCCGTCTTCGATACCGCTGTCAAAGAGGTACTGTTCGGCTTCTTCGTATTCTTCATCCAATAAGGGCCGGTTGATTTCCGGGTACGCTTCCGCCCGTCCGCAGGGCACGTATTGGCGCATCAAACTGAACAGGACCTGACCGTCATCAAAGTGGTTCCGCACCCAATCGATGACGGCCTTCGTATTTTCGACACAGCCGGGCAGGATGAGGTGGCGGATGATGACCCCTTTTCGCAGGATACCGTCATCGTCAAGCTCATAAGGACCGACTTGGTCATACATGCGAAGGATGGCCTTTGCCGCAATTTCCGGATAGTCCGCGGCAGCACTATACCGTTTGGCCAGGGCTGAGTCGAGGTACTTGAAGTCGGGCAAGTAAATCTGCACCTTGCCCTTAAAGCGGTCGATGGTCTCGATGGACTCATAGCCGCCGCAGTTATAGACGACGGGCACCGGCAAGGGATCGGCCAAGCTTTCTAAAATAGCCTGCGTATAAGGCGTCGGCGTCACCAGATTGATGTTGTGAGCCCCCTTAGAGATGAGCTCACCATAGATTTCTCGAAGCCTGGCGGGCGTAATCGGAAAGCCTTTGCGCCCCATAGAGATGATCGAATTTTGGCAGAAGCAGCAGCGCAGATTGCAGCTCGTAAAAAAGACCGTTCCCGACCCGCGTGTCCCGCTGATGCACGGTTCCTCCCATTGATGCAGCGCGGCTCTGGCCACAACGGGCTGAAGGGGCGAATGGCAAAAGCCGGGAAGATGTTCCTCCCAAAGAGCCTTGCGGACGACGCCGCAGCGGCGGGGACAGTCATTACATATCGATTCCATAGTCACGCACCTCAATCAAAAATCTTTCCGGGATTTAAAATCCCCTTCGGGTCCCAAGCCCGTTTCAAAGCCTTCATCAGTTCCATCTCCACCGGATCGGTGTATTTTGCAAACAAGGCCTTGCGGGCCTGGCCGATACCGTGTTCTCCGGAAATGGCGCCGCCCAGACGATAAGCAGCTGCACAGGCCTTATCTTCAAAGGCCTCGATGCGGCTGTGTTCATCATCCCCATCGACAAAGCCCCGGCGAAGAAGGTCCAAGTGAATATTTCCGTCACCGGCATGGCTGACGCCGCGGAATAAGACGCCCGTCGCCTGACCGATTGTCTTTAGCTCCGCCATAAAGGGCAGCAGCTGATCGGGCGGCACGACGAAATCTTCCATGGCCGCTACCGGGCAGTCGGCAGCCGACGCTTCGGTAAAGGCCTTGCGGGCCTTCCAAACCTTATCGGCATCGGCCATGAACACTTCGACGGCGCCGAGAGACCGACAGACTTCATCGAGATTCACGCAGTCGTCGTCAAGGCTGTCTTCACTCTGGCTGTCGAGCTGAATGATCATATAGGCACCGCCTTCGGGGCAGTTCTGCTTTTCGTCGAGCCAGGCTCCGACCACTTCGATGACGTCGTAATCCATAAATTCCAAGCAAGTCGGCGTAATGCCGGCCTTTGGCAGAGCCGTCACCAGCGACAAGGCCTGTTCCGCTGACGGAAAGACGGCCAGGACGTGAGCCGTCGCCTTGGGCAGTGGCACGAGCTTTAAGGTCAGTTTGGTAATGATGCCCAGCGTCCCTTCTGAGCCGACGACGATTTTTTCCAAGGGGTAACCGGCCGTCATCTTGCGGAGGCGTTTGCCGAGGTTGGTAATTTTCCCGGTCGGCGTGACGACTTCCAGGGCATAGATCTGATCCCGCGTCGTCCCGTACTTTACAGCCCGGTTGCCGCCGGCATTGGTCGCCCCGTTGCCGCCGATACAGCAGCTGTCGCCGCTGCAGGGATCGCCGGCATAGAGCAGGCCTCGCTTCCCGGCCTCCCTTTGGATCGTCTCGGTAATGACACCGGCTTCTACGACCATATACATGGCCTCTTCATTGACTTCCAAAATGCGGTTCATCCGCTCCGTACTGACCATGATGCCGCCCCGATTGTCGGCAACGGCCCCGCCTTCAAGACCCGTCCCGGTTCCCCGGGGAATGACGGGGATGACGGCCTCATTGGCTAAGGTCACGACGGCAGCCAATTCCTCGGCTGACGCCGGCAGGACGACGGCATCGGGCAGAAAAGGCACCGCTGCGGTGCCTTCATCGCGGCCGTAAGGAATTCGTTTATCCTCATCGGTCCATACATATTTTTCGCCTACAATGGCCTTTAAGGCCGCTATGACAGCAGGTGTAATCCGATTATATTCCATGTCTTTTTCCTCATAAGAGAGCCCGTCCTGTTACCAGGGCGGGCACACAGTAAAACGCGCGTGTTTGCAGGGTCTTGATGCTTACAGGAAGAGGCCCCGCAAAAACGGTACGAGCGTAAATTGATAGATTTTCAAGACGCCGAAGACGCAAAGACCGATAGAGGCCCCGACGATGGCGCCGTTAATGCGGATCCAGGCAAGGTCTTCACCGACCTTGCTTTCCAGGAACTGGTTGAACCGCTTTTTATCGAAGCCGGACAAGACGTCGCGAACGGCGACGGCAATGAGGGCGTGTTCATGTTCCAAGATGACGTTGAAAGCCCGGCGAATCTGTTCGTCAAGCCAGTCCTTGATTTCCGGATAGGACCGGCAGTATTCGAGGTAGTGGATGAACTGTTCTTCCAGCAAATCCTTCAGTTCTTCCCGGCCTTTTTCACCGGTCATGAAATAATCTTTCGTCGAATTTTCCAGATCAGCCAGCCATTGTTCAATAGGCAGGGCGTCGACGAATTCATTCTGCCAGTTCTGCACGGCAAAGGATAACTGACCATTCATCGAATAGAGGAGAATTTCTAATTTTCGGCACAGCCATTCCCGCTGTTCCCCTTCAGCGTGTTCCCACTGGTCCAGCCAGTTGACGATTCCCAGTTTTATATCCTTGGCAATCCGCTTGGTATCGACAATGCTAAGGACTTTGGTCAAGGTAATGCTGGACATGGACGAATGCTGCGATTCTTCACACCACTGGACGATGAGCCGTTCCAAAAAGGCGTCGAAATCTTCACTGTTGACGACTTCGCGAACGAGGCCGATCAGGTCATGGAACATGGGGTTCTTCGGGTCTTCCAGAAGTGAAATGATACGGTCTTCAAAGAAGCTGACCAAGGGCTGGCGCTTTAAATACATCCGCAGATGATAGGCCATGGCCGACTGGGTTTCTCCGCGCTGGATGTGCTGGTGAGCACGCAGGGCCACTTCATAAAGGCCGGTCCGGAGTTTTTCCCGTCCCTGATCGCCGCGCAGCCAGTCAACGACCTTATCGATGAAGGAAATCTGATAGAGTTTATCCTTCCACATATCGGGCTGGAGCAGCTTTTCCGAAATCAGTCGGGCGATGCCGTCGATGATGCGGTCGCGGTGGCGATATAAAAGTTCCGTATGGTACGGAAAGCCCAAGGGCTTTTCAAAGAGAGCCGTAACGGCAAACCAGTCGGCAATGCTGCCGATAAGAGCCGATTGGATGACGAAGAACAAGAGCTCTTCCCAAACCGATACGTCGTGGGTGTACCACCAGAAGAAGATGGCGATGAAGCAGACGAACGACAAGCCTAAGATAAGATTGGCACGCTGTCGATAAGTCATAAGATAGCCCCTCCTTTCATGGCGTACATGGCAAGGTAAATGACCGCCCCTAAGACGGCGCCGACGAGAGAGCCGTTGACGCGAATCATCTGCAGGTCATACCAGACACTGTTTTCCAGTTGTTCTGCCAAATATTTCCCGTCGTATTTAAGGATTTCGGCTTCTGCCGTCTTGCCGAACCAGACCTGGAGTCGTTTCAGTTCACGGGCGGCAAAGGCCAGGGCCTGGCGGTTGATCTGTTCGACCTGTTCCGGATTTTCGTGCCACGATTCCAGTTTTTGGACGACAAACTCCGCAGCTGCCGTACAGAACCGTTTCTGGTTGTCCGGATCCTGAACGTAGCGCTGCCAAGCTTCCTGCGTATCGGGGCGCAGGATCAAATGGTTGTACATCTTATCCTTGTAGGCGTCGATGCGCTGGCTCCAATCTTCATTGAATTCGATGCGTTCCGCCTGTTTCCACAGGTAATGAAGGGCCTGCTGACGCTGGAGGGAATTTTCTTCCTTGGCTTCGTTCAGTAAGGCCAGGCACCGTTCCTGGAGCAAACCGGCCACGTGGTTCGGCTGGAAGACTTCCATCTTGATAGCCGCCTTAATGGCCCAGCCTAAGATGATGTTGTGTTTTGCATACTGCCGCAGCGACTCTTCATAGATTTCGCCGATATAGCCTTTCATGGTGTCGCTCTTTACGAGCTGTTCCAAGGCAAAGATCATGAAATCGAGAAAATCCTTGCCCGATTCGCCGCGAAGGCCGGTCTTAATGGCCCGGCTCATGACCGGTGCCAAGTCGATTTTTTCAACGGCCGACCCGCCGATGCCGGCAAAGGCCTTGACGACGGTCTTCATATCGACAGTGTACAAAAAAGTATTTAAAATCTGGCCAAAGATGCGCTCTGCCGATTGGAAGCCTTTTGCCGTATGAAGATAATCCAGCGTCGCCCCTAAAATAGGGTGCTGCTTAAGGACGTTGTACATATTGGAAACGGTCAAAATTTCCGATTCGATCATGTGCCGCGCCATTTCGGCGATGCGTTCTTTACTGTTGGGAATCAAGGCGGTCTTAAAGGAAATGCCCAGCGGGCGCCGAAACAGTGCCGTAACGGCATACCAATCTGCCAAGCCCCCGATGAGGGCTGCCCCTGCCAAGTGCGTCAACAAGCCGCCGGCAAAGAAGTCCTGGAACGGATAGGCCAGCAGCAGGATGACAGCAGCTATGATCAGGATATAGTTGGCAATCTGGCTCCGTCTTCCGCCATTTGTATTACTCGCCATAATACCTCCTATTTTTCAGGGATGATAAGGTCATCACCATCGTGTTTCGGAATCCATAAGGGTACGTCCGGATAGGCCGCTTTAAAGTCAGCCGACGGCGTCCACGGCGTCCCGAAATAGTGCATGGGAATAAGACACTTGGTTACGGAAACGTCCTTCAAAAAGCCCTTGACGCCCCATTCACGAGCCCCTTCCAGACGGGCATCGACGGGGAAAAAGACAATGTCAAAGGTCTGTCCGGCCACATGCTTCATTTCCCGTTCAAAATTAGCCTTGGCTTCGGCATTGTTTTCATCGGTATCACCGAGCCAGTGCCACCAGTTCAAATCGCCGGCATGGAAAATCTTCAAGCCGTCCGTTTCAACTAAGAAGGACCCGCCTTCATCTGTAGAGCCGTACTGGGTGATCTTCGCATCACCGACGTTCAGCGTATCGTAAAGCTTCATGGCATGGACAGCTTTGAGTCCGTCCCGCTTCAAGGGAACGTCGGCATTGATGATGTACTGATCGCCGTCGAAGTCGGCAATGCGGCCGTTGAAATGGTCGTCGTGCCAGTGAGTGACAAAAAACCATACTGGTTTGCGCCGTATCTGGCTGTAAGCTTTGACCGTTCCCGACGGATCTTTATAGTAGTCAAAGACCAGGACCTTGGAATCGGTCTCAACAGAAAAACCACTGTGATTCAAAAAGGTAATCTGTGTGCTCATATAATAACCCCCTTATCGGTTGATAAATCATTATGCATAGTCTTTATTATATCATATATGCGCTCCCGATGTACATCGTACAGGCCTTCCTTCGCCAAGACACAGCGATTTTTTCGCCTTCGCGAAGCGACAAAAACCGGTTCTGCTCGGCCGTTTTTAATAAATCACCAAATTTGTCATCTTTTTACAGATTTTCTATTGACAAACGGAGAGCTAAGGCGTATTATGTTCTCAAACCAAAGACAGAAATGCAATGATTGAAACAAGTACACACAGGAAACGGTACAGAGAGTAGGGGTCATTGGCTGAAAGCCCTTATCAAAGTCGAATGTGATGGAATGCCTTCAAGAGCAGGATGATTGAACCAGAAGTAGGTCATCCCGGTTGCCGCCGTTACGGGTATTGAGTGGCAGTCTTCGTACTGCAATCAGAGTGGAACCACGGACCATCGTCTCTGTATGACGAGGTCTTTTTTTTATTCATTTTTCAGACTACAGGAGGGCGCCCAGCCATGTTCAAATCACTTCGCAACGACATTCGCGTCATCAAGGACCGCGACCCGGCGGCCAAAAATACGCTCGAAGTCTTGCTCTGTTACTCCGGCCTTCATGCCATTTGGGCTTACCGCCTGGCTCACTTCTTTTACCGCCGCCAATGGTTCGTCACGGCTCGGATTATTTCCACCATCTCCCGCTTCTTTACGGGAATCGAAATTCATCCCGGTGCTCAAATCGGTGAAGGACTTTTTATCGACCATGGTATGGGAATCGTCATCGGCGAGACGACGATTATCGGCAACAACGTATCCCTCTACCAGGGCGTAACCCTCGGCGGTACCGGTAAAGAAAAAGGGAAACGCCATCCGACCATCGGCGACTACGTCGTCGTCGCCTGCGGGGCCAAAGTCCTCGGTTCTTTTACCGTCGGTGAAGGCGCTAAAATCGGTGCCGGTTCCGTCGTTCTCAAAGCGGTTCCACCGCACTCGACCGTCGTCGGGATTCCTGGACGGGTCGTCGTTCAAAAGGGCAAGCACCTTAAAGCCAGCCACAGCGAACGCGACGTCGACCTCAATCACAATCGCCTGCCTGACCCCATTGAAGATCAGATCATCGCCCTCAAGCGTCAGGTCATGCTCTTAGAGCACCGCCTCGAAATGATCGATCAGCGGCAGGATGAGCGATGTCCCAACCAAATGAGGCCTCTCAAATAGTCCTCTGCCTTTGTTGTTCCCCTGTACAGGAAAAGAATTTTCCGGCACAGGTCTACATATAATATATACCCATTCGGTATAGCTTATCATTTACTGTTTATACACTTGCATTCATCGGGGGATGAATCCATACGAAAAGGAGAGATGTATCATGAGTAAAATTTACACTTCTATGTTACAGTTAGTCGGCAACACACCGTTATTGAAACCGGAACGCTATAACAGCGCCGCCGGTATTTCCGCCAACCTGCTCGTAAAACTCGACGCCTTCAATCCGGCCGGTTCCGCCAAAGACCGCATTGCCAAAGCCATGATCGAAGACGCTGAAAAGAAGGGGATCTTGAAGAAGGGTTCGGTCATCATTGAACCGACGAGCGGCAACACCGGTATCGGCCTGGCTGCCGTTGCAGCTGCCAAAGGCTACCGCGCCATCTTCACCATGCCGGAAACGATGTCCGTCGAACGCCGCAACCTCATCTCCGCTTATGGTGCTGAAATCGTCTTGACTCCGGGGAAAACAGGCATGCAGGGTGCCGTCGACAAAGCCAACGAATTGGCTAAAGAAATCCCTGACTCCTTCATTCCCGGCCAGTTCACCAACCCGGTCAACCCGGAAGTCCATCGCCTGACGACGGGTCCGGAAATCTTTGAAGACACCGACGGTGCCGTCGACATCTTCTTAGCCGGTATCGGCACGGGCGGCACGATTTCCGGTGTCGGCCAGTACCTCAAAGAAAAGAAACCGTCCGTCAAGATTATCGCTATCGAACCGAAAGATTCTCCGCTCCTTTCGGAAGGCCATGCCGGCCCGCATAAAATCCAGGGCATCGGTGCCAACTTCGTTCCTGAAACCCTCGATACCAAGGTTTACGACGAAGTCTTCACGGTCAGCAACGAACAGGCTTTTGAAACGGCTCAGAAATTCACGGAAGCTGAAGGCCTCCTCATCGGTATCTCCGGCGGCGCTGCTCTCTATGCAGCTTCCGAAGTTGCCAAACGTCCGGAAAATGCTGGTAAAACCATCGTAGCCTTCCTGCCGGATAACGGCGACCGTTACCTCACGACGCCGGGCTTCATCCAGCAGAAGGTAAAATAATTCTTATAAAAAAACTAACCGACACATACCTTGCCAAAAAAATGAACTGCTTTTATAATAAGGGCAGTTCATTTTTTCATTAAGTAAAATCTTATAAAATTAATAAAAATAAAAGACTTGGAACATGGTTTTTTATTTTTTAGAGGGGAAGTAAGTTTATGTCTGAAGAAGAATTGGAAACGAAACAGAAACATCATCACGATCATGACCATCATCATGACCACGATCACAAGCACCATCACGACCATGATCACAAACATCATGATCATGACCACCATCATGACCATGACCACCATCACGACCATGACCATCATCACGACCATGAGCACCATCACGACCATGACCATCATCATGACCATGAGCACCATCACGACCATGACCATCATCATGACCATGGTCATGACTGTCTGGCCGACCACGTCCATCCCCACGATCACAATCATCCCCACGTCCACGGCGGCGTCAATGACTACATGAAGGCCGTCGCCGAATACCGCAAAACCTTCGCCTCGAAGCAGGATGTCCTGGACCATACGCCGGATCCGGCCGTCCGAGAAATGCTGCTGCGCATGGAACAGATTGGCTGTGACACGACCTTCGACCGCTTCGATCAGCAAAAGCCCCAGTGTACCTTTGGTCTGGCCGGCGTCTGCTGTAAAAACTGCAACATGGGCCCCTGTAAGATTACGCCTAAGACGCCCCGCGGCGTCTGCGGTGCCGATGCCGACCTCATCGTATCGCGCAACATCCTGCGCAGTGCTGCTGCCGGCGTCGCCCAGCACGGTGCCCATGCCCGTGAAGTCTTGCTGACCTTAAAATTCATCTCCGAAGGTCGACTGAACCTCCCCATTCTCGGCGTTGAAAAACTGCACCAGGTCTGCAAAGCCTTCGGCATTCCCGACGACACGGACGACGTCAAAGCCCTGGCCGGTAAATTGGCCGACGTCCTCTTAGCCGACCTCTCTCGCCCGACTCCGGACGATTACGAAACCATCAAAGCCATGGCCCCGGCCGAACGGCAAAAGGTTTGGAACGACCTCGACATCATCCCTATCAGCGCCTACAATGAAGTCTTCGACGCCTATCACCGCACCGGCGTCGGCACCGACGGCGACTGGCAGAGCATCATGAAACAGTTCCTGCGCTGCGGTCTGGCCTTCTGCTTTACCGGCGTCGTCGCTGCCAACATCGCAACGGACGTCGTCTTCGGCATCGGCCATCGAGCTACGTCTAAAGTAAATATCGGTGCCTTGAAAAAGGGCTACGTCAACATCGCCGTCCACGGCCATCTTCCGACCTTGGTCAGTGAAATCGTCCGCATCGGCCGCAGTCAGGAATTCATCGACCTGGCCAAGGCCCATGGTGCTAAGGGCATCCAGTTCTACGGCGTCTGCTGTTCCTGCCTGGCTGCCATGTACCGCTACGAAGGGGTCATCCCCTTGTCGAACGCCGTCGGCGCCGAACTCGTCCTCGGCACGGGTGCCCTCGACTTGTGGGTTGCCGACGTACAGGACGTCTTCCCGTCCATCATGGACGTCGCCCGCTGCTTCAAGACGACCGTCGTCACCACCAGTGATTCCGCCCGCCTGCCCGGTGCCGAACACTACGCCTATGACCATCACCATTCCAACATCGAAGACACAGAAAAATTGGCCCGAAAAATCGTTACCCGGGCCATCGAAAGCTTTGAAGCCCGCCGCGACGTACCGGTCTTCATTCCGTCCTACGAAGTCACGGCTGACGTCGGCTTCAATGCTGAAAACATTGCCGAAGAATTCAACGGCTTCGGTCCCTTGGCCGACGCCCTTAAGAGCGGTCAGCTCAAGGGGATCGTCAACATCGTCGGCTGCAATAACCCCCGTGTCGTTTACGAACGGGCCGTCGTCGACGTCGCCGAAGAGTTGTTAAAGAACGACATTCTCCTGTTCACCAACGGCTGTGCTTCCTTCCCGCTCTTAAAACTCGGATTCTGCAGCAAGGACGGCGCCGCCAAAGCCGGTGACTCCCTGCAGAAATTCCTCGGCGGCAAGCTGCCTCCCGTATGGCACATGGGTGAATGCGTCGACAACACCCGGGCATCCGTCGTCTTAGGCGGTATCGCCCAGGCTGCCGGCCACGACATCAAGGATATGCCTTATGCCTTTACCAGCCCGGAATGGTCCAACGAAAAAGGCCTCGACGCCTCTCTCGCCTTCCGCCTCTTCGGCATCAATTCTTATCACTGCGTCGAACCGCCGGTACAGGGCTCGACGAATGTCGAAAACTTCTTAAAACACGATACCAAGGATACCCTCGGTTCGGTCATGACAGTCAACGTCGATCCCAAAGCATTGGCTAAACAGATTGTCGCCGACATCGAAGAAAAACGCCGCAAATTGGGCTGGGACTAAGTTACCCGTCTATACAGTGACGATCTCGTATCATACAAAAACTCCCGCCAAGGATTTCTTGGCGGGAGTTTTCACGTATATACAGAGAAGAGGATATTTCAATACGACTGCATCGATTACATATCCCGGCTGGCTACGATATCGACACCGAGTCCCAAGATATCTTTGACGATGACGTCACCTGTCTTTACGGGAGCTTTGACATGGACGCTGCGCAGTGCCAGAGCACAGTCGAGGATCTTTCCTTTCGGAAGCGTCGTCTTGGATACGACCGGCAAGAGCGGCAGTTCGCCGCCTTCAATGGCGACCGTCGACGTCAGCATCCGCTGGGGATCGGTCAATTCCTGATGGGCATATGTTTCGCCGCGCGGGCAGGTATTGCCGGTGACGTTCGTCACTTTACCGTCTTCCAGCGTAACCGTAAGCAAGCAGCCCATGGGGCAGTTAATGCAGTTTAATTGTTTCGTTTCTACGCTCATATTATGCTTCCTCCTTTACGGAAACAGTCCAATCCGCATGATGACCTTTAGCTTTAGCAGCCGGTACGTTGACGGCAATCATTTCACTCGGTTTGGCGACGGGGAGGACTTTCGTCAATAGCGTATCGTCACCGCTCTTTACGGTAAGGCGAACTTTTTTCATCGGCTTGCGAACCCGCATGAAGAGGCGAATCGTTTCGCCTTCTGCCGTAGCCCGGACGTGC
The DNA here is from genome assembly GCF_900539295.1 of uncultured Megasphaera sp. Lineage (GTDB taxonomy): Bacteria > Bacillota > Negativicutes > Veillonellales > Megasphaeraceae > Megasphaera. The sequence continues at coordinate 72,531 of NZ_UQBH01000004.1, forward strand.
TGAGGGACGCAGGTTCTGACTTCATCAACAGCTTCAACGGCGATATCCGCTACGTCTTCCGGCAGCTGTTCCTGTGCTTTAAGAGCCGCATACTTGCCGGCGATTTCCGCTTCTTCCGATACGAAGTCGACTAAGTCGTGGACATGGACGACGTTGCCGGCAGCAAAGATGCCGGGGATGCTCGTTTCACGATGCTGGTCGACGATTGGGCCGTTAGTCAAGGGATGCATGGCCATGCCCAGGCCGCGGGACAATTCATTTTCCGGAATGAGGCCGACCGACAGGAGCAGGGTATCGCAGTCGATATCGAATTCCGTGCCCGGAATCGGTTTCATATGGTCGTCGACCTTGGCGGCCGTAATGCCGTTGACTCGGTCTTTCCCGTGGATAGCCGTGATCGTATGGGACAAATACAGGGGAATGTCGTAGTCATAGAGGCACTGCACCATGTTTCGAGTAAGACCGTTGGAGAAGGGGCAGATTTCCAGGACTGCCTGTACTTTACAGCCTTCAAGAGTCATGCGGCGGGCCATGATCAAGCCGATATCGCCGCTGCCGAGGATGACGATTTTCTTGCCCGGCAGGTAGCCTTCCATATTGACCATGCGCTGAGCGGCCCCTGCCGTAAAGACGCCGGCCGGACGATAGCCGGGAATGCGGATGGCACCGCGGGTCCGTTCACGACAGCCCATGGTGAGGATGATCGTCTTGCCCTTTACTTTCATCAGACCATGTTCCGGACTGACAGCCGTAACGGTCTTATCCTGATTGATATTGAGGACCATCGTGTCGACGAGGATCTTGATTTCCGGTTTATTTTTGACCAAATCATAGCACCGCTGTGCATAGCCGGGGCCGGTCAGTTCTTCTTTGAAGTGATGGAGACCGAAGCCGTTGTGGATGCACTGCTGAAGGATGCCGCCGGCTTCACGGTCACGTTCCAAGACGAGGACTTGTTTAGCACCATTCTGCCAGGCGCTGTATGCAGCAGACAGGCCTGCCGGGCCGCCGCCAACGATGATAATATCATAAAGTTGTTCACCCATTATGCCTTACCTCCGCTTTCTTTATTATAGAACATATAGGAATTACGCATTTCTTTCCGGACTTCCGTAACCGGGATGTTCAATTCACGAGCCAAAATCTGTGTAACGCGAGGTCCGCAGAAACCGCCTTGACAGCGGCCCATGCCGGCACGGGTACGGCGCTTGACGCCGTCGACAGTACGGGCACCGACGGGGCGATGGATGGCATCGATGATTTCGCCTTCCGTAATCGTTTCACAGCGGCAGATGACGCGGCCGTAACGGGGATCTTTAGCGATGAGAGCTTTTTGATCAGCATCGAGCATCATGCGGAAGTAAGGCTGAGCCGGACGGCCTTTTTTATAGTCGGTCTTAGCTGAAGCGCCCGTTTCAGACACGATGAGGTTTACCAATTTCTTGGCAATGGCCGGCGCCGATGTAAGGCCCGGCGACTGGATGCCGGCAGCATGGAGCAGTCCCGTCGTCTTTTCCGACGGACCGACGATAAAGTCGCCCGTATTGGAAACGGCGCGGACACCGGAGAATTCAGTAATCGTAGCACCTACAGGGATATTCGGAACTAAGCGGCGTGCTTTGTCCAGAATTTCATCCATACCGGGGATGGTAACGGCCGTATCATCCTTGTCGTCTTCCGGCAGGTCCTGTGCATTCGGACCGACGAAGACGTTGCCGTGCGTCGTCGCACAGACGAGGATGCCCTTGCCCATCTTAGTCGGCGTCGGGAAGATCGGCGAGTAAACCAAATCCTTCTGAGCCGTCTTATCGAAGAGGATGTATTCGCCGCGGCGCGGTTTAATCGTAAAGCTGTCGTCGCCGGCCAGGCGGCTGATGTCGTCGGCATGAATGCCGGCTGCATTGATGACGTATTTCGTTTCGATCGTTCCCTTATCCGTTTCAACGGCCTTAACGGCACCGCCTTCTACGACGATGTCCGTAACCTTGCAGTCGCGGATGACTTCCGCCCCGTTGATGACGGCATTTTCGGCAAAGGCCAGAGCCAATCCGAAAGGCCAGCAGATGCCTGCCGTCGGTGCAAAGAGAGCGCCTTTGATGTCTTTGCTGACATTCGGTTCTTCTTTGCGCATTTCATCACCGCTGATGATTTTCAAGCCGGGAACGCCGTTAGCCTGCCCCCGGGCGAGGAGTTCTTTAAGAACTTCTATCTGTTCGTCGTCGAGAGCTGCTACATATGACCCGGACCAACGAATTTCCAAATCTAATTCATCTTTCAATTCATGGTACATGGCATTGCCTTCTACATTCATGAGCGCCTTCATGCTGCCCGTCGGAGCATCGAAACCTGCGTGAAGAATGGCACTATTGCCTTTTGTTGTACCGGCTGCCAATTCCGGTTCCTGTTCAACCAGAACGGCACGAAGCTTATACTTTGATAATTCGTGCAAAATGGCTGTGCCGGTAATACCGCCGCCAATTACGACGACATCTGCTTGTTTTGTCATATTCACAACCTCTTTCTCTGTAAATGCCTATGGATTACTATCTTTGATGCCCTTATTATATAAGTTTGTGAAAATAATTGCAAGCTTATTTTTACATATTTTCATTTCAGGGTAATGAAAATTTATCATGTCCATAAAACAAGCTACACTTCACGCTTAATGCTTTATGAAATTAAATTCAATATATGAAGAAACTTTGTAAATATATAAAATTATAGGGACCCGAATCGAGTCCCTATAACCACAATAAACTTCACATGAAATTAAAATACGTGCAGTGCCGTCGCGATGACATAGGCAGCAAGGGTACCGGCCATAGGAGCGATGACGGGCACCCAGGCTGCCGCCCAAATTTGAACTATGGACGTTACGATAAACTGCGGAACCGTGTAGATGCCGATGAGGGTCTCGACCAAGGTAACGGCCGGATTCAAATCGCCCTGAGGAGCGCCCAGGGGCGTTGCCGGAAAGACACCGAGGGTTACGGCGGTTACGGCAACCCCCATGCCGTCGTAATACAAATCCAGCCGCCTTAGCCCTTTGAGTTAGCCATTGTGTTGCAGGCGCAGACGCCGCCCCCGAAGACGATGAGGACCATCGTTCCGATAAATTCACCAAGTAAGTTATCGTATATCATAACTATGCACTCGCTGTCAGTCTTCATCACTCAGCCAATGCATGGCATGTTTGACAGCCTTGCGCCAGCCTTTATAATAGGCATTCGATTTTTCCGGATTCATCGTCGGTTCAAACCGGTTTTGAAGTTTCCAGCTCGACACTAACTCTTCTTTGGAATCCCAGACGCCGACAGCAAGGCCTGCCAAGTAGGCCGCGCCGAGAGCCGTCGTTTCAATGACCTGCGGTCTGTCGACGGGAACACCGAGGATATCGGCCTGGAACTGCATGAGCATATTGTTGGCAACGGCACCGCCGTCAACCTTCAAAGCGGCCAGTTTGATGCCCGAGTCGGCTTCCATGGCACCGAGAACGTCTTTCGTCTGATACGCCATAGAGTCCAGAGTTGCCCGGACGATATGAGCTTTTTTCGTGCCCCGGGTAATGCCGATGATGAGGCCGCGGGCATCCATATCCCAATAAGGAGCTCCCAGGCCGACGAAGGCCGGTACGACATAGACGCCGTCCGAATCGGGAACGCGTTTTGCTACCCATTCCGAATCAGGAGCCGTATCGATGAGGCGCAGGCCGTCGCGGAGCCACTGAATCGCCGAACCGGCAACGAAGATCGAGCCTTCGAGGGCATATTCGACCTTACCGTCAAGGCCCCAGGCAATGGTCGTGACCAAACCGTTTTTAGACGGAATAGGCGTCGTCCCCGTATTCATCAGCATGAAGCAGCCCGTCCCGTAGGTATTCTTAGCCATGCCCGGTTCAAAGCAAGTTTGACCGAAAAGAGCAGCCTGCTGGTCACCGGCGATACCGGCGATGTTGACCATGCCGCCGAGAATCGACGGTTCCGTCCAGCCATAGATATCGCTCGACGGACGAACTTCCGGCAGCATCGACTTGGGAACGGTTAAATATTCAAGGAGTTGGTCGTCCCACTTTAGTTCTTTGATGTTGAACATAAGTGTACGCGACGCGTTGGAATAGTCCGTAATGAAAACCTGTCCGCCCGTCAGTTTCCAAACGAGCCAGCAGTCGATAGTGCCGAAGAGGAGATCCCCTTTTTCGGCTTTTTCTCTGGCCCCTTCTACGTTGTCGAGGATCCACTTTACCTTAGTACCGGAAAAATAGGCGTCGATGACCAGGCCCGTTTTGTCACGGAATTCATCTACCAGGCCGCGGGCCTTCAAATCTTCACAAATATCGGCCGTCTGACGGGACTGCCAAACGATGGCATTGTACACCGGATTGCCCGTGTTCTTATCCCAGACGACAGTCGTTTCACGCTGGTTAGTAATGCCTATGGCAGAAATTTCGTTAGCCGTCAGATTGGACTGATTCAGGGCTTCCCGCATGACTTCAAGCATGGTATGGTAAATTTCATTGGCGTCGTGTTCGACCCAGCCCGGTTTCGGGAAATAGTGGGTAAACTCTTTTTGGCTGACGCTGACGATACGAGATTCATTGTCAAAGATAATAGCGCGATTGCTCGTCGTACCGGCATCGAGGGCCATTATATACTGCTTGTTTTGCATAATAACATTGCTCCTTCCAGAAAATACATCGGTTTATCCTTTCGATTTCCGCATATTTTTTACATGTACTCATTATATGTCTCTTGTAACTTTTCCAAATATATTTTTACATATTTCCAATTATTGTATAGCTTTTAACGATTCATATTTTTTATGCATTAAACATTATGAAAAAACGATGGCATTTTTTCTAATATTACATTTTACCTTGCAAAAGTACGGTTAAAAATGCGATAATAAAGAGGACCTTATTGTTCGAAATATATTTCACCAATCCGTGTTTTTAGAAGCACCACATCGAGGATGAATGCCTATGCAACACGATAAGAATAAACTGGCCATCAGTGCCGCAAAATTATACTACCAGTCCAATTTCAGCCAAGCCGAGATTGCCAAGGAAATGAAGCTCTCTCGTCCTTCTGTCTCACGACTCTTGCAGTATGCCAAGGACAAAGGCTTTGTCCGCATCGAAATCTTCGACCCCATCGAAGACCAGAGCCAACTGGCCCAAAAAGTAGCCGCCGCCTACGGCCTGCGCGACGTCTGCATCGCCAATGCGCCCATTGAAGATGAAGAAGAAATAAAGAAATATATCGGCCAACGAGGCGCCGCCTACGTCAACGACATCATCCAAGACGGCGACATCATCGGCGTCGGCTGGGGAACGACGCTGAACAACTTATCCCATCAGCTCATCCCCCATCCCTTAAAAGGCGCCCAAATCGTCCAGCTCGAAGGGGGCATCACCTTATCGACGAGCGAAACCTATGCCAATGAAATCTTGGAAAAGTTCGCCAGCAATTACGGAACCATCGCCCAGTACCTGCCCCTTCCGGTCTTATTCGACTCCAAGGAAGTCAAGCAGATGGTCTACCGCGACCGCCATATCAAGCGTGTCCTAGAACTCGGGCGCAATGCCAACATCGCCATTTTCAGCGTCGGCACGGTCCGCGACAATGCCCTGTTCTTCCGCTTAGGCTATGCCGATTCACAGGAAAAGAACTATCTAAAGACCCACGCCGTCGGAGATATCTGCTCCCGCTTCTTCGATAAAGACGGGAACATTTCCAGTCAGGAACTGAATGACCGAACGGTCGGCATCGATTTGGATGACCTGCGGAACAAAGAATACAGCATCCTCCTTTCCGGAGGAGAAGGAAAAGTCGCCAGCATCCGAGCTGCCTTAAAAGGCGGCTATGCAAATGTCCTCATTACGGACCAGTTCACCGCAAAAAAATTATTAGCAGAATAAAAGAACGCCCTGCCGTACTACGGCAGGGCGTTCTGTCATACGTAAGAGCTCATCAACCTATTCCCAAGCACTGTCAGGAAGGGCCGTAAGGTCATCCCAGGCATTATTGATGGCCCGGGCCATGAGTTCTTTCCCCGGCGGATCCAGATGGAGTCCGTCAAGGGCCAACTCGGTCTTTAATTCACCGTCGTCATCGGCCATGCCCGGCACGATGTCGATGTGAACCTGGGTATCGATATAATCGTTGACCTCAGCAACGGACTGCTGCCAATCATCCACCGTATCCTGGTCAAAGGCAGCCTTGATATTCCGCGGATTGAAAGGCGGAATCGTCAGGAACACCGGCTTAATGCCATTCCTCAAGGCCTTTTCTTTGATGGCCTGAAGGTCGCCGATGACTTCCCAGGAAGGAACACCGGCCCGGAGGCTGTTCGAACCGACGAGAACTAGGACGTACGACGGTTTGAAGGGCAGGACGTCGCGGTCAAAACGCTCGACAGCCATGACACTCGTATCGCCGCTCTGGGACAAATTAATCGTCGGAAAGCGAAGATATGAAGCATAGCTGAATTCCCAATCCGTCGGCGAATAGGAAATGCTGCCGCCGCCGTGACTGATGCTGTCGCCAAAAATAGCGACCTCGCCCGCTTCCGCTGCCGGACTCATTTCAAAGGGCACGGCATCAGAATAGCCGCCGATGGCATGCCCGTCTTCATCCAAAGCGCGAACGCGCCAATAAAAAGGCTTATCGCCCCAGCGTGCCTTTTGGTCGTACTGCTGGGAATATTCCGGATGATAGACATCGATGCGGTGAATGGACGGCCTCGTCCCATTGGGATTTTCCGGAAGCCCGTCGAGGACTTCTACTTCATAAGACTTGGCACCGGGAACGGAAATCCAATCGTAGACGGGATAGAGCAGCCATTGACCCGGTCCTCCATTGAAAAAGGACAGGGGCGTCGGCTTTTCCATCACCGATTTAAAAATATCGACATATACTTCTTCAACATCAGAAAACTCGCTGACCGGCCGGCCTTTCAGATCCAGACCGCGAACGCGCCAGTAAAAGGACGGACCAAAAAAAGTATCGGGCAGTTTCAATTCCAATCCCGTCGTGTAAGCCCGCTGATCTTCCATGAACGGCTCATAGACCGTCGTTCCCTGACTGTCATCGCCGTCTTTTTTCAAGATCTGTACGTCATACATGACGGCACCGTCGACGCGGCTCCAGCGCAGGATCGGATGACCGGCTGCCGGATTCGATTCGGGATAATGAAGGGTAACCTGCGGCTTTCCTTGAAGCACAGGCATTTCTTCATTATCTGCCATGGCATGCTGCCGGGCCTGTTCCAAAATCATATCTACGCCGCGGGAGTGCGTCGATTGACGGGCACCGGCGAAGATGCCGACGCCCAGGGTCAAGGCCATGAGGGCCACGACACAGACGATCTGCCTAGGCATCTTTATCCTTCTTTACCTGATTTTCTTTCGTTGCCTTATACCCGTACTTCTGTGTCCATTCCTTGTCTTTCTTCTGAATATCACCTTTGCTCAGCATGGCATCCTTGCTGTCCAGAGCTTTTTGGAGGTCACCGGCAATGCTCGAAACGTTGTCTCCAGCAGCGCCGGTCATAATATACTGCCCGTTCAGATAGAGTTCATCCCCTTGGGCATTGACCGTCCAGGACGGGTCTTTCTTATTGATCGTTTCAGTCACGACTTTGTTGTCCTTCAGCGCTTCTCCATAGACATCGTGGAAGGACCGCGCCAGGTTGCCGGCGACGAGGAAGGCCCGGCGCCGTGACGAATAGTCACCCATAGCAGCCGGCGTTACGACCGGTTTTGCATTGACATAAACCGTATTGCCGCCGACTTGAACGTGATTCCCCGACCACTGGCTCATGCGGCCGGCCAATTTCTGGATACGGCTCGACATCTGCGGATGGTTATTGGGACTGATGACCCGTTTAAACCCTTCCTGCCATAAATCGCCGTACTGTTCGTAGACATACTGCATGGACGAGGCGGCACCGCCGACGTTATAAGCCGTGTTCTTGATGATGTTGAAACCCGTTTCATCGGCCTGTTTTTCCTGATCCATGGTAACGACTTCATTGTCGATATAATTGACAGCGACGCTGCCCAACAGGATATCGAGGACATTGGCGTTGCCGCCGAGGGCTACGTCGACCAAGGTTGCAATACCGATACTCTTCAAGACGCCGTTGACGGCATGGCGCTTTTCACCGTGCTGCATTTCATGGCTTAGGGTAAAGGCCAGTTCATCGTCATTTAAGGCATCCATCATACCGCGGTTGATAGAAATGACACCGCCTACCGTTTCAAAGGCATTGAGATCCTGCGACGGATTGACGTATACGTCGTAATTGCGTTTAACCAGACCCGTTGCCACGAGGTTGCGCTGAATCGTTTCTACCCGCCGGTTATAGGCTTCATTATCAACAACACCGGTTTTCGCCTGAGTGCTGGCCAGCATCTGTTTTTGATTATTATCATCCATTTGCATCAGCTGATGACGGGCCATTGCCATCGACGCCGCTCCGTAGAGCAGGATTTGAGTTGCCGAAGCAGCAGAAACAGCGGCTACCGGAGCCACACAGAGGGTCAGGCCGGCAAAGGCCGTTGTCAGCCATTTTTTCCATCGATTCACAGTAAGTCATCTCCCTTAGGACAAACCGAAAACTCATTCCGGCAGAGCTGCTCTTTCTTTTCTCTCGTCCACTGCTTGATTTCCCATTCCCAGTGCATGGCCTCGTGTTTTGTAGGAAAACCCTGGCACCAGGCCAGGGTCACAGGTCGACGGGAACGGGTATACTTAGCCCCTCTGCCATCATTGTGCGCTGCCACCCGTTTGGACACATCCATCGTCCATCCGGTGTATAAAGACCGGTCGGCACAGCGAACCATATAAGTATAATATATCATGAAGCCTTACGCTTCGGTCGTGATTTCAACGGTATTCAAGACGACATCCTCGAGGGGTTTGTCGGCGAAATCCGTTTGGACACGGCTGATTTTTTCGACGACGTCGTAGTCTTTGACGACTTTGCCGAAAATGGAGTGATGATTCTGAAGCCACGGCGTCGGTACGACCGTAACGAAGAACTGGGAGCTGCCCGTATTGGGGCCGGCATTGGCCATGGCCAAGATGCCGGGCTGGCTGAAATCAAGGCCTTTACCGAATTCATCGGGAATAGTCTGTTCCGAACCGCCGCGGCCGGTACCGGTCGGGTCACCACCCTGAATCATGAAATCGGCGATGATGCGGTGGAAAATCGTGCCGTCATAAAAACCTTTTTTAGCTAAGGTCACAAAATTTTCAACCGTAATCGGCGCTTCTTCTGCAAAGAGTTCTACGGTAAAATCGCCGTTATTCGTTTTGAACACAGCATAGGTTTTATTATCTGCCATTGTAATTTCCTCCTATTTACATATCTTTCGGATATATTATAATATAGATTAGATACATCTATATTACCGTAGAAAACCTCATTCTGCAAGCACCGTTTTCGTTTCCCCAAGAAAGATAATTTTCATTTTGTTGTAAATGCAACGGAAATGAAATGCCGCACCTGCTATACTCTATGCATACTCGATAAGAGCTGAAGATACAGATTACTCAGGTATTTATTCATTTTTATTGTTATAGAAATAGAGGAGGTTTTTTCAATGACAAAAGAACAACAGATGTTTTGCTTTCAGTGTGAACAGACGGCATTCGGTACAGGCTGTACGGGCGGTGCCGGTGTCTGTGGTAAATCGTCGGCTGAAGCCGGTCTCCAGGACAAATTGACCGGTGCCCTCATCGGCCTGGCCCGTACCTGTCAGACTGCCGTCCCGACAGCACAGACCTACCGGGTCATCCTCGAAGGCCTGTTCACGACCGTTACCAACGTCAACTTCAACACCGAAACGACCCAGGTCATGATCGACAAGGTTCATGCTGAATCGGCATCGCTTTCGTCTTCCCCGGCTGCCGACTACGATATGAGCGGCCTGTGGAATGCCAACGAAGACATCCGTTCCCTGAAATCGCTCATCCTTTTCGGCATGCGCGGCATGGCAGCCTATGCCTATCATGCCCTGATGCTCGGCAAGACCAGCGACGAACTGGGTGCCTTCTTCATCAAAGGCCTTTCGGCTCTGAGCGAAGACTGGGGCATGGACGAACTTCTCCCCATCGTCATGGAAACAGGTAAAGTCAATTTGACCTGCATGGCCCTCCTCGACGAAGCCAACACGTCGACTTACGGTACTCCCGTTCCGACGACGGTTCCCCTTACCATCGAAAAAGGCCCGTTCATCGTCGTCACCGGCCATGACCTGAAGGATATGGAAACCCTCCTCCAGCAGACCGAAGGCAAGGGCGTCAACGTCTACACCCACGGCGAAATGCTCCCGTCCCATGCATATCCCGAACTGAAAAAATATAAACACCTCAAAGGCAACTTCGGCACGGCTTGGCAGAACCAGCAGAAAGAATTCGACGGCGTCCCCGGTGCCTTCCTGTTCACGACAAACTGCCTCATGCCCCCCAAGAAATCCTACATCGACCGCGTCTTCACGACAGAAGTCGTTTCCTTTGACGGCGTAACCCATATCGGCGAAGACAAAGACTTCACACCGGTCATCGAAAAAGCCCTGGAACTCGGCGGCTATAAAGAAGAACAGCACTTCACCGGCATCAACGGCGGTACGACGGTTACGACGGGCTTCGGCCACGGTACGGTTCTCTCCGTTGCAGACAAAGTCATCGACGCAGTCAAAGCCGGTGCCATTAAGCACTTCTTCCTCGTCGGCGGCTGCGATGGCGCTCGCCCGGGCCGCAACTACTACACCGACTTCGTTCAGCAGACCCCGGCCGATACGGTCATCCTGACCCTGGCCTGCGGCAAATATCGCTTCAACGACCTCGATCTCGGCACCATCGGCGGCTTGCCGCGCATCATGGATATGGGCCAGTGCAACGACGCATACAGCGCTATCCAGGTAGCCGTCGCCTTGGCTAAAGCCTTTGACTGCGGCGTCAACGACCTGCCTTTGACCTTAGTCCTCTCGTGGTACGAACAGAAGGCCGTCTGCATCCTCTTGACCCTCCTCTACTTAGGCCTGAAAAACATCTACCTCGGACCGACACTGCCGGCCTTCCTCTCGCCGAACGTCCTCAACTACTTAGTTGAAAACTTCAACATCTCCCCGACGACAACGCCGGAAGCCGATTTGAAAAAAATCTTAGGCTAAGATACACTAAGGCCCCGTCCAAATGGACGGGGCCTTTTTTGCTGCCTTGCTGCCAGAAACAAGCGCTCTTGTAGACGCCTGTTTGAGACAGGAAAAGCCTCGAATTCCTAAAAATTATGATATAATAAGGAAAATCTTTACAGGAGATGAGTCTATGAACGACATCCTTGAAACCTATGTACGCCAACACCAGCAGCAGTGGCTGGACCTCCTCAAAACCATTATTTCCATCCCTTCGCCAACGGGCCGTGAACAGGTAAAGGGCAAGTGGATTCTCCACTACCTCCACAGCATCGGCGCTGACGGGGCCTACTACGATGACAGCGGGAACATCCTCTATCCCTGCCGGCTGAAAAAAGGCCAAAAAGCAGCCTTGTACACGGCCCACATGGATACGGTCTTCGAAAATCTTTCCAAGATACCGATTCATCAATCAGACAACACCTTGTCGGCCCCGTCGTGCAGTGACAACAGCGCCAGTATTGCCGGCCTTTTATTCATCATCAAGATGATCCTCGACCTGCAGCTCACACCTCCCCAGGGCCTGCTCTTTGCCTTCGACGTCGGCGAAGAAGGCCTGGGCAATCTCAAGGGCATCCGCCAGATCATGGCTGACTGGGCCGGCCGCATTTCAGAAGTCGTCGCCGTCGACTGCACCTTCGACACCTTTGTCGCCACGGCCGTCGGTTCTCGGCGCTATAAAGTTACGGTGGAAACGCCGGGCGGCCACAGCTGGATGGGCTTTGGAAACGCCAATGCCATCGCCGCGTCCGCATCCATCATCGATGCCCTTTACAGCTTCACTCTTCAGGCCGAGCCCAAGACGACCTATAATGTCGGCACCATCAGCGGCGGCACGACGGTCAATTCCATTGCCGCCAAAGCAGAATTCACTGTCGATCTCCGATCCGAAGACGGGCCGTCCTTAGAATCCCTCGACGGGACATTCCAAGCCCTCTTAGAAAAGCAGCGGTCCGATGATGTCCACATCTCCGTAAAAAGCCTCGGCCAGCGGCCCTGCAGCAAGGCCGACCAAAATCCGCTGGTACAGAGAATTACTGCCATCCGCCGGAAACAGGGCCTTACTACGCAGTGCATTGCCGGCAGCACCGATGCCAACATTCCCCTGAGTTTGGGAATCCCGGCCATTTCCTTCGGCTTCTGCCGCAGCCGCCGCGAGCACACCTTAGAGGAATCCCTCGACATCGACACCTTTATCCCGGGGATGATGCAGATGCTGGCCTTCATGGGCCTATAAGGGCATTACTTTGCCGCCGTCAGCTAGTTTTACGGTCTTGCCCTTGAGCCAGCCATTGGCCTTATTGCCCTTATCGTAGTAAATCGTGTGGCCGTTGCTGCGGATATTGCTCAGCGTCGTATCACTGTCCGTCAAAGCCGAAACGTAGGAGTCGCCGGTCACAGTCCAAACTGACGAGGAATCCAGGGAAAGGCCGGCACTTTTAGCCGTATGCTTAGGATTCATGGCACCGCTCCAATTCGAGCCGTCTGTCAGGCTGACGGAAACGGTACTGATCTTATTGGCGACGATGTCGCCGCTGAGAGTCTGTTTGGCTACCGTAAATTCAAAGTCACCACCGTTTTCCCCTTCCGTCCCCCAGCGGTCGCTGGAGACTTCGATGAGGTTCTGGTTCTTCGGCGATTCAATAATCGTATTGGTCAGGCTGGCAACGGCCTTCGTATTCGTGATGTAGAACATAGCTCCGTCAGAATAGTTGCGAAGCGTCGAATTTTTAGCCGTAAAGGAAGCTGTCCCCGTCCCGGCATCGCCGGAAAAGCTCTGATAAAGCATGACGCCATGGTTCTTATAACCGGTGAGGGTAGAATCTTCTATAAAGATGGAATTCTTTCCTTCGACGCAGGCGATTTCGCTGCCTTTGGCGACGCCATTGCTCTTCGTGAGGACGATATTGCCCGTCGAATAGATGACCGGACTGCCTTCACCGCTCGTCGAAAGAGTACTGCCCGTGGCGTAGACATTGCCTTCCCCCCGGTCGGTCGCCAAGGCCGCGCAGTGAGCCCCTGCCGTCGTAATATCCGCGTTTTCACCGTGAATCGTACCGCCGTACGTCGCGTCGAAGCCGCGGGACGAATTGCCTTTGGTGTTAATCTTGATGTCTTTGACGGTGACGACTGCATTTTTTCCCGTCGCAAAGACAGCATTGGCCCCTTCGGCATCAGAAGTAACAGCAGCGTCGGTAAGGGACGCCGTGCTGTTGGAAACGAGGAGGACGGCATTCTGACCGTTGAAATTACTGCCGTCTTCACTGGTCGTATTTCCCGTCTTGGAAAGACGAACCTGCTTCAGGGTCACGTCAGCTCCTTGTTCTGCCAGGACGGCATTTTCATCGGCCTCATCAGCCGTGATATCCTGATTGACAAGAAGTGCCTCTTTGCCCGTAATCCGCTGCGCAGCGGTAAATTCCGACAAGGATTTTCCCTGCTGTCCCTGAGGCGGCATCCCTTGAGGCGGCATTCCCTGTGGCGGCATCCCCTGCGGAGGCATGCCCTGCGGCATCGCCCCGTCCGAAAACTGTACCTCCAAGGCCGATACGACACCCAATCCTGCAGACATAGAAATGCAGACAGCGGCTGCCAGTTTAGCCATATTCTTCGTCATTTTCATACCCATCATCCTTTCTTGTTTTATCCGATTATATACCTCCCCTATGACACCGACGTAATGACCACTGCACGATACGGTCACAATCTCGCATCATCCGAGCCGAAGATATGGCAATTTTTTTCACTCCCAAAGGAGTATTTCAGGTCTCTATCCATCCTAGTAGTGACATGACGGTCATAAATTAAACAAAAAGAATTGTCCCTAATGCAAAACTCCCCCATGAGCAGAGCTGTAACAGTCTGACTCATGGGGGAGTACTTAATTATGCAATATTTTTTATGATCTATCGAGCGTTAGCTGCGCCTCGGAAAATCGTGCCGCGGCTGGCATCAACCGTGACGACTTCGCCATTATTCAAGGTATCAGCAGCGTGTTCTGCACCGACGACGGTCGGAATGCCGAGGGTGATGGCAACGATGGCCGATTCACTCGTGAGGCCGGCTTCTTCAGATACGATGGCGCTGGCGCGTTTCATGTATTCTACAAAGTCAGCACGAGCTGCGCGGAGAACCAGGATGCAGCCATCGGTGAAGTTCTTCTTCAAGTCTTCCAGGGATTCGGCAACGCAGACTTTGCCGACAGCCGATTTACGGCCGATACCGGTACCGCGGAGGAGGACGTCACCGACGACCTGAACGCGGATCATATTGGTAGAACCTGCTTTTGCAACGGGAACGCCTGCCGTCAGGACGACGAGGTCACCGGCTTTAATGAGGTCATTGTCGAGGGCTGCAAAGATAGCATTGTCGACAACAGCATCGGAATCAACGGCTTCTTTGCCGTTAATGGCCTGAACACCCCAGTTGAGCTGTAAGCGGCGGACGATAGCTTCGTGCGGAGATACAGCGACAATCGGGCAGTCCGGACGGAATTTAGAAATCATCTGGGCTGTGCCGCCGCGTTCGGTCGAAGCGATGATAGCCGAAGCGTGAAGGTCTTTTGCAATCTTAACGACAGCTTTACCGATGGATTCCGTCGTCGTTGCCGATTCAGAATCGTCATCTTCAAAAGGTCTCGACGTGAAGTTGCTTTCCGTGAAGGTAGCAACGCGTGCCATGGTTTCAACAGCTTCTACCGGATAGAGACCGCCGGCCGTTTCACCACTGAGCATGATAGCATCGGTGCCGTCGATGATAGCATTGGCAACGTCACTCGTTTCAGCACGGGTCGGGCGAGGGTTGTTGCACATCGATTCCAGCATCTGTGTGGCCGTGATGACCGGTTCGCCGGCTTCGTGGCATTTGCGGATGAGGACTTTCTGGAGCATCGGAACTTCTTCAGCCGGAACTTCGACGCCGAGGTCACCGCGGGCTACCATGATGCCGTCGCTCATCTTGATGATTTCATCGATATTGTTAACAGCGGCCTGACATTCAATCTTAGAGATGATTTTCATTTCGCTGTTGTGCTTTTCAAGGAGCTTGCGAATAGTGAGGACGTCTTTGCCGCGCTGAATGAAAGAAGCAGCGATGAGGTCCATGTTCATGCGGCAGCCAAATTCGATATCGGCAGCGTCCGTTTCAGAAACGGCCGGAAGGTTGATAGCGATACCCGGTACGGCAACGCGCTTGCGGTCGCTCATCTTGCCGCTGTTGATGATTTTAGTATGAATATCTTCGCCTTCGACGTTGACGACTTCGAGGTTTACCAAGCCGTCGGACAAGAGAATGTGGTCGCCGGGCTTAACGTCCTGCGGCAACTGTTTATAGTTCATAGAAGCGATGGTTTCATCGCCTACTACGTCACGAGCGGTCAACGTAAAATCATTGCCGGCTTCCATCATGATGGAGCCATTTTTAAATTTGCCCAAACGGATTTCCGGGCCTTTTGTGTCGAGGAGCAGAGCTACGGGGATGCCCAATTTTTCGGAAGCAGCTCGAACCATGTCGATGCGCTGTTTATGTTCTTCATGAGACCCATGGGAGAAATTAAAACGGGCAACGTTCATGCCGGCTTTAATCATCTTTTCAATAATTTCCGGAGTATTAGAACTGGGGCCTAAAGTGCAGACGATCTTGGTTTTTTTTAGCATACAGATTTCTCCTTTTCTACTCACATAGACGTATTGATTTACGTTTTTGTTCCCAGTGGTACGATTTTTGTCCCACCAGTGCAATATACGGCTATTGCTCACTTGCGATTGTACCGTATTCCCCCAAATATTGCAAGATAAAAAGAGGGGAGACTTTATAAATTCCCCCTCTTTTTGTTATCTTTTTGTTAGAATCACCACAAATGAACCCGTTGCTGCGGCGCCACGTACATCCCGTCGCCCGGTTGGACATCATAGGCCTTATAAAAGCCGTCGGTCGCCGCCAAGGCTCCGTTGACACGAGCTTCACCCAAAGGATGGGGATCGTTTTGAATCAAGTATAACAGCATCTGGTCGGTCAGCTTATTGGCAAAAATCGCTGCAAAGGAATGATAGATATCGCGCATGGCAGCGTCATCGCCCTTCGCCAATTCAGTTACGACCGACAATCCGCCGCAGTCGGCGATGGCTTCATTACTGACCAGCTTCCCGTTTTCATGGATGCCCTTGGCAACGGTATAACCGTCATAGTAAGGGCCAAAGGCGGCGGCCAGCTTCCGGAATGCTTCGGCATCCTTTTTCGTCCACCAATTCTTCAATCGCCCTTCACTGTCGTATTTACTGCCATTGGGATCAAAGGCATGAGAGATTTCATGGCCGATGACGACGCCGATGCCGCCGAGGTTAGACCCGCGCGACGCCTTAGCATCATAGAAGGGAGGCTGGAGGATACCGGCCGGAATAGTAATGCTGTTGTTTTCCGGTATGTAGGCCGCATTGACGTCCTGCGGATCAAAAGCATACCACTTGTCTGGATTGAAATTGGTCCCCAACAGGGCGTGAACCTGCTGCCGTTCCAAGACGCCGTTATGCATGATATTGGTCAATAAATCACCGCCGTCCTGAGGGGCAATGACGTCGGGCATGCTTTCGATAATCGGTTTATCGTCCGCTGCCGGACCGCCGACGAAGACGCGCAGGCTGCTTAGTTTTTCAATGGCCTTGGCTCTCGTCTTGGGACTAAGCCAGTCGTTGGCTTCCAGCCGTAGTTTATAGATATCCCGAATTTCCCGAACCATGGACTTTACATCGTCGACGACAGCCGCCGAGGCATGATTCTTCATGTAAATCTGGCCGACTTCATACGACAGCATGGACTGGACCATACGGCTGGCCGTTTCCTTATCGTCCCTGGCTTTAGCGATGCCGAAGCGCTGGAGCATATAGTTTCGCTGGAGGTCGCGCAGTTTGATATAGGAACTGGGGGCAAAACCGTTATACACCTGATAGACGGCATAACTCTTTAAGAGTTCTAAATTATCGTCTGTATAAAGGGCATCAAACTGCTGCAGATAATCGGGATCAGCCAAGAAAAACTGTGTTTCCTTATCAAGGGCAAGGCCGTTTAAAATCACTTGGCCGCCCATATGAGGCATGAGCTTTTTCAGCTCGCCCTGCGATACCACCCGATTCTGAACGGTCACATCATTGCGCTCTTCGCTGGTCAAGAGATGGGGCCCCAGTTTTTGTTCCATGGCAAAGATAGCCTCGCTGTGTGCCGCAGCCTTATCCGGTGTTTCCCCTGCTTCTTCCAAAACATGGGCGACGTACTCCCGATAAGCCTTCCAGGCGCCGGGATGAGGTTCTTTCTCTAATTCATCCCGAGTAAAAGACGGCTCGCTCACGAGAATACGCGGGATATAGCGAAGGCCCGTCGGCAGGCGGTCCACCGTATAGCCGACGAAGACATCGGTACCTGTCTTTTCACTGACATTCTGAAGAGCCTTGGTAAGCTCCGTCAAGTTCGATGCCTGTTCAATCGGTGCCGTCAAGGCCTTCAGCTTCCCCGGAGCCGTTTCATTGCGTTTTTCATTATCGAGGGCACTGACATAGAGGTCGGCGATTTTCTGTTCCGGAGATCCTTTCGGATAGGTTCCCTGTTTTTCTGCTATGGCTTCCAACTCTTTCCTTAAGGCCTTTTTATTTTCTAAGGAGCGTTCCGAAAACCACGACCATGAGGCCTCCGTCGGTTCTATTTTCTTTTCCTGCAAGACCCCGTGGTTGACAGCCTGATAAAAATTATCCTTCTCTGCCGGGGCTTCACTGGCATAAACTGCCCCGAAGCCCATGAGGCTCATCAATATGACGGCTGCCAGCTGTCTCTTTATACTGCCTTTCATAACTCTCCATCCTCTCCCAAAATATTACCCTTCATCGGGCTGATGCTTGGTATATATTTGCCCTTATTTCAGTGCCGGATCGGCAACGCCGTTCGCCGCAAAGGCAGCCGCCCGGTCGCGGCAGGTTCCGCAGACACCGCACGGTTTATCGCCGCCTTCATAGCAGCTCCAGGTCAGTTCGTAGGGCGCCCCCAGACGCAGCCCTTCTTTCACGACGCCGGCCTTATTCAAGGACAGGAGGGGCGCTTCTAAATGGCAGGTCCTTCCCGATCCTTCGTAAATGGCCGTGTTCATAGCCGTTTCAAATTCCGGCGTGCAGTCAGGATAGGCCCGTCCGGCAGCATCGTCGGCATGGGCTCCGTAATAGATCACTTCGGCGCCGACACTGACGGCAATGGCCGCGGCAAAAGACAAGAACAATCCGTTTCTAAACGGGACATACGTATCAACCGTCCCTTCTCCTCCTTTTTCTGCCAGTTGATTGGCGTAGGATTCAGCAGCGATTTCTTTATGGCTGCCCTGTAAGAGCGAGCTGTCACTTAAAGAAAAGGCCTGGGATAAATCGACTTCCCGATGAGCGACACCGTAATGAGCCGCAACCTTACGGGCCGATTCCAATTCTTTGGCGTGCTTCTGTCCATAATAGGACGTCAGGGCCAAGACATCTTCCTTCTTATATTTTTCCAATGCCATGGCCAGACACGTCGTAGAATCGACGCCGCCGCTGAGCAGTACTACACATTTCATAAAATGCCTCCTAATCGATAACCATATTTATCAATCTCTTTCAACCGCCGCCCGAGACGGCCGTCCCTGACGGACGATGCAGACGATGCCTGCCAAAATCATGACCATGCCGATGAGGGTCATAATCGTCAGCGGTTCATCCAGGACCAAGACACCGCTGATGACGCCGACGACGGGCACGCCTAGGATGGCGATTGCCGCCTTGGCCGCTTCTATTTGGGTCAGCAGATAATTCCACATGAAAAAGGCCAGGGCCGAAGCCATGACGCCGTTATAGAGCAGACAGCCCACGGCCAGTGGCGTCCATTGAATGGTTCCGCTCTCCATGACGGCTGCCTGAATCCCCAAAGCCAAGGCGCCGACGAGCATCTGCCACGTCGTGTATTGAATGAGATTACAGTCATTGGCCTTCATGCGCCGATCTTGAATCTTGACGATGATTCCCGCTGCCGCCCAGGCAGCTGCACCGACTAAAGTCAGGACAACGAGCGATAAATCGCCGCCGCTGTCGACATTCATGAGAAGGCACATACCGGCCATACTGACGATGATGCCGATCACCTTGCGCCGCGTCAAGTGTTCGCCCAAGAAGAAATGAGCCATCAGAGCCATCCATACGGGCATACTGTAATTGAGGACCGCTACCAGACCGGCCCCGAGGGTGACCATGCCGATTTGGATAGCCGCCGTATTGACGGCGATCTGCAAAAAGCCCGTAATGGCAATCCACGGCCAATAGCGACGCGGCGGTATCGGCAGTTTCAACCAAAAACAGACCGCCAGCAGGACCAAGGCCCCGATAATGAATCGGTAGCAGGAAAAGGTAACCGGCGGAAAAAAGAGATTGGCTTCTTTCATGACGACCCAGTTGAAGCCCCAAACTAAGTAAATGGCAGCTAACAGCTTAATCACCGCACTCCCTCCCATGACAAGTATATCTCCATTATAACGGTTCGCACCGGATTTGTCGCGGCCGAAAGAGGAATGGCTCCGCCAAAAAGATCTCTATATAAATAAATTTAAATCATTATATGGGCATTAACGTCGCGAGCGCCGTCATATCGTCCCGGCTGTCGATATCAAAAATCTCGGTCGTATCTGTCGGATAATAGACCCAGGCCCGACTTGACTGTATGAGCCGGCGGCCGCCCACATCACCGGAAAGGGCCAGAAGATCATCACGGCAGGACGAGCGGAACAAAGCCGGACTACACCGCTTCCGACCATTATACATGCAGCCGACAGGTGCACCTTCGGCGATAAACTGACGCAAAAACAGAGAAACGGTCTGACTCGTCAAGAGTGGCTGATCAGCCGGAAAGAAGCCCCACACATCACAATCGGAATAGGCTCCCACGCCGACCCGAATAGAAGCGGCCATGCCTTCTTTCGCCTGATCGTTCCAAAGGACCTCGATATGAGCACCTCTACAGGCCTCAGCAATGGCGGCATGACCCGTGACGACGGTGACCGCGCAGGAAATCCCCGACAACGGAAAAAAAGCCTGTGCCCCCTGACACAGGCTGGTAAGTCCGTAGGAATATAAAGGACGGCCGAAGACCGGAGCCGTTAATTTATTACTGCCGAAGCGTCGGCCAAAGCCTGACGCCATAAGGATTAACTGTATCTTCACTGCAGGTTCCTCTCTTCCCTGTCATAGGCCGTAATGATTACCGGCCTCGACAGACGCTGCCTGATTCGCTCGCCGCACTGACAAAGGGCGGCATCATCGGCTTGGTTGAGAATGACCGTCGTCTGAGCCTGAAAAGCCCCGATGCGGGCCAGGCAGCCCTTCTCAATGATGTCAGCCATGAGAGCTTCAGTAATGACCGTATCGGCGGCAAGATTCAATAATTCATGACGAAAACAGACCTCACCGGCAGGCTTTCCCAAGGCCGACAATCCGGCCAGGCAATAGACGGCATCCGTATTTCTTGGAATCACCGGCTCGTGATTCCCCATGACCTTTAAGGGCATCCGCCGCGATCCGTCGCCTTCTACCAACACAAGATCCGCTAATTCACACAGAGACCCGTAAACCTCGTCGCCGGGATAAGAAATTTTCCCGTTCTCCACCAGCGTGCCGACGACGATGATGCCGTCCTGCCGCCACTGCGCCTGCCAGTCCGGCGTCAGGTCACCGGGGACAAAGCCCTGATCGGGCCGCATCATATGCGTCGTCGTGACGACAGCTACCTTTTTCCCCCGGTCCCGTTCTTTCCGAGCCCGGGCAAAAATCGTCGTCGTCTTACCGCCGGCTCCGACATAGGTTTCTACACGGGCCGTCATAACGACTTGGGACGGTGTTTTTCCCGTCCTTCGCGCCGGGCCCGGACGGCAATCAGTTCGGCTGCGATACTGACGGCAATCTCAGCCGGAGTCTCAGCGGAAATAGCTAACCCGATAGGGCTGTAGCAGGCGTCGATATCAGCTTCCGAAAAGCCGTCGGCCAACAGCTTACTTTTGACGAAGGCTATTTTTCGGCGGCTTCCGATGACACCGAGATAATAGGGTTTGACGGCCAGCATCTGCCTCTGGACGTCGTAGTCCCCGTGGTGGCCTCGGGTCATGACGCAGACGTAATCGTCAGCGGTTATCCCAATTTCTTTCGGCAAACGCTGATAATCCACCTGATGGACGGCAACGGCATCGGGAAATAAATCGGAACTCGCAAATTCCGGCCGGTCGTCGGCAACGATGCAGGAAAAATCGATAAGGGAAAGGACCGGCACCAAGGCCTGAGCGACGTGGCCGCCGCCAAAAATGAAGACCCGTCCCGGCGAGGTCAAGACCTCATGATACAAAAGAGTGCCGTCTTCGACTTTCGTCATCCCGGCGGACTGACGGCGGCACCAACCGGCATCGACATCCTGTAAAGACGTCAGATTGCCGCAGCTGATGACCCCTGTTTCTGACACCAAGGCCATGCCCCAGTCATTTCCACGGCCGATATCGAAGGCCAGCCACGAGGCCTGCTTATTTTGAAAGGCCGCTATGATTTCCTTCACCACAGCCAACAAATCAGGCATATCAGGGTTGAGGTACTGGCAGAAAACCGTCAGCTCGCCGCCGCAGGCTGCATCGATATCTTCGACGTCGTTAGGGTGGAGAATCAAGCGGCGAAAATCGGACCGACCGTCAGTCAGACGCTGTTTGCCGCATTCGACAGCCAAGTATTCCGGATAGCCGCCGCCGACAGTGCCGACCGTCGTCCCGTCGTCAAAGACGACCTGATGACTGCCGATGCCGCGCGGCGTCGAGCCTTTTCGGTCGACAACGGTCAAGAGGACCGCCGCCCGTCCGGCCTTCAGCCGTTCATATAATGCTGTATATAACCGTTCCATAGTAATCACCTGTATAGCAGTAAAATATCGTCACCGCCAAGGCCGAGGCAGTCCGGCAGGGTATCGGGCCGATCTGTTTTGGCAAAGCGCCACCAAATGTCGGATGCCGCCTGATTCTGGCTGCGGTAACGGAATTTAACGATCCATTCAAAAGGTTGTTCAATCTCTTCCGTAATGACGACGGGCAGAGAATTCATGGGCTCACGGCCATGAAAAGCGTGGGCTCGGATGCCGATGGCGCAGAGGTCGTCACCGACAGGCCGTCCTCCCGTATGAAGGGTAACTTGCCAGTCAGGGACGAAAACCGATTCCGACCCGGCTTTTCGAGCGGAAACGATATTCTTGCAGCCCGTCAAAACAGCTGCCGCCTTGGACTGAGGATCGGCGAAGAGTTTCTTTGTCGGCCCGACAGCCGAAACCCGTCCGCCGTCGAGGACGGCAATGGACTGACAGAGCTGGTAGGCTTCATCACGGCTGTGAGTCACTAAGATGACATCCTTAGGAAATTCTTCCAAGAGAGACTTCAGTTCCGTAATGACCTTTTCCTTCAAATAGCTGTCCAAGGCACTGAAGGGTTCGTCCAATAGGAGAATATCCGGTTCGTTTACCAGAATTCGTGCCAAGGCCACGCGCTGCTGCTGACCGCCGGACAGTTCTGCCGGCTTCTGCCCTTCAAGGCCTGTAAGGCGCATGCGCTCCATCATGGCCCGGACCTGTTCTTTGGCCGCTTCTTTCCCGGCAGCACGAACGCCGCAGCGAATATTCTCTTCGACGGTCATATTGGGGAACAAGGCGTAGTGCTGAAAAAGATAGCCTACCCGCCGGCGGGCTACGGGGACGTCGATGCCCTGTTTGCGGTCAAACAAGGTTCGTTCACCGACGACGATGCGCCCGTCATCGGGCCGTTCAATCCCGGCTACACACTGCAGGGTCTTGCTCTTCCCGCAGCCCGAAGCGCCGAGGATGCCCAAGACGCCGCCTGTATGATGAAGCTCCACGTCGAGAGTAAAGGAGCCCCAGTCTTTATAGACAGAAATGTCAATCATGCCGGGCGCCTCCTTTCACGGCTCCGCTTTTCAAAGAGGTTGACCGTCATCAAGACGACGGCACTAATGGCGATGTTGACCAAGACCCAAATGAAGGCACTGTACTCGTCATTGGTCCGCCATAATTGATACACCGTCGTCGAAATGGTCGCCGTATGCTTAGGAATGTAGCCGATGAGCATGCTCGTCGCCCCGTATTCGCCGAGGGCCCGGGCAAAGGCCAAGACCGTGCCGGCTATGATGCCCTGCTTGCAGTAAGGCATGCGGATGTGCCAGAAGATGAACGTATCCGACAGGCCTAAAGTCTTCCCGCTCCAGGCCAAGGTTTCATCAAAGCCTTCAAATGCCCCCCGGGCCGTACGGTACATGAGAGGAAAGGCGACGACGGCCG
Source organism: uncultured Megasphaera sp. (assembly GCF_900539295.1). Lineage (GTDB taxonomy): Bacteria > Bacillota > Negativicutes > Veillonellales > Megasphaeraceae > Megasphaera. The sequence continues at coordinate 96,094 of NZ_UQBH01000004.1, forward strand.
ATGCCAGGACACCGCCGTACCAGGTCATGACGAAGTGGATGCCGGCATCATTGAGGAAGATGCCGACGGGGTGCTGCAGCCCGAAGAGCAGGAGCAGCAGCCAGCCGCAGACCGTCGGCGGCAGTACCAGGGGCAGGGTCAGGACGACGTCGAGAATCCCTTTTAAGACCCGCGGCAGCCGTGCCACGTAATACGCCAGGGCGATGCCGCTGAAAAAGACGATGACGCAGGCAATGGCCGCAATGCGCAGACTGTTCCAAAGGGGATACCAATCCATACCGGGCCGCCCTTAGCCGACAGGACTGAATCCGACGCTCCGGAAAATCTTCATGGCTGCGTCGCCTTTGAGGTAGTTCAAGAAGTCCTGAGCTTCCTGCTGATGCTTGCTGTTCTTCATGACCGCTGCCGGATAAATGACCTGGCCGCACATGTCCTTCGTCGCTTCGTCAAGGGGTTTCAACTTAGCACTAAAGGCATCCGTTGCATAGATGACACCGGCGTCGGCGCTGCCTTCACTGACCTGGGTCGTGACTTCTTTTACGTTGGAACCGTAAGTGATGTGACCGGCCTCGGCAATGGCCTGTTCATCGAGGTTATAGAACTTCAAGATCTTCTGCGTGTACTGACCGACGGGCACGTCGCTGTTGCCCATGACCAGACGGATGGAGCCGTCTCTCAATTTTTCAGCCATGTCGTTGAAGTTCTTTATGCCCTTAGGATTTCCCTCCGGCGTCACTAAGACGACCTTATTTTCCAAGAGGTCGACGCGGCTGTCGCTTTTGACGAAATCCAGTTTATCGGGATTATCCTTGCCGTCTTTGGCGGCATCGAGCTGGTTCATCTGCTTCTGCGCCGCTGAAATGAACAAGTCGCAGTCCGCGCCGTTTTGAATCTGCTTCTTCAACGTTCCCGATGAATCAAAGTTGAAAGAAATTTCGACATTCGGATGTTCTTTCTGATACTGTTCGGCGATCTTGGTCATCGTTTCGGTCATGCTGGCCGCAGCAAATACCGTCAAGTGGACTTTTTCACCATTTCCGGCAGCCTGATCGTCTTGTTTGTCCGAACCGCAGCCGGCCAAGGCAAAGGCCATGATTCCCGCCAGAATCGCTGCTGCTGCTTTTTTCCACGTCATGCGCATGCATCTCCTTCATTAAACTTCAATTTATTTAGGTTTACTTGCGGGCACAGTCATAAACACCGCCGCGAAGTAAATCGAAACCATGAGGAACCGTTTCCAAAAAGACGTCCATACATTCCTGACAGGCCTTGGGACTGCCCGGCAGATTGATGATCAATGTCTTTTTACGGATGACGCTGACTGCTCGGGACAGCATGGCCCGCGGCGTGATTGCCATCGACGCCGCCCGAATCGCTTCGGCAATTCCCGGCGCCTGACGGTCCGCAACGGCAAGCGTCGCTTCCGGCGTCACATCCCGCTGGCCGAAACCGGTACCGCCAGTCGTCAAAATGAGATCGACTTGGCGCTGGTCAGCCAGGCGGCGCAGGTTTTGTTCCAAGGCTTCCCGTCCGTCCGGCAAGAGAATCTCTTCGACTACTTCATAGCCTTCCTGCTTCAGGCGCTTGACGATGACCGGGCCGCTTTCGTCCTGACGAAGGCCTTGAGAGCCCTTGTCCGACAGGGTAATGACGGCTGCCTGATACGGCCGTTTTCCGTCTCGCGGAACTTCTGTCATCTCGTCACCAATGCGGATGACGCCGCCTTCAAGGACCTTGGCAAAGACGCCTTCTCGAGGCATGATGCAGTCGCCGACGGCTTCGTATACCGCACAGTGGCTGTGACAGGCCTTGCCGATCTGCGTGATTTCCAACAGGACATCGCCGCAGCGCAGCAAGGTGCCTACGGGCATGGCCGAAAAGATAAAGCCGTCGACGACGAGGTTTTCTCCAAAGGCCCCGAATTCTACATTGCCGCCGCGGCGGCGAAAATCTTCTATGCTTTCAAGTCCTAACAGACTGACTTGGCGATGCCAGTGACCGGCATGGGCATCGCCTTCGATGCCCCAATCGACCTTAAACAGCCCTTCGGGCACGACTCTTTTGGCAATGCCTCGGACGTCACTGATACAAACGGCTTCTATTTTTCCCATTTTTTATCCTCCGATCTGATTCATCGTCTTATGCTCGCTGATTTCGGTCTGCTCGCCGAAACAATGCTTGGCCGGCTTCTCGTAAACGGCCTGCGCCAGGGCTTCGACCAAAGACGACTCCGTCTCAGCCTTCGATTGACCGCTGCGAATGATTCTCCTCAAGTCGACGCCTTCATCGTAACAGAGGCAGGGTTTCAAAAAGCCCGTACTGGTCAGGCGCAGGCGATTACAGGAAGCACAAAAAGCGTGGGTGTTGGCGGCAATAAAGCCAATTCGCCCGCAGAGCTCCCGACTCTTATAATAGTCGGCCGGTCCGTTGCCATGCACTTCATCGGTCGGCGTCAGATCTGGATATACACCGCCCAAGATTTTCAGGCAGTCTTCCCGAGTAAGGCCGGAAAGAGTCGTTCCAAAGCCGATGGGCATCAACTCGATGAAGCGGACGTCAATGGGCCGGCGCCGTGCCAAGCCCGCCAATTTTACGATCTGATTCTTCGTTTCCGCCAATAAGACGGCGTTTACTTTAACGTTTACCCCGAAGTCGGCAGCAGCATCCAGGGCCGAAAGGACGACCGACAGGTCTCCTCCGCCGGTCAGCCGGGCATACTGGTCGCCATCGAGAGTATCTACACTAATGTTGATACCGTCAATTCCAAGAGCGGTTAAGGCCGGCAAAGCCTCTTTCAGCAGCAGGCCGTTGGTCGTCATCGTCACCGAGCGGACGCCGGAAAGAGATTTCAAGGCTTTCATAAAATCGACGGCCCCCTTGCGGACCAGGGGTTCACCGCCGGTAATCTTAAATCGATTGATTCCGAGGGCGACGGCCGCCCGGCAAACAGCCATCATTTCTTCATAGCGAAGAACTGCATCATGGCCGACGCTTGCGACGTCGTCGGGCATGCAGTAGCGGCAGCGAAGGTTGCAGCGGTCGGTCAAAGACAGGCGGAGATAGTCAATGGTCCGCCCCCATCTATCCCTCATGGTCAAGGCCTCCGTCATATTGGAAATGGCCGCTTTTCCCGCCGATTTTTTCGACGACGTGAATGTCTTTGAGGCACATTCTTTTATCAATGGCCTTGCACATGTCGTAAACTGTGAGCAGGGCTGTCGATACGCCGGTCAGCGCCTCCATTTCGACGCCGGTCTTGCCGTCGCACTTGACGGTGCAGCGCCCTTCGATTTCACAGACATCGTCGTGAAAGATAAATTCAATACCGCATTTGGTAAGGTTTAAAATATGACATAAGGGGATGAGATCACTGGTCCTTTTGGCACCCATGATGCCGGCGACTCGGGCAACGCCGAGGACGTCGCCCTTTTTCACGGCCCCTTGTTTCACAGCATCGTAACATTCACGACTCATGGCAATGCGCCCGCAGGCAACGGCCATCCGTGCCGTTACGGCCTTGCCGCTGACGTCGACCATGACGGCATTGCCGTTGCTGTCAATATGTGTAAACGGGTTCACAAGAACACCTACTTTCCAAAACCACAGTTCGGGAAGGTACAGACCGGACAGTTGAGACACAGTCCGCCTTCACCGAGACGGGATAAATCGGCAGCCGTTACGGGAACATCGGCCATGAGTGACGGCAGGACCAGGTCAAAGATCGTCCGCTTAGCATACATGACGCAGCCCGGAAGGCCGACGATGGGACGGTTATCGGCCGTATAGGCCAATAAAAACATAGCTCCCGGCAGTACCGGAGCCCCGTAGGACACGATGCGGGCATCGGTATTTTTGATAGCCAGCGGCGTCTGGTCGTCAGGGTCGACACTCATGCCGCCCGTACAGAAAACCATATCCATGCCGGCGTCGAGCATCTCCTGAATCGCTGCCGTAATGGCCGCCGGATCATCAGCCAAGACCTTGTGCATGGCCATTTCCGCATCAAATTCAGCCAGTTTACTTTCAATGACCGGCGTAAAGGTGTCCTCAATGCGGCCGTGAAAGACTTCATTTCCCGTCGTGACAACGCCGGCCCGCTTCTTCTGAAAAGGATGGACATCGAGCAGCGGTTCCGTACCGGCAGCCGCCTTGGCTTGTTCCATCTTTTCTTTTTTTATGACCAAGGGAATGACACGGGTTCCGGCCAGTTTGTCACCTTTGCGAACGGCAAACCCGCCATGACGGGTGGCAATCATCATTTCACCCAGGGAATTGACGGCCTGCAGCTCCTTACGGCGAACGGTCATCATACCGTCACAGTCGGCGATGAGCTCGATTTTCCCTTCCTTAGGCTCGCTGCCGTGCATGTTGGCCCCCATGCAAATATCCCGTAGAATGGCGGCACCTTCATTTTCATGATAAACGGTATCGTCGTTTTCCCAGATATAGACGTGGTCTTTGCCGACTGACAGCAAGACGGGAATATCTTCTTCCTTAATGATATGGCCCTTGCGAAACACCGGCGCCTTGGTAACGCCGCGGATAATCTGCGTAATATCGTGACAGAGAATATGACCGACAGCGTCTTCTGTTTTCATCATTTTCATAACGATCTAGCCTCTCATCTCTTTTAATTTTTGCAGCTCTTGTTCATTGAACAGCACTTCGAACTGCTCTGCCGCTGCAGCGCGGACAGCCCGGTCCATCTGCTCATAGCGGATCAGGATTTCTTCGGCCTGACAGGTCAGGACCGATCGGCCGCCGTCCCTGCCGCCAACATAGCGGCGGATGAGCGGAAAGCCCCAGATGGCCTCGGCGTCGCGCATGATGGTCCAGGCCTTCGAGTAGGACATGTTCATATCCCGGGCAGCCCCCTGCAGCGAGCCATGGCGGCGGACGCCGTCCAAGAGCTCGGCCACGCCGGGGCCAAAGGCCCGCTTGTCGCCCAACAGACACATCATGACTTTATAGTGAAGTTTTTGCCCTTCCATGAGCGCCCCCTCACACCGTTATTCGCAGACGCAAATAACGGACAGAAAAAATAAATTCCGCAGCTTATGGGCTGCCAGTTTCGACTAAGCTCATTATACATTAAAATCTGTTAGCTTGCCATACTTTTTTTGTGGAAACTTATTGTTAACTTCCTAACCTTATCACATAAAATCATGGTATAATATAATTATATTATAATAAAGGACGTGATAGAGAATGATAAAACACTCGCATCGATTCTCCTTGGGCCTGATTATCCTGGCCGGAGGCGAAAGTTCTCGCATGGGCCACGATAAGGCAACCCTTCCTTGGAACGGTACGGACCGCTTGACCGATTTACTGCTGCGCAGTCAGCGAGCTCCGTTTGCAGAACGAGTCGTTTCCATCAACCGGGATTATACCCCCAAGAACCTGCCGGCCAAACTCGCCCGTACGGTCCGCACCGTTGCCGACAACGTCCAGCACTGCGGCCCCCTTGGCGGATTGGAAGCTGCTATGAAAGACGGCCAATGCGACTACTACCTGGTGCTGTCTGTCGATCTTCCGTTCTATGATTTTTCGCCGATTTCAGACATCCTCAGACCCGTTCGCCGCAACCCGGACCTCATGGCCGTCATTCCTCAGACGAAAGACGGCCGCGACCAGCCATTAGCTGCCCTCTACAGCAAAGAACTGGTTCCGGAAATTACTAAGCAGCTCCAGACCGGCAACTACTGTCTGAAAGAATTTCTTCAGAGGGTCCCGACGGCAGTCCTGAAATCCTGTCGCCCGGCCCTGTACCTCAACCTCAATACCTTTGCCGACTACGAAGCAGCCAAAGGACGGGCCGCCAACAGCCGACGCCAAGTTCCGGTCGTAACCTTGACGGCACCGGAGTCAGGAGACGGCAAGACGACTGCCGCCGAAACGGCCATTGCCGAACTGACGCGCCGCGGCTACCACGTCGCCTACATTAAAAGCACGCACCACACGGACTGTAAACCCAAGGCCGGCTCCGATACGGACCGGGCCAGAAGCGCCGGCGCCGTAGCCGCCTGTCTCTGCAGTCCTGATATGATCGGACCGGAAACGCAAAAAGAAGATGTTATCCTTGATTTGGCACAGCAGCAGCTCGCCGATTTAGTTCTCGTCGAAAGTCACAATCACGGACCATTTCCACAAATCGATATCCTGCAGACCGATTCCGCGAATATCGTCAATCATATCTTATTCCTGACGGGATACCGTTCGTCGGAAATATAAGCCCTTAGTGATTATTTAATTGCATCTCGCAGACAGAAGTTCTACTATGAGACCATAGCCGTATATCCTGCCCGTGATGTACAAAAAATCAGTCGAGCTCAAAAGCGAGGTGTTACTATGAACTCCTATAAACACATCGACACAGTCTGTCCTTACTGCGGAACAGGCTGTGTCATTACTTGTACCGTAGATTCGGAAAAGAACCGCGTCATCGAAGCAAAAGGTTCTCCCCGTGGAGTCAATAATGAAGGCCGTCTTTGCTTAAAAGGCCTTTACGGCTGGGATTATCTGAACGATCCCCAAATCCTTACCAAGCGCATCCGCCACCCCATGATCCGCAAGGGCGGCAAGGGGAGTTCCTTGGTCGAAGTCTCTTGGCAGGAAGCCATCGAATACACGGCGTCCCGCCTCAAGGCCATTATCAAAGAATACGGTCCCGACGCCGTCATGGGTGCCGGCTCGGCCCGCGGCCCCGGCAATGAAGCCGCTTATATTACCCAGAAATTCATGCGTGCCGTCATCGGCACCAACAACGTTGACCACTGCGCCCGCATCTGCCACGGTGCCTCCGTGGCCGGCCTGAGCCAGTCTGTCGGCGAAGGCGCCATGTCGGTCAGCATTCCTGAAATCGAAGATGCTGAAGTCATTTTCAACATCGGCTATAACGCACCTGTCTCTCATCCCCTCGTAGCCCGCCGCATCGTCAAGGCCAAAAAGAAGGGCTGTAAAATCATCTGCGTCGACCCCCGCCTGACTGAAATGGGGCGGCTGGCAGACATCTACCTGCCCTTAAAGGGCGGTACCAACATGCTGCTGCTCAACGCCATGGCCCACGTCATGGTAACGGAAGATTTGGTCGACCACGAATTCATCGATAAGCATACAACGGGATTTGAAGCCTATGCCGAAGAAATTGCCCAAGACAAGTATGCCCCGAAAGCCGTCGCCGCTGCGACCCGTTTGGATCCCGACACCATTCGGGAAGCAGCCCGTCTCTTTGCTTCATCGAAACATACCGTAACCCTGTGGGGCATGGGCATCACCCAGTTTTCACAAGGCGTCGAATGCGTCATCGCCTGCTCCAACCTCAGCCTCATGACCGGCAACTACGGCCATTATGCCACCGGCGTCGGTCCGGTCCGCGGCCAGAACAACGTCCAAGGGACCTGTGACATGGGTCTCCTGCCCAATCAGTATCCGGGCTATCAGCCCGTAACCGACGAAGCAGTCCGCCGCAAATTCGAAAAAGCCTGGGGCTGTTTACTGCCGGACAAGGTCGGCCTGCCCCTTACACGGGTCCCGGCCAGAGTCCTCCGCGAAAAAGATCCGAAGAAGCAGATTCACGCCTACTACATCATCGGCGAAGACCCAGCCCAGTCCGATCCGGACCTGCCGGAAATCAGACGGACCTTAAATGCCATCGACTTCGTCGCCGTTCAAGACATCTTCTTTAACAAGACCTGTGAACACGCTGACGTCGTCTTCCCGGCTACGGCCTGGGGCGAACACGATGCCGTCTACTCTTCATGCGACCGCCGCTTCCAGCGCGTCCGCAAACTGATTGAACCGACCCCGGACTGCAAACCCGACTGGGAAATCCTCTGCCTCTTGGCCTCGGCTATGGGCTATCCCATGCACTACGACAACACCGAAGAAATTTGGGATGAAATGCGCTCCCTCTGTCCCAAATTTGCCGGCGCAACCTACGAAAAACTGGATGCCAATCACGGTATTCAATGGCCCTGCACCGACGAAGATCCCGCCGATAAGGGTACGCAGTTTCTCCATAAGGGTGCCAAATTTGCCACCGATGACGGCAAGGGCCGTTTTTACTACTTCCCGTGGATGCCCGTCAAAGAGCTGGAAAGCCCCGATTATCCCCTGTCCCTGTCGACAGTACGAGAAGTCGGCCACTATTCTGTCCGCACCATGACCGGCAACTGCCGCCTCCTCGTCGACTTGGCCGACGAACCGGGCTTCATCCAAATGAATCCCGACGACTGCAAGAGCCTCGATATTGCCGACGGCGACTTAGTCCGCGTCATCTCTAAACGGGGCCAGACCATTACTCGCTGCCAGGTTTCTGACCGGGTCTCCCAAGGTGCTACATACATGACCTACCAGTGGTGGATCGGTGCCTGCAATGAATTGACCATCTCGGCCTTAGACCCCAAGAGCAGCACGCCGGAATATAAATACTGTGCCTGCCGCGTCGAAAAAATCGATGACCAAAAGCAGGCCGAAATGGATGTAAAAACCCAGTACGCTGCGATTCGCAGCCGCATGGGAATTGGAAATGAAGGGGGCTTCAGCCATGTTTAATCACATTAAGACCGATCCGGAACTCTGCATCGGCTGTAAGACCTGCATGGCAGCCTGCGTCGCCAGCCATACGGGCAAGGCCTTGTTCGCCCTGAAGCCGAACAGCTTTGACTTTACACCTCGTGTTCACGTCGTTTATACGTCAAAAATCACCAAGGCTGTCCAGTGCCAGCAGTGTCCGAAACCGCGCTGTCTTGACGCCTGCCCCTTCCACTGCATCTCTCTCGGGGAAGATTCCGTCGTCATCGATGAAGACGCCTGCCGGGGCTGCGGCAAGTGTTCCAAGGCCTGCCCCTTTGACGCCATCACTATGACCCGCATTTACCACGGCAATACAAAGGGCCGCCCTTTCCGTATCATCGCCTATAAATGCGACCTCTGCTGCCATACCGAAACGGGGGCGCCGGCCTGCATTCCCGCCTGTCCGACAGAAGCCTTAAGCCTCTTCAAGCCTAAAGCAAATCCGTCCCGACAAGCAAAAAAAGCTGACGCCATGCCTTCAGTAGACACCATCGCCAGCCATCATTAAAAAGGATATCAATACATATGGAAATCGTAACGATTACCGAAGCAAGGCGCCGTCTCCGCGGCGCCTTGTCTTCCTATCAGCCTGAAACAGAACAGATTTCACCGGAAGATGCCGTCGGCCGCATTACGGCCAAAGACATTACGGCGGCCCATCCCTATCCGCCCTACCGCAAATCGCCTTTCGACGGTTATGCCATCTGCAGCCATAATCAAAAGACCTATGACGTCGTCGCCACCATCGGTGCCGGCATCGTCTATGACGGCCCAGTCAGGCCGGGTCAGGCTGTCCGACTGATGACGGGCTGCGCCGTCCCTGACGACTGCGACACCGTCATTCCCCAAGAGTACACCGTCAAAAAGGATGACCGGATTGAGCTGACAGAAAACATCGACCGCGGAAGCAATATCATTCCCATCGGTGAAGAGTGCCAAAAGGGCGCCGTCATCATCCCCAAGGGAACGAAGCTCACGGCCGGTGCCGTTTCAGCAGCCGTCGGCATGGGCAACACGGTATTTTCAGTCTTCACCAAGACAAAGGTTTTATTCCTGACGTCCGGCCGGGAGCTGGTTTTACCCGGAGAGGCACGGCACAAGGGCCAAATCTATAATTCCAACGCCTTCCTGTTCCGTCCCATCTTGGAGCAACATCAGGCTGAGGTCACCTTTTATCACGTTTCCGACGGACCGGAACGACTCGACGCCGAAACGGAAAAAATTCGAACCTTGAGCCGTAACGCCGATCTCATCGTCAGCACCGGAGGCGTATCCGTCGGCCTCTACGACACGATGCCCCAAATCTACGGCAGTCTCGGTGCCGTCCAACTCTACAACCGCATCACCATGCGCCCCGGCTCTGCCTCTTACGGCGGCGTCATCAAGGGGGCGTCGGGAAAGGCAACGATAGTTCTCGGCCTGTCCGGCAATCCGTCAGCAGCCTTCAATGCCTTTCAGCTGTTGACCGTCCCTATCCTGCGTCAATTAAACGGGGAAGAAGACTGGTCTTTTTCCATCGTCACCTGTCGGCTGAGCCATGCTATTCATAAAGAAAATCCCGTCGACCGCTTCGTCCAGGGCCGCATCTCCTTTGAAGGCGGTCAGCCGTTCTTTACGCCGAACACAACCCTCACGTCGAGTGCCCTCTTGGGTCTTTCTCAGGTCAATGCCCTGGGCTGCATCAAAAAAGGAACGCCTCCCTTATCAGAAGGCGCTCCTATCGAAGCTATATTGCTGCCGTGACGATTACCACGAAAGCCGTTCGCCATGGGCAAAGACCTTAAAAGAATCGGGTCTCAGGCCACAGACGACGGTGATGCCGTATTTCTCTGCCAAGGCAATGCCCAGGCTAGTCGGCAAGGCACGCGATGCCAAAAAGCGCACGCCCAGACCGTGGACCTTTTCAATGACCGATTGCGGCACGCGGCCGCTGAAAACCAGGACGGCCTGACTGACATCGATATGCCCCAGTTCTACAAAACCGCGCAGTCTGTCGAGGACGTTGTGGCGGCCGATATCTTCGGTGTAAACGAGGACTTTATCGCCGACTACCAGAGCCCCTTCATGGACACCGTGAGAGGCGTGATGGGCCGTCGACAAACTGTCCAAAAGGCCGCCATAGGAACAGAGCTTCTCAGCCGATATCGGTTCAAAGGGCTCCTCTTTAAGAGACGGCCGACTTCCCTCTTGGGTCGTAACAAAGGCCGAGCCGTCTTGCAGGTGAATATCGGACAGAACCCGGCCGTCGGCCACCTTCCCTTCAGCCAGACAGTAGCCTGCTGCTAAAATATCGACGTCTTCCGGCGATGATATGAGCGTACTGATACGCTCTCCATCAAGATAAAGCGGAGTCATGACCTCGACGGCGATGGACTGTTGTTTCTGAACGGCCCCTTGATGATAATCGACATAAGATAATTCTCGGCACGAAGCAAAATGCAGTGCGTCTTTCTCTGTTTCCATATAAAGCCCCTCGATTCTTAGTTAAAATAAATCATCCCGGCCCAGCCAAAGGAGGGCCGTCAGCACAGCGCCGCCAAGGCTGCGTGCCTTGTCCGAAATGGTAAAGCAGTTGCTGTACTCACTCTCCCGCGGATCGATATCGGCAATCTTAAACCCCTTAGGCGCATAATAGCCGTCGCGAATGAGCCCGCGGACGATACCCGTCAGGGATGCCAAAACCGGCAGCCCCATCTCTGCCCTTGCCTTCGTATCAGCAGGCAGGAGATTCTTCGTCAGGACAGCCATAGGCTGTCCTTTTTTTACGCTGTCGCCAATGCCGACCAAGCCGTAGACATAGCCTGACGATTCACTGTGGATGACCCGTTCCTTGCCATAGCCGGCAATGATTCCCGGTATGCCCGTATTGGGCATAGCCGCCCCCTCGCGGATGATGCGTCCCAATTGATGGCCCCGCTGCGTTTCAATGACGGCGTCTACGTCGCGGCCTGCCGTAAATCCCGGCCCTAAGGCCACGGTGTGGCCGGCCATAGCGCGGTTCGTCCCCAAGTTCTTCTTGGCCAGGATGGCGTCGACGACGGCCCACGGGCGGAGAACCTGAATCGCCTGTCCCCCGGGATCGACGAGGAGGGGAATCTCCTGACAAGCCCAAACATCGGGCAGGTCATCAATGGAGTCACACCGCCGGCAAGTCAGGTGCTCTACGACAGCCTTTCCGTCATAGACGGCTTCACAAAGCGAAACCTGGCGGCGAATGGCAGACGGACGGGCCGTTTCCAAGATAAGAACCTGAAACCCTGCCTGGTATAAAGATTGGACGACGCCGGTCGCAAGATCACCGCCGCCGCGAACAATAATCAATCTATCCTTCATAATAATCCTTCCTATAAAATCCCCCTCAGCCTGCCGGGCAGGTGAGGGGTTTTATGATGTCTTCTTATTGTATTATACTGCATTTTAAGCCTATCGTCAGGGCCTTTTAAAGGCCTTATTTTTTTCGGCTGTACGGTGTCCCTTTCAAGGGAATTTCCGTTTGGAACTCGCCGTTCCACTTGTAGTATGCACCGGCAACAGCCGGTGCCGTCGGAATCGACGTGATTTCACCGACACCGATGGCACCGTAAGCGACATCGACGCCTTCTTTTTCAATGGCAATGGCTTCGACGTCAGGAGCCTTATCGGCCCGCATCAGGCCTAAGGTCCCGTATTTGGCTGTCGGTTTGCAGTTATCGAGGGGGTACTGCTCGCTTAAGGCATAGCCGCAGCCCATGATCGTCCCGCCTTCGATCTGTCCTTCTAAGCTCTTGCGGTTGACGACGCGGCCGACGTCGTGGGCGGAGACCATCTTCCGAATCGTCCCGTCTTCGTTCAGGATGCAGACATGAGTCGCATAGCCATAGGCGACGTGCGATACGGGATTGGCCACGTCGGCGCCCATCTTATCGGTCTTGCCGAGATATTCCCCGATGTATTCCCGACCGCTCAGACTATCCAAATCACTGCCGGTAAAGCGAACGGCTGCCGTCGCCGGCGATTCCTGCTCAACGGTGACGCCTTCCAGATAATCACTGGGGCGACTCGTTTCTTCATAAACCAATCCGTTGGCACGGAATAAATCCTGCCGCAGCTGCTTAGCAGCCCGCCGCGCCGCTTCCCCGGTCAGTGTCGTCTGCCGGGACCCGGACGTCGTACCGGCATCGGGAGACGTCGCCGTATTGGGCATATGCCACTTAATGGCCTCAATAGGAAGGCCGGCAGCTTGGGAAACAATCTGCACCAAGACCGTTCCGACGCCCTGGCCGATACAGGATGCCGACGAGTAAACGTGAACCCGTCCGTCGCTGACAGCTAAACGGCAGCGGCCATAGTCAGGCAGACCGACGCCGACGCCGGAGTTCTTCAGCGCACAGCCGATGCCCACATAGGGGCCGCTGTGATAGTACGCATCTTTGACGGCTTCCAGCGTCTCTACCAGCCCCGTCGACGGGTCGGCAATCTGACCGTTAGGCAGGACGTCACCCGGGCGGATGGCATTGCGATATCGGATTTCCCAGGGGTCGATACCGGCCATTTCAGCCAGTTTATTTAAGTTTAATTCCGTTGCAAAAATAGTTTGGGTTACGCCGAACCCGCGAAAAGCGCCGGCCGGCGGATTATTAGTGTAAACGGCTGTTCCTTCGATGTCGATGGTCTGGTAATTATAAGGACCGGCAGCATGCGTACAGGCCCTTTGCAGAACAGGTCCTCCGAGGGAGGCATAGGCACCGTTGTCGGTGACAGCAACGAGTTTCATAGCCGTCAGTTTCCCAGTTTCATCACAGGCCGTCGTTAAATCCATGCTGAACTGATGGCGTTTCGGATGAATGAGAATGCTTTCTTGCCGCGTCAGCTTCACTTTACAGATGCGTTTACAGACGTAGGCCACGAGGGCTGCCAAATGCTGGACCGTCACGTCTTCTTTGCCGCCGAAGCCGCCGCCGACGAAGCAGTTTTCAACGACGACCTTTTCTTCCGGCAGGCCCAACATGAGGGCCGTTTCGCGACGCGTATCATAAATACCCTGGTCGGACGAATAGATGAATACGCCGTCATCAAAGGGCATGGCGACGGCACATTCCGGTTCCAAGAAGGCATGCTCCGTCCACGGCGTTTCGAAATGATGGGTTACCTTATATTTCGACGCGGCAATGACGGCATCGGCGTCGCCGCGAACCAGGTGTTCGTGAGCTAAGACATTGGTCCCAGCCGACGGATGGACCAGCGGAGCACCTTCGGCCAGGGCTTCGTCAGCACAGGTCAGGGGCGGCAGCTCTTCATACTCAATTTCAACCAGCTTCTTGGCCTGTTCCAGTATCTCCGGCGTTTCGGCGGCTACCATGGCGATGGCATCGCCTAAATAATGAGTAACCGTGCCGACGGGAATCAGCGTATCCCAGTCGACCTTCAAATGACCGACCTTGACCGACCCGGGAATATCGTCGGCTGTCAGCACACAGACGACGCCGGGCAGGGCCTTGGCCTTTTCGGTGTGAACGGCCTTTACAACGGCCCGGGGATAGGTACTGCGAATAGCGCTGCCATAGCACATGCCCGGTAAATCGACGTCATCTAAATCGTCGGTATACTTACCAGTCCCCAAGACCTTCGTTTTAACATTGACTCTTTGACAGTGCTCGCCGACGCCGCGATAGCCCCCGACGACGGGAATCGGCTTATCGTCCCGCAGGAGTTCTGCCGCTAAGGCAATGGCATCGATGATTTTTTTATAGCCCGTGCAGCGGCAAATATTGTTGCGGATAGCCGCCGTGATCTCCAGTCTCGTCGGTGCCGGATTGGCATCGATGAGGGCCTTGCCGCACATGACCATGCCGGGAATACAGAAGCCGCACTGGACGGCACCGGCTTCACCAAAAGCATAGACGAAGACGTCCTTTTCCCGCTGTGACAAGCCTTCCACCGTCAAAATTTTCTTTCCTTCGAAGCGGCCGGCTTTCTGCACACAAGCCTTGGTCGCCTTACCGTCAATGACGACCGTACAAGTTCCGCAGGCGCCTTCACTGCAGCCGTTCTTGACGGATTTCAGCCGCAGGTCGCGCCGTAGAATATCGATTAATTTACGTTCCGGATCGACGGCCACTTCCCGGCCATTGATCCATAAGCTGCATGTCCTATCCATAACAGTTCCTCTTTCCGCCCGTTTCGGGCTGTCTGTCTGTCATGGCTGCCATTTCACCTGAGTGAGGCCTCAGACGAGGGAAAATACCAGACAGGAAATGATACTCATGAACATTCAAGGGATATGAATTTATCCACTGACAATGTCCTCATAAGAAGCGGTCCGCTTCCGGCGCAGCAGTCGGCCATAGTCTTTCTGTCCTAAAAAGACGTTGTCTTTAGCAATTATCTGACCTCTCAGCATAACGGCCGCAATCGTGCAGTCCGTCGTCATCCCTTCATAAGGCGAGTAGCCGCAGGTCGTATGCAAGTTCTCTTTATGAATCGTCCGCTTCCGGGACGGATCGATGATGACGATGTCGGCGTCACTTCCCGGCAGGAGGCTGCCCTTTTGCGGATAGAGGCCGAATATCTTAGCCGCGTTGGTACTGGTCACGCGCACGAACTGGCTCAGCGACAAACGTCCCTTTACGACGCCTTCACTAAATAACAGCGGCATCCGTTCTTCTACGCCGGATACGCCGCCGGGACAACCGCGAAAATCAGCTGCATGGGCCTGTTTTTCTTCTATCGTAAAAGGGCAGTGGTCCGTCGCAACGACTTGAATCGTCCCATCCCGCAGAGCCTGCCATAAAGCGTCATTATCTGCTTTTTGCCGCAGCGGCGGAGCCATCATGTATTTAATACCTTCCATCGGTCCGCCATTGATAAACTTATCTTCTGTAAGCATCAAGTACTGCGGACACGTTTCAGCGTATAGATTCCGCTGTCCCTCTTGTCGGGCCAGGCGAATGCAGTCCACACTTTCATGGGCCGACGTGTGAACGATGTAAACGGGAGCATCCCCACAGGCGCGGGCCGCCGCTAAGACCTGACTGACAGCCGATGCCTCAGCCGCGTTGGGGCGAGTTCTGGCTTGCCCGATAGGTTCCAATTCAGCCTTTGTCAGAGATCGACGCAGACTGTTGGTAATACCGTCGCTTTCGGCATGTACCGTAAGCAGTCCGCCATGGGCTTTCATCACCGGCAAAATTCTCATTAAATCCGCGTCTCCCATGGGATAGCCGTACGTCGTATAAGCCTTAAAACTCGGAAAACCGTCCTCAATGAGCTGCGCTAAATCATGTAAGATCGTCTCGTCGACGTGCTGAAATACACCATGGAAGCTGTAGTCGACGGGACAATCTTCGGCGAGCTTTTTATACTGCTCAAAAGGATAGCGCAAAGAACCACCGTCTGGGCCAAAGGCCATATGGTCGATGATGGTCGTCGTCCCGCCGCAGGCTGCAGCCACACCACCGCTGTAAAAGTCGTCACAAGCTCGATACTGAGGCGACTGCTGCAAATCCATGTGGGTATGGGGATCGATGCCGCCGGGGCAGACATACATTCCATCAGCATTGATGACTTCTTCACTGCCGCGATGAATGCCTCCCCCGATAGACCAGATTTTTCCATCCCGAAGGGTGATATCCGATTGAAAATGTTCTTCGCCAAGGCAAACCGTTCCACCTTTGATGACATAATCCATGATGTTTCCTTCTTCCTTACTTCAGTAACAGATAATCGTAATCTTTAACGACAGCCTTCATGAACCCGCGAAGTTCTTCGGGGATAGTGTCTTCATCCGTACCGAGCGTCGTCGTCAAAACCCGCCCATCGAGCCGGACCTTACAGAATCCGCTTTGTTTATCGATGACGGCAAAGCCTTGGTTTTCACTGTTCATGAAATCGTCTTCATTGGCAAACAGGGTGAATTTATCCATGTACGGCGCCCCGCCCCAGGGACAGAAGGTCCGGCAGTTTCCACATTCGTTGCACATGGCGTCGACGTGGAGGATCTGCCGCTGCATATGCCCCGGAACTTCAATGGCGACGTTGGCCCGGTTGGGACAGACTTCAGCACAGACTTCACAGATGCTGTCGCAGCGGAGGCAGCGGCCATCACAGCCTTCTGCCGGCGGAGCAACCAAAAAGCCTCGTCCATCGTAAACGGCGTTTACATCAGGCATAAGGGTCGTATCGACGCTGGTAAGCTGCCCTAAAATCTGTTCAGCTGCCTGCTTTCCGTCGGCAATGCATTCTACGACAGACGTCGTCTTTCCGTAATGACCATCACCAATGAGGATCAATCCATCGAGGTCACCGGCAGCCGCTGCACCGATTTTTCCCTTTACACCGCAGGCGGACAGAATATAGTCAAAAGAGTCCAATTCATCGAGAGAGGAAACGGCCTTGTCGGAAACGATACGCACCCCGAGTTTTTGAATCAAGGCCACGTCTTTATCGATGGCTTCCGCCGAAATTTGACCTTTCTTTTCACAGAGGAAGGTACGGACCAAACCGCCGGGAGCCGGATTTTTATCGAATATAGTAACGGTTATGCCGCCGCGGGCTAAGAAGTAAGCCGCAGACAGACCTGCCGGACCGCCGCCGATGACGGCTGCCGTTTTCCCGATTGGCGCCGGGGCCGAAAGAGATGCCATGACGCCCTCAAATCCTTTTTCAGCAGCGATGAGCTTATTGCGCCGGATTTCGACAGCATCTTCATAGAAGTTTCGCGTACAGCTGTTCATACACGTATGATAACAGACCGTCCCGGTAATAAAAGGCAGGGGATTCTTTTCCATTATAATCTGAAGGGCTTCTACATATTTTCCCTCAGCCACTAAATCCATGTAAGCCGTAATATCCTGATGGATGGGACAGGTTTCGATACAGGGTGCCATGAAGCAGTCCATCAGCGGCAATTCTCGTCCGTTCTTTCGATGCTGGAATTTCGGATCCAAGCGGGCGTAGTGGCTGTCACCGGACGCCGTCTTCAATAAAGCATCGAGTTTACCGACGTTTACACCGTTAAACACCTGCCCCGATGTTCCCTCAAAGACTTGGGCTAACTGTACCAAGCGTTCATAGCCGCCAGGCTTCAACAGGGTCGTTGCTACCGTAACCGGCCAGATACCGGCCTCTACGATATCGCCAATATTGTGGGCATCGGCACCGCCGCTGTAGGAAATGGGCAGTCTTCCGTCAAAGGCTTCACTCAATTTTTTAGCCACGTTCATAGACAGGAAGAACAAAGGCTTGCCCGACATGTACATTTCCGTTCCCGGCAGTTCATGGCGCGTAATATCTACAGGGAAGGTATTGGTCAATTTTACGCCAAAGATTCGCCCTTCAGCTGCGCCGACATCTTGGAGTCGTTTTAGGAGTGCCACGGCATCATCATACTGTAAATCGGCCTTAAAGTGGCTGTCATCAAAGACCATGTGACCGTAGCCCAAGGTATCCATGCAGTTTCGCACGAACTCATACCCGAGGAGGGTCGGATTACATTTCACAAAGGTATGGACCTTCTTTTCTCTCAATAAGTAGCTGGCGATTCGTTCAATTTCATCGGGCGGACAACCGTGCATCGTCGATACGGTAATCGAATTGCAAATCTCAGCGGGAATGGCTTCGACGTCTTCTCGGCTCAGTTTCTGGAATCGATCTAAATGACGCAGCAGCCACGATTTACATTCATTGAAGATTGCCGTGTGGGACGCATCCTTCAAGTTTTCTATGAAGGAGTCAATTTTCGGCGTCTGTATGCCGGCTAAATCATAGCCGACGGACATGTTGAACTGCATCCCGTCAAATCTTCCGAGGCCGTATTCAACGGCCATGACATGGACTAAAAACCAAGCTTTTACATACTCTTCAAAGGCCTTAGGAACGGTCAGTTCTGTCGACCATTCGACGTTGTAACATTCGTCATCGGCCTTGATGCAGGGTTTAGGAACGGGCAGATCTTCGCCGTCGAGTTGCTGTACCGTCTTCAATTCAAAGAACCTGGCCCCGGCAGCATATCCGGCAGCAATGTTTTGTGCCAACTGTGTATGAGGCCCGGCAGCCGGCCCGAAGGGCAGTTCCAAGGGTCTGTCAAAAATTCCATAGGGTCGCTGAGCCCCTGCCTTATATTGATGGTGAACGCCAAAAATCGTGCCGCTCGGCGCTTCCCGTAATATCCAATTCATTAAATTTCCAAAAGGAATCGATGTCATACGATCACTCACGATACACGCCTCCTTACAAATAGCCGTTAATGCGCCCGGCCAAAACGGCGGCGCCTTCACGAATTTTAGCCATTAATGCCGGCTCGTCGACAGCGGTCAGCTCCCGATTTTCCATAAGAACCTTACCGTTGGCAATAGTCGTTACGACGTTACGGCCAGTCATGCCGAACAAGATATGGCTGTTGATGTTTTCTTCATTCATCGGCGTCGGTGCCGTGTAATCAAGGACGATGACATCAGCTGCAGCCCCGTCCTTCAAGACTCCCAGCGGCGCCTTAAAATAGCGGTTGGCAATGGCGACATTGTTCTCAAACAACATCTGCGGCACTTCGCCCCAAGCAGCCGTCGCATCGCAGAGATGGTGCTTATGCAGGATATTGGCCACCTTGTACGATTCGATCATATCGTGGGTGTAGCCGTCCGTTCCCAAACCGGTCAGGATTCCACGGTGTACCATTTCCATCGTCGGCGGACAGCCGCAGGCATTCCCCATATTCGACTCGGGATTGTGGACGACCATCGTATCCGTATCCTTGATGAGGTCCATTTCACGAGCATTGACGTAGATGCAGTGTCCGAGAAGCGTCTTCGGACCAAGGATGTTCCAATCATATAAACGGTCGACGATTCGCTTGCCGTGCTTTTTCAGGCAGTCGTGCAAATCTTCAATGCCTTCGGCAACGTGGATATGACAGCCCACATCGTCCGGCTTATGTTCCATCGCCAGTTTCAACGTCTCATCGCTGAGGGTAAACTGGGCATGCATGCCCATCATGCCGGCCAGCATATCCGTCGTATCCTGCTGAGCATGACGAATCCAGGCTTCATTTTCTAAGACCGCCTGACGAGCCTTATCGAGGCCGTCCCGGTCGGAAACTTCGTAGCACAGGCAAGAACGGATTCCCGTTTCTTGGGCAGCTTGGCCGATAGCGAACAGGCTGTCCTTGATTTCGCCGAAGCTGGCATGGTGGTCGAAAATCGTCGTCACACCATTTTTAATGCATTCGACATACGTCGCCATGGCGCTCAAGTAGGTCAAATCATTGGTCAAATGACGGTCAATATTCCACCACAGCCCGTCGAGGATATCCAAAAAGCCTTTGGGCGCATAACCTTCGATGTGCAGGCCCCTGGCCATGGCACTGTAAATGTGTTCATGCGTGTTAATAAAGGCCGGCATGATGACGCCGCCTTTGGCATCGATGAACGAGGCTTCGGGAAAGCGCTTGCGCAGGTCTGCCGTCTGGCCGACACCGCAAATCTTCGTACCGTCTATGGCAACGGCGCCGTCTGGGAAATACGGATTGTGCTTATCCCGTGTTACGACGTGTCCATTTCCTACGATTAACATATAAACCCCTCCTTTGGCGTAAAAAGAAGCAAATGACGCCTTCAATATGTTGTGTTTTTATCATATCGTCATTGTCGTTTACGAATCTACCTTAATACTACCGTTTTACAGATATCCTGTCAAACTTTTTTGAGCCTAAAAAATTTTATTGTTATTTTTATTATAGCCTGACGTTAAGGATGATTTTTTGACATATATATTTTTTACAATAATCGTTACTTTCTCACCAAAATATGGTATAGTAACATTACCTAAAAAATATTTAGCAGAACAGCTAATAATCTGTTTTCTGTCATAGAGAGAGGTGTCTTTTATGTTAGACGATGCCGTCCTTAACTTTTTACGCCATTTAGCCAAAGGGCTGGCCGACCAGTTCGGACCAAACTGTGAAATCGTCATCCATGATCTGAGTGACAATTATAAAGAAAATTCCATCGTCGCCATCGAAAACGGCCATGTTTCAAACCGAAAAGTCGGTGACGGGCCGTCTCTTGCCGTTCTCGACGCCCTGCGAAACGACCCGCAAAACGTCGAAGATCACGCCAGCTACCTTACCAAGACGAAAGATGGCCGCATCTTAAAATCGACGACCATCTACATTCGCAACGACGAGCAAAAAATCATCGGCGTCTTCTCCATTAATTACGACATTACGGAATTAATCATGATTGAAAATGCCATAAAGCCCTTGGTATCCGTCGATTCCGAAGAAAAGGCCAGCCCCATTCCGCAAAACGTCACCGATCTCCTCAACGACCTCATCGAAGAGTCGACGCGTCAAGTCGGCAAACCCGTTCCCCTCATGACCCGCGAAGACAAGATAAAGGCCATCAAGTTCTTAAATGACCGAGGTGCCTTACTCATCACCAAGGCCGGTGATAAGATCTCCAAACACTTCGGCATTTCAAAATACACCTTATATAGTTATATAGACAGCAGCAATGAATCGTAAAAGAGACCGCAAGGTCTCTTTTTATTATGCCTAAAACCGATAACCTTCTTTCGGCTCTTGCAAAAAAAGTGTAGCAACCAAATAGATTTTTAGGTTTGTCCTATTGCAAATCTGCATACTCATGTTATACTTTAGGTATACAAAAACTTTTAGATTGTCTAAAATATTTTTTTCAGTTTATTTTAGGAGGTACGGATTTATGAAAAAGGATATGAAATGGGCCATGAATCATTTGCCCAAATCAGACGATAAAAATCTCCCCATCATGAGCCTCAGTGAAATCGAAAAGGCCAAAGCCTTCCATCAGAGCTTTCCCCAGTACAGCGAAACACCGCTGACGCGCCTCGATCAGATGGCTCACTACTTAGGCCTGGGTTCGATTTTTGTCAAAGACGAATCGTATCGTTTCGGTCTCAACGCCTTTAAAGTCCTCGGCGGTTCCTACTCCATGGCCAAGTACATCGCCAAAGAAACAAATCGCCGGATTGAAGACATGCCTTACCAGGTGCTGACTTCCGATGAGCTTCGAAAGGATTTCGGACAGGCGACTTTCTTTACGGCAACTGACGGCAATCACGGCCGCGGCGTCGCTTGGGCGGCACAAAAGCTGGGCCAAAAAGCGGTCGTTCACATGCCCAAGGGTACAACCCAAACCCGTTTGGAAAACATCAAAAAGCTGGGTGCTGACGTCGATATTTTAGAACTCAACTACGACGACTGTGTCCGTCAAGCCGCCAAAGAAGCCTCGGAAACGCCGCACGGCGTCATGGTTCAGGATACGGCTTGGGACGGCTATGAAGAAATCCCGTCGTGGATCATGCAGGGCTACGGTACGATGGCCATGGAAGCGGGCGAACAGTTGAAGAAAGCCGGCATTGAACGGCCGACACATATTTTCGTTCAAGCCGGAGTCGGTTCTTTGGCCGGCGCCATCGTCGGATATTTTGCCAATCTCTATAAAGACAATCCGCCAAAATTCATCGTCGTAGAAGCCTCGGCAGCGGACTGCCTGTATAAAGGGGCGGCGGCCGGTGACGGCAAGCCCCGCATCGTCGGCGGCGACCTGAATACCATCATGGCCGGTCTTGCCTGCGGAGAGCCGAATACCATTTCCTGGGACATCCTCAAGAACCACGTCACGACATTTATTTCTGCCGATGATCCGGTTACGGTCCGCGGCATGCGCCTGCTGGCAGCGCCTTTAAAAGGAGACGCTCCTATCATTTCAGGAGAATCCGGTGCTGTCCCCTTCGGTGCCCTGGCCACCATCATGCTGTCTGATGAATGTAAAGAACTGCGCAGCCAATTAGGCCTCGATGAAAAGTCCCATGTTCTCGCCTTTTCAACAGAAGGCGATACCGATCCGGAACGCTATAAAAACATCGTTTGGCGCGGATTAGAAAAATAAAAGACCTCACAAGAGAATCATTACATAAAAGGAGAGACTACCATGACTGTAAATTACGCCAAGATTAAAGAAGCAGCCCAAAACTACGAACAGGATATGACCCGTTTCCTGCGGGACATCGTAAAATACCCCGGTGAAAGCTGTGACGAAAAAGCTCATATCGACCGCATCGCCGAAGAAATGAAAAAACTTGAATTCGACAAGGTTGAAATCGATCCTATGGGCAACGTCCTGGGCTATATGGGGACCGGCAAGACCCTTATCGGCTTCGACGCCCACATCGATACCGTCGGCATCGGCAATAAAGGCAACTGGAACTTCGACCCCTATGAAGGTTTTGAATCGGACACGGAAATCGGCGGCCGCGGCACATCGGACCAACTCGGCGGCATCGTCTCTGCTGTTTACGGCGCCCGCATCATGAAAGACTTAGGCTTACTGTCCGATGCCTATACGGTCCTCGTTACCGGTACCGTTCAGGAAGAAGACTGCGACGGCCTCTGCTGGCAGTACATCATCAACGAAGACAAAGTTCGCCCGGACTTCGTCGTCTCGACGGAACCGACCGACGGCGGCATCTACCGCGGTCAACGCGGGCGCATGGAAATCCGCGTCGACGTCCAAGGCGTTTCCTGCCACGGTTCTGCCCCGGAACGCGGTGACAACGCCATTTACAAGATGGCTGACATCATCCAGGATATCCGTGCCCTCAACGAAAACGACGCTGCCGACACGACGGAAATCAAAGGACTCGTAAAGATGCTCGACAAGAAATATAACCCGGAATGGGAAGAAGCCAACTTTCTCGGCCGCGGCACCGTTACCTGCTCACAGATTTTCTACACCTCCCCCAGCCGCTGCGCCGTTGCCGACTCCTGCTCCATTTCCCTCGACCGCCGCATGACAGCCGGCGAAACTTGGGAAAGCTGTCTCGACGAAATCCGTGCCCTGCCGAGCGTTAAAAAGTACGGCGAAGACGTCAAAGTCAGCTTATACGACTACGCCCGCCCGAGTTACACCGGCCTGACATACCCGATTGAATGCTACTTCCCGACCTGGGTCATTCCCAAAGATCACAAAGTTACAACAGCCTTGGAAGAAGCCTATACGGGCCTCTTTGGAAACAGCCGCATCGGTTCGGCCGAAACGCAAGACATGCGAAAAGCCCTGCCCCTTACGGATAAATGGACCTTCTCGACCAATGGCGTTTCCATCATGGGCCGCAACGGCATCCCCGTCATCGGCTTTGGTCCCGGTGCCGAAGCACAGGCCCATGCTCCGAACGAAAAGACCTGGAAACAAGATTTAGTAACCTGCGCCGCCGTTTACGCTGCCTTACCATCTGTTTACACCAGCAAATAATTTTAATTCACATAAAAGGAGACTCTCTGATGAAAACATTACAGGACTATATCGATAAATTAAAGGCCCTCAACTTCAAAGAAATGTATGAAAACGACTTTTTCCTCACCTGGGACAAGACGGACGACGAATTGGAAGCCATCTGGGTTTTAGCAGATACCCTTCGCTTCATGCGGGAACATAACATTTCTACAAAACTCTTTGAAAGCGGTCTCGGCATCTCCATCTTCCGTGACAACTCGACGCGTACCCGCTTCTCCTTTGCCTCGGCCTGCAACCTCTTAGGCCTCCAGGTTCAAGACCTCGATGAAAAGAAGAGCCAGATTGCCCACGGTGAAACGGTACGCGAAACGGCCAATATGATTTCCTTCATGGCCGACGTCATCGGCATCCGCGACGACATGTACATCGGTAAAGGCCATGCCTACCAAAAAGAAGTCGTCGACGCCGTCACCCAAGGCTATAAAGATGGAATTCTCGAGCAGAAACCGACCTTAGTCAACCTCCAATGCGACATCGACCATCCGACACAGTGCATGGCCGACGCAGCTCATATCATCCACGAAATGGGCGGTCTTGAAAACCTGAAAGGCAAGAAAATCGCCATGACCTGGGCCTACTCGCCGTCGTACGGCAAACCCTTGTCCGTTCCTCAAGGCGTCATCGGCCTCATGACCCGTCTCGGAATGGATGTCGTCTTAGCTCATCCGGAAGGCTACGAAGTCATGCCCGACGTCGTCGAAGTCGCCAAAAAGAACGCTCAGCAGTCGGGCGGCTCCTTCCGCATCACCAACGACATGGCCGATGCCTTCAAAGACGCCGACGTCGTCTATCCCAAGAGCTGGGCTCCCTTTGCCGCCATGGAAAAGAGAACCAACCTCTATGCCGCCGGTGACCAGGCAGGTATCGACGCCTTAGAACAGGAACTGCTGGCACAAAATGCCCAGCATAAAGATTGGTGCTGTACGGAAGACATGATGAAGACGACAAAAGACGGCAAAGCCATGTACCTTCACTGCCTGCCCGCCGATATCAACGGCGTCAGCTGTGAAGACGGCGAAGTCGAAGCTTCTGTCTTTGACCGTTATCGCGATTCCCTTTATAAGGAAGCCAGCTACAAGCCCTATGTCATCGCCGCCATGATTATGCTGGCCAAGTGCGAAGACCCGGCAGCGACCTTAAAGGCATTGGAAGAAAAAGGCACTGTCCGCAAACTGAAATAACCTGCAGCCGTGAAAGGGGCCGGTCCTCTGGGCCGGCCCCTCTTGTCATAAAGGAGTATCATTATGAGTAATAAGAAGAAGCGCATCGTCATCGCCCTCGGGGGAAATGCTTTGGGAAACACCCTCCCGGAGCAGATGATGGCCGTCAAAACGACAGCTAAAGCCATCGTCGATCTCATCCAAGAAGGCTGTGAAGTCATCGTTTCCCATGGAAACGGACCGCAAGTCGGCATGATCAATCACGCCATGGCCGCCTTGAGTCGGGAAGATGTAAATCAGCCCAATACGCCCTTATCAGTCTGCGTCGCCATGAGCCAGGCTTACATCGGCTACGATTTGCAGAACGCATTACGTGAAGAAATGCACAATCGTGACATCTTTGATATCCCCGTCGCCACCATGGTCACCCAAGTCCGCGTCGATCCCGAAGATCCGGCCTTTAAAAATCCGACCAAGCCCATCGGCCACTTCATGACTAAAGAACAGGCAGAACACGCCGCCAAAGAATACGGCTACATCGTCAAAGAAGATGCCGGCCGCGGCTGGCGCCGCGTCGTCGCCTCGCCCCTGCCGAGGGAAATCATCGAAATCGGTGCCATTAAAACCCTCGTCGAATCGGGACAGCTGGTCATCGCCTGCGGAGGCGGCGGCATCCCCGTCGTTCATCAGGGCAACCATCTGAAAGGCGCCAGCGCCGTCATCGACAAAGACTTCGTCAGTGAACTCCTTGCCGAAGACCTCCGCGCAGACTACTTAATCATCTTGACGGCTGTCGAAAACGTGGCCATTAATTTCTCCACACCGGAAGAAAAGGCCCTGCACGACATAACGCCGGAAGAAGCCCGAACCTATATGGATCAAGGCCACTTTGCTCCCGGTTCGATGCTGCCCAAAGTCCAGGCAGCCGTCAAATTTGCCGAATCCCGCCCGGGCCGCACGGCCCTCATTACCTTGCTGCAAAAGGCAAAAGAAGGCATCCTAGGAAAAACAGGAACCCGCATTCATCAGCCTTAAAGGAGGTGCACCATTGTGGAAAAACTCCCTATCTCAAACACCCGCAGCGCCTCCCTCTTTGCCATGGACGGCATTCCTCATTTCTTTGAGGCACTGCCTCTTGCTTTACAGCACGTCGTAGCCATGATCGTCGGCTGTGTCACGCCGGCTATCATCGTCGCAGGTGCCGCCGGTCTCTCCCAGCCCGACAGAATTATCCTCATTCAGGCCTCCCTCATCGCTGCCGCCATCGGTACGATTCTTCAGCTCTATCCACTGGGCCGCCGCACAGGCCTTCACTTCGGTGCCGGCCTTCCGGTCATCTTCGGCGTCAGCTTTGCCTACGTTCCGACCATGCAGTCCTTGGCCGGCGACTACGGTATCGCCGCCATCTTAGGGGCTGAAGTTTTCGGCGGCATCTGCGCTATCCTGGTAGGGCTCAGCATCCATCGCATCCGAAAATTCTTTCCGCCCCTCGTTGCCGGGACCGTCGTCTTCACCATCGGCCTGTCCCTCTATCCCATTGCCATCAACTATATGGCCGGCGGCGTTGGCACGCCGACCTATGGCAGTTGGCAGAACTGGATGGTCGCTATATTCACCCTAATCGTTGTGACATTTTTCACACATTTTGCCAGTGGTCTCCTTCGCCTGGCGTCGATATTAGTCGGCATCTTGGCCGGATATATCTTGGCTTTGATCATGGGCATGGTCCAGTTCGACAACGTCATGACAGCCGGCTATTTTGAAATGCCGCGGATTCTCCATTTCGGCGTAGAATTCGATCCGGCAGCCTGCATTGCCATTTCGATCCTGTTCGTCATCAATTCCATCCAGGCCATCGGCGATTTTTCGGCCACCACATCGGGAGCCATGAATCGCCAGCCTACATCAGACGAACTCCACGGCGCTATCTTAGGCTTAGGAGCTACCAGTATCTTGGGCTCAGTCCTAGGCTTTTTGCCGACGGCTTCGTTCAGCCAAAACGTCGGCATCGTTACGACAACCAAAGTCATCAACCGCGCTACCTTGGGACTGGCAGCCGTCATCATCCTCATTGCCGGCATCGTCCCTAAGTTTTCAGGCCTCTTGACGACGATTCCCTACGCCGTTCTCGGCGGTGCTACGGTGTCAGTCTTTGCCTCCATTGCCATGACCGGCATTAAACTGGCCCTGTCCGACGGAGCCACGCCTCGCAACATGGCCATCATCGGCCTGGCCGTCGCCTTAGGCATGGGGCTTTCGGCAGCCCCGGAATCGCTCCACCTCTTCCCGGCCTGGGTAACGACTATTTTCGGCAAAGCGCCGGTCGTCCTGGCTTCGATCATCGCCATCAGCCTCAACTGCATTCTGCCGAAGAGACACGGTTCTCCTAGTGAGTCATCGTAGGCAGCCGCAGCTTGCTGATGCCGTCCTTTACGTATTTTATGAATTTTTTTACGGCCGGAGCGGCCATATCCCGGCTGGGAATGGCAATGCCAATGGTGATGGTGTGAACCGGATCCATCGGTAAGATGGCAACCTTCCCCTGCCACTGTGCCGTCATGAGACGGTTGTTCATACTGACGCCCAAGCCGGCTTCGACCATACGATAAGTCGTATAATTATCAATGGCTGTATAACGAACGCGGCAGGAAATGTTTTCTGCCTTCAACAACCGCTCCGAGTCCGTATCCTGCTGGGGCAGTGATTCGATAAACGATTCGTTGCTTAGTTCTTTCAGCGGATAGGCATTGGCCTTGGCTAAGGGATGATTTTCCGGAAGCCACATGACCATTTCATCTTCACATAAAGGAATCCAATCTCCGGAAAAAGGGCGCTTCGTCGTGATACAACAGTCGAAGCGCCCTTCTTCCAGTCCTTCGTACATGGCCTTGTTGGCACATTCTTCGATATGGACGTGAACTGCCGGGTAGGCCTGCTGGAAGGCTTGGATAATCTGCGGCAGCCAATTAGCGGCGACGCTGAAATAAGAACCGATATAAATGTCACCGGCCGTCAATCCGCGAAGTTGGGCACTGTACTGCAGTATCGTCTCTTCGTCGCGGATGAGCTGCCGCAAGAAAGGCAGGACAGCCGTCCCTTCACGGGTTAAATGGACGCCCTGAGCCGTCCGTCCCAACAGGGGAAAGCCGATTTCCTTTTCCAGGGACGTAACGGCCCGCATGACCCCTGACGGCGTATACCCCAATTGATCGGCAGCGGCTGAGAAACTGCCGGCTCGAACGACCTGCAGGAGAAGTCTGCATTTTTCCGTATTCATAAAAACCACCTTTGCTTTTTTATCAATTCCTCATATATTATTTTGCTATTCTCTCTATGCCAATTATAGCGTATCATAAAAATAAGAAAAAAGTAAGGAGGTTTTTGTATGAAACAGGGAACTGCTGAATTATTACTCCTCACAGTTATCATCTCACGAAGCATTTCTTATTTATTATCAAAAATCGGCCTCCATGGAGTGCCTCCCTTAGAATTACTGGCTATCCGCTTTTTCCTGACTACCATCATTTTACTGATTATTTTTCATAAGCGGCTGCCAAACATCACCAAGCCCCTCTTCAAAGCTGCTGGATTATTAGGGACGCTGCTCTTCGGCTGTATGGCCTGTGAACTGATCAGCTTAACGACAGTTCCGTCTTCAACGGTCGCATTCTTGGAAAACACGTCTGTCGTCTGGGTCCTCCTGCTCATGGCCGTCATCAATCGCCATTGGCCTAAGAAGCAAGTCTTACTGTCGACGGGACTACTATTCACCGGCATCGCCTGCCTCACCCTCCAAGGGGAGGCCCTCAGTCTGGAAGCCGGCGAAATCATCTGCCTGACCGGGGCCCTCTTTTATACCGTATGGATCTGCCTAACGGCCCGCATGGCCCGGGAATACGATCCCCTGCTGCTGGGAATCCTGCAGATGGGTTTTCTCGCGGTGTACAGTTCGATTGCCATGGCCCTGTTTGAAATCCCCGTTCTGCCGACAGATACGACGACTTGGTCGGCCATCCTGGCCCTGGTCTTTATCTGCTCCGTTTTCGGTTTCACCTTCCAGCCCGTCGCCCAAAAATATACCAGTGCTGAAAAAGCCGGCCTGTTTACAGCCCTCAATCCCTTGATTGCCGCCGTTCTCGGTGCCGTTTTCCTCAACGAAATGCTGACATCGGTGCAATTGCTCGGAGCCGTCTTCATCATCTCGGGCATCGTCCTCGTCCAATTACCGGACAGATTCCTATATAAACTGACAGCAATAAAAAATCATGTTCCCAGATTCAACAAAAAAAGAACCACACTTTAAGGAGTCCTCATGAAAAAATATTGCATTCTCTTAATATTTGCCCTTGTCCTTCCTTTCTCGACAGCCATTTCTGCTAATGTCCATGCCGCCGGCCTTCAAGAAAATACGATTTTTCAGGATCTGTACGGAATGCGGCGCACCAAAGAGATGCTTATCATCAGTCCTGACGATGCGGTCACTCATTCTTTTTATGGTTTAAAAATCGGCGACAAAAAGGATGACGTCCTCAAAACACTGAAGCCGGCATTTCACCTCATGTATGAATTAAAGGCCATTGGACCGGCCTATTTGCTGAGCGATGTCGTCTATCCCGACTATTATTTGACCGTCTCCTTTGATGAAAATGACCGCGTATCCATGATCGTCTATCAGGAAAATAAGAAATTTCATATTACCGATGTAAGGTGAAGACCTTGGCTGCTCTTTCTTAACGGACTGCCGAGTAATTAATTTGTCTCCCATATTCCTATCTCCTTTTTATCCGCTCTGCTTAACAATTACAACAGGGCATATATATGAAAAGAAGCACTGACGTCAGTCGGTGCTTCTTTTTCGTTGTTAAGATATATGTTTTCGAGAAGGGCGGAATGGCTGTAAGTAGTAAGCGAATAAAGAAGTATTTTTAGGCTGGCGGCGTTAATATAAAGAGAGGTATCAGATGTAGCTAGGCTTCGAAATTGTCGCCTACGGCTTTTCGTCAGAAAGTTCCCGATGTGTCTGTGCGTTCAGACTTGTCACCTGCTACTCCCGATTTTAAAGCAGTCATATGGTCCCGATACGGGCAATCCAGTTGTCTCCGACATCCACCATTTAAAGAAGCTACATGGCCCCGACAGCGACAGTCTGGTCGCCTATCGGCATCCGTCGTAAAAGCTGACGCCTGGTTCTGATACGGGCAATCCGGTCGTCTTCGACATCCCATCCGGAAAGGGGCCATATGGACCTGCAGCGACAGTCTGGTCGCCCTTGGCATCCGTCATTTTCATTTCATTGTTTACATACAAAAAGAAGCACTTCATTATCGAAGTGCTTCTTGCTTAATCAGCGGCTTCCTATCCTCCCAGGGGGCCTCCCCCCAAGTACTTTCGGCGTTTGCGGCCTTAACTGCTGTGTTCGGCATGGGAACAGGTGGATCCCCGCAGCTATCGCCACTGAATTTATGTTTCAGGATTCGTATCCTGACAACTGCATAAAAATGTTTGTCTTAACTTCCTTTATTCTGAGTGATTCTTCTTAAGCGCAACACATCTGCTGATTGCGGCAGTCTGGTCGTCTTCGACATCCGTCATTTAAGATGCCACATTTCTGAGTCCTTAGACTAGTCGCCTTTCGGCTTCCGGTCTGGGATTATCTGTCACCAGATTCCCTCACCCACTCCGAAGCCTTGCTTCGGAGTAAGCGACTCACGAAGGTTTATGCGTCCCTTCGGTCCTTTAAACCTGGTTCGCTGCTTAAGTCAAGTCCTCGGTCTATTAGTACCGGTCCGCTCCATACATCGCTGTACTTCCACTTCCGGCCTATCAACCACATCGTCTTTGTGGGACCTTACTTGTTTTCACAATGAGAAACCTCATCTTTAGGCTGGTTTCACGCTTAGATGCTTTCAGCGTTTATCCGTCCCCGACGTAGCTACCCAGCTGCACGGCTGGCGCCATGACTGGTACACCATCGGTCGGTCCACTCCGGTCCTCTCGTACTAGGAGCAGCCCCTTTCAAGTTTCTTCCGCCCGCGATGGATAGGGACCGAACTGTCTCACGACGTTCTGAACCCAGCTCGCGTACCACTTTAATGGGCGAACAGCCCAACCCTTGGGACCTACTTCAGCCCCAGGATGTGATGAGCCGACATCGAGGTGCCAAACCTCCCCGTCGA